>NZ_JBVHZH010000027.1:30525-116018 GCF_055574515.1 Streptomyces sp. NPDC029466
CCCCCACCCCCCTCCCCCCCCCCCCCCCCCCCTCCTCCCCCCCCCCCCCCCCCCCCCCCCCCCCCCCCCCCCCCCCCCCCCCCCCCCCCCCCCCCGACAGGGTCTCTCACTTCTGAGCGAGTTCCTTCACCGCGATGTTGAGCTTCAGGACGTTCACCGCGGGCTCACCGAGGAAGCCGGCGGTACGGCCGTCGGTGTGGGCCTTCACCAGCTTCTCGACCTGGGCGACGCTTAGCCCATTGTGCTCGGCCACGCGCTTGACCTGGATCTCGGCGTAGTCCGGGGAGATGCCGGGGTCGATGGCGGAGGCCGAACCGGTGACCGCGTCCTTGGGCACCTGGGACTGCGGCACGCTGTTGAACTCGGCGACCTGCTTCTTCGCTGCCTTCACATTCTTGACCAGGGTGGGGTCGCTGGCGCCGAGCTGGCTGGAGCCGGTGGCCAGCGGGTCGTAGCCGCTGTTGGAGGGGCGGCCCTGGAACCACTTGGGGTCGGGCTTGTCCGTTCCCTTGAGGTTCCAGCTCTGACCGATGAGCTCGGAGCCGACGACCTTGCCGTCGACCTTCACCTCGGAGCCGTTGGCCTTGTCGTGAAAGAGCCCCTGCGCGATAGCGGTCACAGCCAGCGGGTAGATCACGCCGCACACGACCGTCAGGACCAGCAGGATGCGCAGCGACGCCCACGCCAGCCGGAGGGTGCTTGCTACGGAGTTGTTCACGGCGGTCACCCGATTCCGGGAATCAGAGAGATGAGCAGGTCGATGATCTTGATGCCGATGAACGGTGCGATCAGTCCGCCCAGGCCGTAGATGCCGAGGTTGCGCCGCAGCATCTTGTCGGCGCTCATCGGCCGGTACTGCACGCCCTTCAGGGCCAGCGGCACCAGCGCGATGATGATCAGCGCGTTGAAGATGACCGCCGAGAGGATCGCGGACTCCGGCGACGCCAGGCCCATGATGTTGAGCTTGTCCAGGCCCGGGTAGGCGATCGAGAACATCGCCGGGATGATCGCGAAGTACTTCGCGACGTCGTTGGCGATGGAGAAGGTCGTCAGCGCACCTCGCGTGATCAGGAGCTGCTTGCCGATCTCGACGATCTCGATGAGCTTGGTCGGGTTCGAGTCGAGGTCGACCATGTTGCCGGCTTCCTTGGCGGCCGACGTACCCGTGTTCATGGCCACGCCGACATCAGCCTGGGCGAGCGCCGGTGCGTCGTTCGTACCGTCGCCGGTCATCGCGACCAGCTTGCCGCCGGCCTGTTCGCGCTTGATGAGCGCCATCTTGTCCTCGGGCGTGGCCTCCGCGAGGAAGTCGTCCACGCCCGCCTCGTCGGCGATGGCCTTGGCCGTCAGCGGGTTGTCGCCCGTGATCATGACGGTCTTGATGCCCATACGGCGCAGCTCGACGAACCGCTCCCGCATGCCTTCCTTGACGACATCCTTGAGGTGGATGACACCCAGCACGCGAGCGCCCTTGTCGTCCTCGACGGCCACCAGCAGCGGGGTGCCGCCGGCCTGCGAGATGGCGTCAGTGAGCTGCTGGGCGTCGTCAGCGACCTCGCCGCCGCGCTCCTGGACCCAGGCGAGGACCGAACCCGACGCGCCCTTGCGGACCTTGCGGCCGTCCACGTCCACACCCGACATCCGGGTCTGGGCGGTGAAGGCGATCCACTCGGCGTGCTCCAGCTCGCCCTGGTGGCGCTCGCGCAGCCCGTACTTCTCCTTGGCGAGGACGACGATGGAGCGGCCCTCGGGCGTCTCGTCGGCCAGCGAGGAGAGCTGAGCGGCGTCCGCGACCTCGGCCTCGGTGGTGCCTCGTACGGGGACGAACTCGGCGGCCTGACGGTTGCCGAGGGTGATGGTGCCGGTCTTGTCCAGCAGCAGCGTCGACACGTCGCCGGCGGCCTCCACCGCCCGTCCCGACATCGCCAGCACGTTGCGCTGCACCAGCCGGTCCATGCCCGCGATGCCGATGGCCGAGAGCAGTGCGCCGATCGTCGTCGGGATCAGACAGACCAGCAGCGCGGTCAGCACGATCAGCGACGTCTGCTTGTCCGCACCCGCGTAGAGGGCGAACGGCTTCAAGGTGACGACCGCGAGCAGGAAGACGATGGTGAGCGAGGCGAGCAGGATGTTCAGCGCGATCTCGTTGGGGGTCTTCTGCCGTGCGGCGCCCTCGACGAGGTTGATCATCCGGTCGATGAAGGTCTCACCGGGCTTCGTCGTGATCTTGATGACGATGCGGTCGGAGAGCACCTTCGTCCCACCGGTCACCGCAGAGCGGTCACCGCCGGACTCCCGGATGACCGGAGCGGACTCACCCGTGATCGCCGACTCGTCGACGGATGCGACGCCCTCGACGACATCGCCGTCACCGGGGATGATGTCGCCGGCCTCGCAGACGACCAGGTCGCCGATGCGCAGTTCGGTGCCGGGGACCTCCTCCTCGGCCTTGCCGTCCTCGGACAGCCGGCGCGCGACCGTGTCCGTCTTCGCCTTGCGCAGGGTGTCGGCCTGCGCCTTGCCGCGGCCCTCGGCCACCGCCTCCGCCAGGTTGGCGAAGATGACCGTCAGCCACAGCCAGGCCGCGATGACCCAGCCGAACCACACGCCCGGGTCCTTGACCGCCAGGACAGTGGTGACTACCGACCCGACCAGGACCACGAACATGACCGGGGACTTGACCATCACCCGGGGGTCGAGTTTGCGGAAGGCGTCGGGCAGCGACTTCACCAGCTGCTTCGGGTCGAACAGGCCCGCGCCCACGCGCCCGTCGTCCTTGTGCCCGGTGGGGATGTCGCTGTGCGGCGCCGGGGTCGGGGTAGCGGTGGACATGGCGTCCTCGTGCTTCTTGGAATCGGTGGTCATGACGACAGCCCTTCAGCGAGCGGGCCCAGAGCGAGCGCCGGGAAGAAGGTCAGACCGGTGACGATCAGCAGAGTGCCGACGAGCAGGCCCGTGAAGAGCGGCTTCTCGGTACGGAGGGTGCCCGCGGTCTCCGGGACTGGCTTCTGCTCGGCGAGCGAGCCGGCCAGGGCGAGCACGAACACCATCGGCAGGAACCGGCCGAGCAGCATGCACAGGCCGAGCGTGGTGTTGAAGAACGGCGTGTTGGCGCCGAAGCCCGCGAAGGCGGAACCGTTGTTGTTCGAGGCGGAGGTGTAGGCGTAGAGCACCTCGGAGAATCCGTGCGCCCCGATGTTGGTCATGGCTTCCTTGCCGTCCGGCAGGGCAATGGCCACGGCCGTGCCGATCAGCACGAGCGCCGGGGTGATCAGGATGTAGCAGGCCGCGAGCTTGATCTCGCGGGTGCTGATCTTCTTGCCGAGGTACTCGGGCGTACGGCCGACCATCAGGCCGGCGAGGAACACCGCGATGATCGCCATGATGAGCATGCCGTAGAGGCCCGAGCCCACACCGCCGGGCGTGATCTCGCCGAGCATCATGCCCAGCAGCAGTACGCCGCCGGACAGGCCGCTGAACGAGTCATGGAAGGAGTTGACCGATCCGGTCGACGTCATGGTGGTGGAGACGGAGAAGAGCGACGAGGCGCCCTCACCGAACCGCTGCTCCTTGCCCTCCATCGCACCACCGGCGAGCTGCGAGGCGGTGCCCGGGTGGGCGTACTCGAGCCATGTCACCGCGATGACGGCACCGAACCAGACGATGCCCATGGCCGCGACGATCGCGTAACCCTGCTTGATCGAACCCACCATCTTGCCGAAAGTCCGCGGCATCGAGAACGGGATCACCAGCAGCAGGAAGATCTCCAGGAGGTTCGAGAGGCCATTGGGGCTTTCGAAGGGGTGGGCGGAGTTGGCGTTGAAGAAGCCGCCACCGTTGGTGCCCAGGTCCTTGATGGCCTCCTGGGACGCCACCGCGCCGGGGCTGAGCGCCTGCTTCTGACCCGTCAGGGTGGTGATGTGGTGGATGTCGCCGAAGTTCTGGATCGCACTGCACGCCACCAGGATGATCGCGGCGATCACCGAGAGCGGGAGCAGGATGCGGACAGTGCCGCGCACCAGGTCGGACCAGAAGTTGCCCAGTTCGCCGGTGCGGGACCGGGCGAAGCCGCGTACGAGCGCCACGGCGACCGCCATGCCCACGGCGGCGGAGACGAAGTTCTGCACGGCCAGACCGGCGGTCTGGGTGACATGGCTCATGGCCACTTCACCCGAGTACGACTGCCAGTTGGTGTTGGAGATGAAGGACGCGGCCGTGTTGAAGGCCTGGTCCGGGGTGATCGGCTTGAAGCCGAGCGACAGCGGCAGCTTGTCCTGTACGCGCTGCATCGTGAACAGGAAGAGCACGCCGACCGCGGAGAATATGAGGACGCCGCGCAGGTACGCGGGCCAGCGCATCTCGGCCTCGGGGTTGGCGCCGACGCTGCGGTAGATCCACTTCTCTACGCGCAGGTGCTTCTTGGACGAGTAGACGGCGGCCATGTAGTCGCCGAGCGGGCGGTGCACCAGGGCGAGCGCGCCGATGAGCGCGGTGACCTGGAGCACGTCAGCAAGAACGGGGCTCATATCTGCGGCTCAGAACCTCTCCGGGAATACAAGGGCGAGGACGAGATAGCCCAGCAGGGCGACGGCCACGATCAGGCCGATGAGGTTTTCGGCGGTCACAGCTTTGCCACCCCCTTGGCGACAAGGGCCACCAGCGCGAAGACCGCGATCGTGGTGACCACGAAGGCCACATCGGCCATCGTGAACTCCTGAGAGGTTCGGTTGAACGGACCAGGAGAGGGAATCGCGTCGGTGGCTCGTTCTCGCCCCTCGTTGACGCGGTCCTTACGGCCATTAGCGCGACATTGACGCATCCCTAACGGCTACGTGGCAACCTGCGGAGGCACGTCACGGGAACTGCGTTGAACCGGGCTGACGGCGGTGGTCGGCCAGCGCTCCACGGCAGCCCGGTGGAGCGCGCCTCGGCGGCGGCCCGGTGCAGAACCGTCAGGCTCCCAAGCGAGCCACTTACGCATCGACCGTGGCCCCGGCATCCAACTCACCGACTGGGAGCGGGCCTTCGAACCTTTCCATCGAAGGCGGCGACGTCCTCCCGTGCGCCGAGGGCGTACGCCACGCGGGCAGAAGATGCGGACGTGCTCCAGTCGGGTGCCTGAGCCATTCGAATTCCGTTAGGGAACCGGCTGTGATGCTCGTCTGTCCTCGCGTCGGCAGCCACGGTGGAGTCAGTCAGGGTGAGCGGAGGATCGAGGAGGGCCGTGAGCATGTGCGGAGACATGCCGGCGGTGGTGTCGTGAGCGTGGAGCGGATCGTGGGGCTGCTGGTGGCGGCATCGCTGGTCGGGCTGCTGGTGATCGTCGTCAAGTTCCCGGACCGGTTTTGAGGGTTGCCGGCATCTTCCGAGGGCTGCGAGATGTTCGGATCATGCGTCGCCGAGGCCGGCGTCCTCAAGGTCGAGCCTGCGTTGCAGGCGGCGTCGGGTGAGGTCGCTGATGTGGTTGTCCGCGTAGAGGCGTTGGAGTGTGGCGGTTTGGGCGG
The DNA here is from genome assembly GCF_055574515.1 of Streptomyces sp. NPDC029466. Classification (NCBI taxonomy): domain Bacteria; kingdom Bacillati; phylum Actinomycetota; class Actinomycetes; order Kitasatosporales; family Streptomycetaceae; genus Streptomyces; species Streptomyces sp. NPDC029466. The sequence continues at coordinate 36,030 of NZ_JBVHZH010000027.1, forward strand.
CTATCACGGTGCGGCGTAGTTCGCGGTAGCCGGCGGCGGAGGCCGAGGAGGACGGGGCCGTGTCGTCGTCCTGGTCGGCGTCGGCCTGGTCGAGCCGGGCCAGCAGGCCGCGGCGCAGCTGGTTGATGAGGGTGGCGGGTGCGGCCTCGGCGGCTTCGAGTTCGTCCAGGCAGCCCAGCCCGGCCTTGGCGAGGCCGGCGCGGGCGCGGGCTTCTTCGCGGGCGGTGTGTTCCGGTTCCAGTGCGATCTTGGACCAGCGGACGACCGGGGCCAGGGTGAAGCCCTGGAGGATGAGGGTGAAGACGACGACGCCGGTGGTCAGGACGAGGATCAGGGGGCGGTGGGGGAGCGGGGTGCCGTCGTCGGCGGCCAAGGGGATGGACAGGGCGGCTGCCAGCGGCATCACGCCACGGGTGCCGGCCCAGGAGACCACCGCGGGGATGCGCCAGGTCACGGTGCCATTGCCGCGGCGGCGCTGCATGACGGCGGAGAGCGGGAGGACTCCGAGGAGCCGTACGGTGATCACGGTGGCGGCCACCGCGAGCACGCCGAGCGGCCAGCTGTGCTCGTCCGCGGTCAGCTGGCGTACGAGAGCCGGCAGTTCGAGGCCGATGAGGGCGAAGACGACGCTCTCCAGGAGGAAGACCACGGTGCCGTAGACGGCGTGTACCTGGAGGCGGATGGTGGCATTCGTGAGCTTGTGGCCGGTGCTGCCGAGCACCACCCCCGCGACCACGACGGCGGTGACGCCGGAGGTGTGCAGGTCCTCGGCGAGAACATAGGCGGCGTACGGCGTGACCAGGGCGATCACCGTCTCCAGGACGGGGTCCTCGGTCCGCCGCCGGATCAGCGCCACCGCACCCGCGACGGCGCCGCCGACCAGCGCCCCGCCCCCGCCCAGCACCAGGAACTGACCGCCGGCCGCGGGCAGGGTGACCGCATGGGCGGCTATGGCGGTGCCCACCGCGACTTTGAACAGGACCAGGCTGGTGGCGTCGTTGAAGAGGCTTTCGGACTGGACGAGTACCTGGATGCGGGGCGGCAGCGCGATCTTGCGTCCCAGGGCCGTCACGGCGACCGGGTCGGTGCTGGCCAGCACCGCGCCCAGGACGAACGCCATGGTGGTGCTCAGCGGGGTGACCGCGGCAGCCACGGCGCCCACGGCGGCCGCGGTGGCCAGCACCAGGCCGAAGGCGAGGACGGTCACCGGCCGCCAAACCATGCGCAGTTCGCGCCAGGGGATCTCCTCGGCGGACGCGTAGAGCAGCGGCGGGAGTACAACGACGCTGATCACTTCGGGCGCTACCTGGCCGTCCGGTATCCAGGGCAGCAGCCCGATGAGGAGGCCGCCGACGACAAGTAGTGAGGGAGCGGGGATGCGCCAGTGGCGGGCGCCCGTGGCGACCAAAGTGGCGAACACGACGAGCAGCAGGAGGGCAGTAAGGTCGGTCACGAACTCGTCTCTCGATGGCTTCGGCTGTCACTGAACCGCCGCCGACCAGACTTCCCGGCACTCCGCAAGGAAATCTACCGGGTGTTGTCGGGTTACTGCCAGAGTTCTAACGACTTGCAGTTGCATTCGGCCCGGACGCCGCTGTCGCCGGCGATGTCACACCCCGGGATGCCACCCCACCGGCCATTGATGGGCAGGCTGGGCGGGACAGTGCCACTACGGCCAGTTGTCCTCGTGGCCGGACGCCGCGACCAGGATGCCTGCCGCGGCTGACAGCACGGCCGGCAGTCGACCGCCGCCCGTCCCCGAGGTGCCCTCTCCGCAGTCGCTCACAGCAGCCCGGAAGCTTCGAGGACTGCGCGCGCCTCCTGCCCGTCGATCCGGTCCGCCAGCGCCTGTAGCACCTGCGCACCGTGGCGCAGCGTGCCGCGTTCGAGGGAGCGGCGGGCGCCGGCGTCGAGCAGGTGCCAGAGGAGCGGATTGGCTTCCAGGACATGAGGACCGAGTTCCAGCCACTGTCCGTGCACATCTCGTAGGACGAGGTGCGTGGCGATGCCGCCGCAGCGCCGCACCGAGACCAGGGCGTCGGTGCGCACCCGGCGCTCGCCCATGAGGCCCCGCACTGCGAGCCACCCCTTGCCCGCGGTCACGCGTGACGGAAGGAAGACAGCAAGGACCAGGAGCCCGAGCACGGCCCAGAGTCCGGCGCGGGGCAGCGTGAGGCTACCCGTGCCCCAGTCGAGCAGCATGATCAGACCGACGAACGCCAGGGAGTACGCAAGGGCGCGCCGCGCATCCGCACGCCAGTGGCGGTCGACGGCTGTGTCCGGCCGTCCGGCGCGCATCGCCGCGGCGGGAGCGGTTCGCCGTCCCATTCCGCCGACAGTAGGCAGGCTGTGGGTGGCTGCCTGCTCTCCTGGCGACTCCCTGATGTCGTGTCGCTCATCTTTGTCGCGCCCTTGATGTCGAGGCGCTGTGTGCCCGCTCAGCCGACGTGGACGCGGGGGCGGCGTTCCCGGTCGGGTTCGGCCTCCCGCAGGACCTCACGGGTGACGGGGGCGACCTCGCCCTGGCCGAAGAGGAAGAAGCGGAGGAACTGGGTGATGGGGTTGCCTTCGGTCCATTCGAAGTAGATGTGCGGCCGCTGGCCGGTGGCATCGCGTACGTGCAGCAGCAGGGCGGCCAGCGCGTTGGAGACGGTGGAGCTCTCCAGGCAGAGCACGCGGTAGCGGCCGTGCAGCACCTCGCCGCGAGCCCGGAGCTCGCTTTCGAATTCGGAGGGGTCACCGAGGGTGACCTCGACGAAGACGAAGTCCTCGCCCTCCAGATCGTTGTCGGTGCGGATCTGCTGGAGCTTGTCGCGGTACTCGGCCAGATCGCGCTGGTCGGGCTCGTTGGCGATGAAGCGGATCTTGCGGTGCGAGATGTCGCGGATGAACCGCTCGGCCATCTCGTCGAGCACCACGTTGGTGACGCGCAGTTCGAAGGCGCGGGCGAGGCGGGAGAGGAACGACACCAGGATGATCCCGGCGATGAAGCAGGCGCCGATCTTCACGCCGTCGGGCCGCTCGATGACGTTCGCCACGGTGGTGTAGAGGAACACCACGGAGATCACGGCGAAGCCGATCGTCCAGCCTCGTTGCCCGGCCCGGTGGGCGGCGATGGTCACGGCGATCGCGGCGGAGCTGATCAGGACCAGGACACCGGTGGCGTAGGCGCCGCCCTGGGCGTCGACATCGGCGTTGAAGATCCAGGTCACCAGGAAGGCGACGAGGGTGAAGACCAGCACCATCGGGCGCACCGCACGGGCCCAGTGCGGGGCCATGCCGTAGCGCGGCAGGTACTGGGGCATCAGATTGAGCAGCCCGGCCATGGCCGAGGCGCCGGCGAACCACAGGATGGCGATGGTGGAGATGTCATAGATCGTGCCGAAGGCGGAGCCCAGGTACTCGTGCGCGAGGTAGGCCAGCGCGCGCCCGTTGGCCTCGCCGCCCGGCTTGAACGCGTCCGCGGGGATGAGCAGGGTCGTGATGAAGCTGGTGAGGATCAGGAAAACGCTCATGATCACGGCAGCGGTGGTGAGCAGCTTCTTCGTGCCACGGATCCGCCCGGCAGGACGCTCTTCGGTGTCGCCGGGGCTGCCCTGTACGTGCGGCATGACCGCGACGCCGGTCTCGAATCCGGACAGGCCCAGTGCCAGTTTCGGGAAGACCAGCAGCGCCACTCCCACCATCGCCAGCGCGTTGCCGTGTTCGGTGGTCAGCGCCTGGGACCAGTCGGTGACGACATGCGGCGCGGTGAGCACATGCCCCAGTCCGACGACCACCACGGCGACGTTGAGCAAGAGGTAGAGACCCACCAGAGCGACCGCTACCCCGATCGCCTCCAGGAACCCCTTGAGGAAGACCGCGCCGAGCAGCGCGACGAGGATCAGCGTGACGACCATCTGCTGGTTGCGCAGGACGCTGCTGACGTGCGGGTTCTCCACGAGGTGGGTGGAGGCATCGGCCGCCGAGAGGGTGATGGTGATGAGGAAGTCGGTGGCGGCGAAGCCCAGCAGGGTCAGTACGAAGAGCTTGCCTTTCCAGAAGGACAGCAGCCGCTCCAGCATCGCGATCGAGCCCTGGCCGCGCGGGCTCTCCTCGGCCACCCGCCGGTAGACCGGCAGCGCGCCGGCCAGCGTGACGATGACCAGCACGATGGTGGCGACCGGCGACAGCAGCCCGGCGGCCAGGGCCGCGATCCCCGGCTGGTAGCCGAGGGTGGAGAAGTAGTCGACACCCGTCAGGCACATCACCCGCCACCACGACTGCCCTTGATGGGCGCTCTGCGGCCCTGCATGCGGGCCGGGGTGGCGCTTGGCCATATCGGTCAGGCCTTCCAGCATCCACCCGCGCAGGCGGTGCCGTACGGCAGCCCCGGACGAAGAACCGGCAGGGGCGGAGGCGGCCATCGTGTGCTCCTGTCGTACCGCGAAAAGATCCAGCCATCGACACGACGGCCAGGTCAGGGTACGCGACGGCAGTATTTTCGCCATAGTGTTCGTCAATATGGCGGCCTCGTGTCACTCCTCCTCATGTCCCCGAAACGGTGGTCAGTGCGCCGGCCTCAGGACTTGGTGGCTGAGGTACGCAGCATCAGGTGACACGGGTGCTCCTCGCCGTCGCGGTGGAACGTGAGCCGAATGCGGATCTCACACGCGTTGGACGCCAGGGCGGGCTGTGCGGAGATGCTGCCGTCGGTATGTGTGCCGTCGCCGGCAGGTCCGTAGGCGCCGCCCCAGTCGAAGTACTCGTTGCCGACGTCGTCCATGGCCTCCAGGGCCAGGAACACGGGGGTGCAGTCCGCGGCGTCCGGCAGGGGTGGCGCGATCGTGTAGTGGACGGTGAAGGAGTCGTCCCGCCGTCTCAGGCCGTGGACCGACAGCTCGTGGGCGCCGTTGAGGATCTTCATCGAGGCGAGGGGTGCGCGGTGCGGCTTCATCAGGGCTCCTCGTTGTCGGGCGGTGTTCAGGCGGTGAGTCCGGCGACGCGGCGGGCCGGTTGTCCGGTCAAGTGGTGGACGTACTCGTACTCCAGACGGAAGCCGGCGGTCCAGGCGAGGAGCCGACTGGGCCGGTTGTCGCGGGAGCAGGTCCAGCTCGGGGTGTGGCCGCGGGCGGCGATGTCCTGGCACAGGGCCGTGACACAGGCCAGGGCGAGGCGCTGTCGGCGGCGTTCGGGAACGGTCACGCAGGCGACGTCCTCACATCTGCTGCCACGGAAGTACGTACAGGCCACCGCGAGAATGCGGTCGTCCTCGAAGGCCGCCCAGCCGTGTGCAGATGCGGCGAGACCGGCCGGGCCACCCCAACTGGCATGGACCCACGCCGAGTCAGGGCCCAGCGCGGCGAGTGCCGGAGCGTCCCCCGGTGCCAACCGACGCACCGTCACGCCGCGGGGTGGCCGCGGAGCCGACACCGGCACGCGGTGCAGGTACGCCATGCGCTCCCAGGGCACGAGCAGATCGAAGGCGTTGCCCAGCAGGGGCAGGAAGCGGGCAGGGGCCTGCACATAGTGCGCGGCGAAGGCGCCGAGTGCGAGCGGGGACAGGACGGTTGGTTCGCCGCGGAGCAGGAGGTGATCGGCGCAAGCCACGGCTATGGCACGCGGGTCGACGGCGCGGTCGGCCCACAAGCGACCGGCTCCTGATACCAGCGCATGTTCGGCGAGTGCTGTTGCTGCCGGGGGGCCGGCCGCGAACCAGTTGGAGAGCGCGGGAAGTTGGTCGGGGGAGAGTTCGATCACGGAGCCTCCTTGTGACGGTCGCGGTGGCCCCGGTTGGGGCCGGGGGCCACCCCGCTCGGCGTTTCAGCGCTGTCCGGCCCTGCTGCCGTGGTTGGCCTTCTTCCTACGGCGGGATTTCTTCTTGCGGGAGCGCTTGGACATGGGCATACGGGCCTTTCGTGCTCGGGAGGCCGCCTTCTCCTTCTTAGGGCAGCGGGGTTCCTGAGGCGGCCGGGTCCTTCAGGTGGGTGGGGTGTTCTTCAGGCGTGGTGGCTTACCAACTGGTCGGCGAGTTTGGTGAGGCGCTTCACGGTGCGGTCCTCCGTTGCGGCCTGGGCGGGCTCGACGCGCTGGTCGCGGTCGTAGTAGGCGCCGTTGACGATCTCCACCGCCGGGTCGCAGAGGCGTACGACATGACCGGCGCCCTCTGCCGCGGATGCACCGCTGATCGCGTAGAGGGACAGCAGGTCCGTCTCGCAGATGCCAGGGTGGACGGAGACGGCCGTGACCCGGGGGTCGGCGGCGAAGACGGTGAGGGCGAGCTGGGACTGGGCGTAGGCGGCGAGGCGGGAGTAGCGGCGGGCGCGCTGCGGATCGCTCCACTGGATGGAGGCGGTGCGGTGCAGCGACGACGACACATTGACCACTCGGCCGCCCGGCTCGCTGATCAGCGCCGGTTCCAGGAGGCAGGTCAGCAGGTAGTGGGCGAGGAAGTTGACCTGGAAGGCGATCTCGTTGCCGTCGGCCGTGAGGGTGTGCCGCTCAGGGGCGGCCATGCCGGCGTTGTTGACCAGGACGTCGAGATGAGGGTGCTCGGCGACCACGCGCCGAGCCATGGCCTCGACTTCCTCCAGGCGCGTGAAGTCCGCAGCGAATCCGCACAGTTGGGCGCCGTCGATGCCCGCGGTCGTGATGAGCCTGTCGGTGGCGGCCTGGGCATCCTCGGCGGTGCGGCCGTGCACAAGGACGGTGGCGCCGCGCTCGGCGAGCTGCCGGGCGGTCTCGAAGCCGATGCCGGAGGTGGCGCCGGTGACCAGGACAGTACGGGAGGAGAGGTTGAAGACGGGCATGATCCATTCCAGGGAAGAGCGACAAAGGGGATGGGCATACCAAGCGGGCGCGTCAGGGCCTGAGGTATGCGGGGACAAAAAGGGGGCGCAGCGATCAGATCGCCGCGCCCCGTAGGCGTGTAGAAACGTCTCAGTGGGAGGCGGACGTCTCCGGGCAGCGCGGTGCACGACACGGAGCCGCCGGATGAGGCGGACGGTCGAGCAGGAGCCAGGCGCTGTTCACAGCACCATCAAATGCCGTGCCGCACGCCGTTTCAAGAGTTCCCCGCGCCTCTTGACACAGCCCTGATGAAGCGCGGAATGCGGCCAATCGATAGTGCACCGGAGACACAAGAGGGAAGGGCCAGGGAGAGTTCTTGGTCATCGGCTCGCGACCGAGACAGCGAAAAGGATCAGTGAGAGCAGTATGACCAACCCGCCTCCGGCCATGAACCCGCGCTCCATTCCCAGGCGTTCATGGGCATGGACGACGACGTTGCGCGGATCGTCGGCATCGTAGAGGACAAGGACGTGGTCGCCATCGTTGAGCGGCCGACGGCGGGGCGGGGGCACAGGACAGAGGACCTCCACCACGCGGTCGTCTTGCGTCACGAACTGGAGCCGCGGCCGGGCCGGCTCGTCGGAGGTGTGCCCAGGAGGCCGCTTGACCAGGGCATCAACGCGTATGCCGGTCCGCCGCACCTGTCGTGCCTGCCGCAGTCCGCAGGAGCCGGCGAGCGGGGCGAGCAGGCCGCCGAAGGCGGCCATTCCTGCGAGGACGGGTACAGCCAACGCCGTTCAGTTAGGGCGGGGTCGGTGGTGTCAAGGGCTGCTTTTGAGCATGTTGATGCTGATGGTGGCTTTGTAGGTGGTGCGGTCGATGGCGGGTCCGCGTGCGTTGTATTTGGAGATCGCGCGTTTGACGATGCGGTCTTTGGTGCGGACCCGCCGGGCCGGCAGGAGGTGGGCCAGGACGTGACGGCCGATGGTGCCGACCAGATCGGTGTCCGCGCCGGTGATGACACCGGCGGCCAGGACAAGCTGGTTTCTGGCGGCGGCGAGGGCGGTGGTGAAGCCGGCCCGGTCCGGGTCGGTGCCCGGGGCGCTGTCGGTGGCGTCGGTCATCGCGGTGCGTAAGGCCTGGTAGGCGGTCAGCAGGGCCCAGACCTCCTGTTCGATGCCGTCGGGGGTGCGGGCCCGCAGAACACGTCCGCCCAGGATCGTGGACTTCAGCTCGGCGTAGGCGGTCTCGATCTCTCAGCGCTCGTGGTAGAGCCGGACGAGTTCACCGGCCGGGTGGGTAGCGGGGTCGGTGAGGGTGGTCAGCAGCCGGTAGTGGCCGGTGCGGGTGCCCTGGGCGGTGCGGATGGTGATCTCGGTGTCGATGACGCGAACGGTCAGCGCTCCGATCCGGGTCAGTGTCGAGCCGTCGGGGCAGCGGGCCACCGGGGGCAGGTTCCGGTTGGCCTTGCAGCGGACCAGCAGATCGGCGCCGGTGGCTGCCAGGTGGTTCATCAGGGCGGCGGAGGCAAAGTTCCGGTCGCCCAGCATCAGCATTCCAGCCCGCAGGCTGCCTGCCAGACGGCGGGCGTACTCCAGCTCACCATGCGTGGCCGGACCGAACACGGCCCCGATCACCGACCGGGTCCCGCAGGCCACCAGCGCGGCCAGACGCAGTTGCGGGTATCCCGAGGTCCCATGGCCGAGCCGCTGCCGGGAGAACACAGCAAGGTTGACCGGACAGTCCGGGACCGGCAGCAGGGTGCCGTCCACCGCGACCACCCTCAGACCCGCCACCGCCCGGCGGCAGCGGTCGTGGCCGCAGGCCCGCTCACGAGGTTGAACAGCGCCTTCATCGGTGCCGGACCCAGCCGCTGGCGGGCCTGGCGAAGAGCGCTGCCGCTGGGCCGGAGCAGCGGCAGGCCGGCCAGCCCTGCACACAACCGGTCGAAGACCTGCCGGTAGCCCAGCCCGGTGAAGAGTGCCGCGGCCAGCAGCAGGTAGACCGTGACGCGCGCCGGCACCAGCCGGACCCTGCGCTGCACCGCACCGGTCTCCGCCAGCACCTCATCGACCATCTCGAACGGAACGATCCGGGTCAGCTCCCCGATATGTCCCGGCGCGAACACCTCGGCCGCCACCCCGACCGTCCTTGTTATGGCAGCCTGTTCCAACAGTGGAGCTCCTGTGGTGATGATGTCTTGGAGTGACAGACCTCTTCTACAGCAGCTCCGCTGCCTCGTTCACCAGCCTTGACACCCCCGACCCCGCCCTAACTGAACGGCGTTGCGGCTACAGCTCCTGCGTCCACCTCTCTCCGATCTCCGGTCTCCGAGATGCCCACCCGCTCGGGCTACGTGAGCTCCGCGGGCTTCTCCTCGGCAGCAGCTCGCAACGAGAGGACCATGGTCAGCCCGCCTCCGGGGGTGTCCTCGGTGGTCAGAGTGCCGCCCATTGCCTCGGCCAGGCCCCGGGAGAGTGCCAGCCCGAGCCCCAGGCCGGTGGTGTTGTCGCCGTCGCCCAGGCGCTGGAAGGGGACGAAGATCCGGTCCCGGTCCTCGGGCAGCAGGCCCGGGCCCCGGTCGATGACCCTCAGTTCGACGCGCGGGCCGAGGGCGCTGGCGCTGATCAGCACCCGCTGTTGTTCGGGTGAGTGGCGCACGGCGTTGATCACCAGATTGGCGATGACCCGCTCCAGCAGCGGCGGATCCGCGAGTACATCGCAGCTCTCCGCCAGCCCCTGGGTCTCGATTGACACCGTCGTCGCGGAGAGGGTGTCGAGTGCCAGGGGAAGGACGTCGGCGAACGCGGTGGGCTGGAGGTGCAGGGTGAGGGCACCGGCCCGGAGTCGGCTCATGTCAAGGAGGTTGTCCACCAGGCGGTTGAGGGTGGTCAGCGACTCCTCGGCCGTCGTCAGCAGCTCCGCTCGTTCCTCGGCGGAGAAGTCCACGTCGGTGCTGCGCAGCGAGCTGATGGCGGCCCGTCCGGCGGCCAGTGGCGTCCGCAGGTCGTGACTGACCGCGGCGAGCAGCGCCGTACGCATCCGGTCCGCCGCCTTCACCGGCTCGACCTCGGCGGCGGCCTCGGTAAGGCGGGCGTGGTCCAGGGCGGCGGCAAGGTGTGCCGCGAAGGCGGTTAGCACCCGGTGCTCGGACGCGGGGAGGGTGCGGCCCCGTAGGACGAGCACGCGGTCCGGTCCGGCCGGCACTTTCACGAGTCCGTCGGTGCGCTCTACCGCTTCGTTCTCCTGATCCGAACGCGGGACGAGCTCGGCCGACTCCATACCGAAGGTCTCCCGGGTGCGCTCCAGGAGCATCGACACCGCTTGATCACCCCGGAGGATGTTCCCGGCCATGGAAGACAGGGTCTCCGCCTCCGCGGTGGCGCTCGCCGCGCGCCGGGACAGCCGCAGCGAGCGGTCGACGAGGGCGGCGACCGTGACGGCGACCACCACGAACACCGCGAGGGCCAGTGCGTTGTTGGGCTCGGTGATGGTGAATTGGTCGCTCGGCGGGATGAAGTAGTAGTTGAGCAGGAGGGAGGCGGTGAGGGAGGCGAGCAGCGCGGAGACGACACCCCCGAGGCAGGCCACACCGATGACGGTGACCAGGAAGAGCAGGGCCTCACTGGTCAAGTTGAGTTCGCCGCGGGTGTGGGTGAGGACGGCGGTCAGCAAAACGGGGAGGGCGAGGCCGGCCACTGGTCCCGCGACCCGGCGCGCTTGCGGCAGCTGCCGTGCCGAGGCGGGCAACCGCCTTCCTCGGCCGGCTCCTTCGTGGGTGACCATGTGGACGTCGATGTCACCGGAGAGCTCGACCGTGTCCTCGCCGATGCCCCGCGGCGCCACCAGACGGGACAGCCAGCTGCGGCGGCTGGTACCCAGGACGAGCTGGGTGGCGTTCTCGGCGCGGGCGAAGTCCAGCAGCGCGGTGGGCACATGGTCGCCGACGACCGAGTGGTAGCTGCCGCCCAGGCTCTCGACGAGGGTGCGTTGCTTGGCGAGCGCACCGGGGGAGGCATAGGCGAGGCCGTCACTGCGGGCGACGTGCACGGCCAGCAGGTCGCCGCCCGAGGAACGGTCCGCGATCCGCTCGGCCCGGCGGATGAGCGTTTCGCCCTCCGGACCACCGGTGAGCGCCACCACGACCCGCTCGCGGGTCTCCCACACGGTTCTGATGCCGTGCTCGGAACGGTACTTCTGCAACATTTCGTCCACCCGCCCGGCGACCCACAGCAGCGCGAGTTCCCGAAGGGCCGTCAGGTTGCCGATGCGGAAGTAGTGCGCGAGCGCGGCATCGACCTTCTCGGGCCGGTAGATGTTGCCGTGCGCCATGCGCCGGCGCAGCGCCTCGGCGGGCATGTCGACCAGTTCGATCTGGTGGGCGCGGCGGACGACCTCGTCGGGGACGGTCTCCCGCTGCGGGACCCCGGTGATCTTCTCCACCACATCGTTGAGCGACTCCAGATGCTGGACGTTGACGGTGGTGACGACGTCGATACCTGCGGCGAGCAGCGATTCGACGTCCTGCCACCGCTTGGCGTTGCGCCCGCCGGGGACGTTGCTGTGAGCCAGCTCGTCGACCAGGGCCACCTCCGGGCGGCGGGCCAGGACACAGTCGAGATCCAACTCGCTGAAGGTGCCTCCCCGGTACGCGCGGAGCGTCCGGGGCAGTATCTCGAGCCCTTCGAGCTTCTCCTCGGTGTGCGGCCGGGCGTGGCACTCGGCGTACGCCACCACCACATCGGTACCACGTCGCGCACGGCGACGCCCCTCGTCCAGCATCCGATAGGTCTTGCCGACCCCCGGCGCTGCCCCAAGGAACACCTTCAGCTTTCCTGGCCGTACGCCTGGCGTATCGGCTGCCCCAACCCTCGGCGCCACCGAAAGCCCCTCTCTCACCGGTCGTGCACAGCCCCACGTCGCCTGGTGCAGCGAGGAGGACCTCGGGTGGCCGAGCGGCATAGGTGGTGTTCCATGGTCACATCAGCCCGGCAAGACCGTGATTGAGTTCGACGATGTTGACGCTTTCCTGACCCGGGGAACCCCAGGGGATAAGGCCCTGGACGCGGTCGGTGATCAGCTTCTCCCCTGGCGGAGTGGAGGTAGCGGCCCTTTGCCACGCGGTCGACCGTCCGTACCCGTCCGCCCAGGGGCGGCTGCCGCCAACGCTGCATGGAGCGGACGCCGCCGGACTTGCTCGATTCCCAGGCCGCTGCTCGGGCCGTGCTCAGCGGTCGTGCGCCCGGGCTACGTCCGACGACGGTCCGGTGCAGATCGCCCGGATGTCCAAACTTGCCAAGGACTCCGCGGTCAAGGCCCGCACTCAGGCGATCAACCAGCTCAAGGCCGTCCTGGTCACCACCGGTCCGGTCGCGCGGGAAGAACTGGCCGGACTAAAGAATCCCGCACTGGTCCGCAGCTGCGCACGGTTCGGCGGTCGCAACGGCGACGGCGGGGGTGCCGTGGTCCGTCGCTCCAGGCGATCGAGCCACCGGTCACGGCAGCCGACATGTTCCCGCGCCTGCAGGCCAAAGCCGCGGTCGATATGCTCCTGTCCCTCCTCGAAGGCGACCAACCGCCATCGCCGGTCATCACCCCGGTCGACCTCCGCATCCGCGCCAGTACCCAGCGCACGCCCCCGAAGGGCTCGGCGCCGACGGTCTTCTGAACCCGCCCGGACACCCGCGCACCGAGGCCGGTCCCTCCGGCTGGTGCTTCTGCCCCGCCTGAGTCGAGCTGGGCGAACGGCTGGCTGGTGGCCCGGAGGGCCACCCTCATCACTGTGGGGGCTATGACCTGAGCCTGTGGAAGCTCGCTGACCTAAGTGGGCGGTTCTACGACATGCGGGAGATCGTGAACGCGATCCTCTATCGGGGGGCGGACCGGCTGCCAGTGGGCCTATCTCCCGCGCGACCTGCCGCAGAAGAGCGCGACGTACCACTACTTCGCCGCTTGGCGGGACGACGGGACCGACCACGTCATCCACGAACCCCCGCGCTGCCAGGTCCGTGAACGCTCCCGGCGATGAGAGGACCGGACCCTGGTGGTCCTGGACACCCAGGGCGTCTACGTGGCCGCCGGGCGGACGGACCCTGCTGACTCGTGGAGCCCGGCGGATATCGTGGCAGTTGCCTTAACGGAGGTTGGCGGATACCAACGTCGACAACCCGAACCGCCAGGTGCGGCTGAGCTTCCTGGGGTGACCGCCGGGATCGTCCTGGGGGTGGCCGTGCATTCTCCGTACCCTGCGTGCCCGAAACGGAGAGACCTTGGATGCGGAAAGCGCCTGCTCGGCGTGTGGCGACTGTCCCGCATGAAGCCGGCCACGTCGTCCCGTGAGCGCCAACGGGAGGACGTGCTGTGGTGCGTTCGCCTGACCGTGACGGTTGCCGAGGCCTCGGTTCCGCAGTTCGGCGACGCCGGCCGCGATGTTCACTGAGCCGGAGAGAAACTTCTTCACGGCCGTGCTGCCGTCGGGCCCCTCAGGAGCCGACCCGGCGTCGAGGCGTCCGGAAGGCGGAAGGCGCGTCAGCCGCCTTCGCCGGGGGGATCTGGGGCTGGTGCGGCCTATGAGTTCATGTGCGTCCGATCAGGGCGAGGACCTGAGCACCTCCTGCTGTGCGTGCTGCAGATCGTGTGAGGGGTCCAGACCGAGTTCCTCGCGCAGCAGGGTGCGGACCCTTTGGTAGGCGTGCAGGGCGTCGACCCGGCGCCCGGCCTTGTTCAGGGCGAGGACGAGCTGGGCGTGCAGCCACTCGTTGAACGGGTATTCCATCACCAGCGATCGCAGATCGGTGATCAGATCGCGGTAGCGCTCCAGGTTCATGGCGGCCCGTACGTACAGCTCCTGGGTGGAGACGCGTTTCTCCTCCAGGTTACTGACATAGTCCTGGAGCACGCGCCCACAGGGGACGTCTGCGAGCGGGGCGCCGCGCCATACCTGGAGCGCCGCTTTGGCCCAGCGCGCCGTGCCCTCGGCGTCGCCGGCCGCGCTACAGGCGTGGGCGCGGTCGGCCAGCTGCTCGAAGACGCGGATGTCCAGGGATTCCTCGGGGATGCTGAGCACATAGCCGGGCGGGGTGGTGACGATGAAGCGTTCGCCGAGTTCCTCGCCGAGCTCGACGACGAAATCCTTGCGCAGTTGGTAGATATACGTCTGAGCCGTGGTGACGGCGGTGCGCGGGGCGTGGTCGCCCCACAGTTCGTCGATGAGGGACTCCAGCCGGACGATCTGGTTCGTCCGCATCACCAGCAGCGCGAGAACCTGCTTTACCTTGGGAGCACTTGGTGTGTAAACGAGTCGGTCGTTGACTACTTCGATGGGGCCGAGCGCCTTGAATTCCATCGCCTCTCATACCTCCGCTGAACTCCGGTGAGCACACGGTCGACCAAAACCAGTCAGACGCTAACCGGGGGCGGGAGAGGGGCCAAGGAAAGGGCACGGAAGTGATTGACAACCTGCGGAAGGCGGAAGGCACGCTGATCCCTTGGAGGCAGTTTCCGCTACTCCTCGTGTGCTCCCACCGTCGTTGCTCCCGCTCTCATCTCCGTAATGAAGGTGAGGAGAGCGGGAGTGGAGAGTCGGCGGACCTGATGTGGCAGCCCGTTTTCACGCGTCCTGGCCCTGCGGGCTGCCGCCGTCCGCCGCCGCACCTTGGTCGCTCACCTGCGTGGCGGGCGCGTCCTGCGTCCCGTCCTGCAGCTCCCGCAGGAACCACGTCAGGACGAAGCCGGCCAGCAGCACCGCGCCGCTGACGAGGTACATGGCGTGGAAGCCGTGGGCGAAGGCATCCATGACGGGGTGCGCCAGCCTGGAGTCGATGCCGTGCAGGAACGAGGTGTCGTTCAGATCGATCTTCGAGGTACCGTTCCCGCCGACCACCTGCAGGAAGCGATGATTCGTGGGGTTGTCGGCCACCGCTGGGTCGGAGGCCAGCCGCAAGAAGCCGGGGCTGTGCCACAGTTCGGTCAGGCGCGCGATGGCCACCCCGAACATCACTGAGAACAGCATCGCGATTCCGGTCGATCCGCCGATCTGCCGGCACAGACCCGAGGCGGCATTGGCCACGCCCAGCTCGTTCTTGGGCGCCGAGTTCTGCATGGCGAGGGTGATGACGGTCTGGGCCAGCCCGATGCCCATTCCCAGCCACAGGACGATCAGGACGATGCCCCATAACGGGGTGGAGACGCCGGACGTGGACAGCGTCAGCAACGCGCCGGCCATCGAGCCCAGGCCCACGATCGCCTGCCTTTTGAACTTGCCCGACGCGGAGATGAGTTTCCCGGAGACGACCTGGGAGGCAATGGTGCCCACCATGAACGGGATCACGACCAGCCCCGCCTCGGTGGGGGAGCGGCCCTGTGCCATCTGGAGGAAGAGCGGCAGGGTCGTGACCGTACCGAAAATGCCCACGCCGATGGTGAAGTTGATCGTCGAGCACAGGGCGATGCCGCCGCGCCTGAAGAGCCGCAGCGGCAGTACGGCCTCCGCGCCCCGGCGCAGCTCGACCGGGAGGAACAGCGCGAGACCGGCCAGCCCGAGTGTGCACATCACCAGCGAGACGGGGGAGGTCCAGCCCCAGGTCCGGCCCTGTTCGGCCACGATCAGCAGCGGTACCAGGAACAGTGCCAGCGCCACGGCGCCCAGTGCGTCGATGCGGTGTTCGCGCCGCTCGTGCGGCAGGTCGAGCGCGCGGCGCACCGTGATCAGGGCCAGCGCGCCCAGCGGCACATTGAGCAGGAAGACCCAGCGCCAGCCGTCGAGGCCGAGCACGTCCCCGGCCTCCGCGAAGGCGCCGCCGGCCAGCGGGCCGACGATGCTCGCCGCGACCCAGGCCATCTGCAGATACGCGAAGTAGCGCCCGCGCTCGCGCACCGGGGCGAGGTCGGCCACCACGGCGGTCGGCAGCGACATCAGCCCGCCACCGCCCAGTCCCTGCACCGCACGGAACAGCGCCAGCGTCACCATCGAGTCGGCCATGCCGCACAGCAGCGAGCCCATGACGAAGACGACGATGGCGATGAGGTACATGGGCTTGCGCCCGTAGATGTCGGAGAGCTTTCCGTAGAAGGGCATCGCCAGCACCGAGGCGATCAGATACGCCGTGGTGGCCCAGGCCTGCTCGGTCTGGCCGTGCAGCTGGTCCGCGATGGTGCGCATCGCGGTGGCGATGACGGTCTGGTCCAGCGCCGCCAGAAACACCGCCAGCAGCAGTCCCGACATGGCGGTCATGATCTGCCGGTGTGTAAACCCACCGCCATCGGTGCCCGTCGCGACGGGAGTGGCGCGCGGATGCGTGGAGGGCACGGTTCCTCACTTTCCGGGGGCGGTGAGCTTCGGGTCGACGGGCTTGCGTGGAGTGCTGAGAGTAGCCAGGAATCGAGCTTTTCGACAAGCTCTTGTCGTTCTCTGGTTGCCGGGACATACGCTGAGGCCATGGATGCGTCAACGCCGGAAGTGGACACCCTGGTCGAGGTGACCGCCGAGGTCTTCGCGGTCAACGGTCGGCTGCTGCGTGCGGGAGACCAGATCTCCGCCCACGCCGGACTCACGTCGGCCCGCTGGCAGGTGGCCGGTCTGCTGCTGGACGGCCCGTCCACCGTCGCCCGGCTGGCCCGCGAGCGCGGGCTTCGCCGCCAGGCGGTCCAGCAGACCGTCGACCGGCTGCGGGCCGAAGGCGTCGTGACGACCTGTCCCAACCCCCAGGACCAACGCAGCCCCCTGGTCGAGCTGACCGATCGCGGCAGAAGGGCACTGGACGACCTGCGGCCCCTTGAGCGGCAGTGGCTCCAGGACCTCACCTCGGGCATCGACCACGACGATCTGCGCACCACGGTGCTCGTCCTGCGCCGGCTGCGCGAGAAGCTGGACGCCCAGTTGGATTAGGGCGCTTCCGAGAGCACGCCTCCAGGCCCCGCACGCTGCCCCAACCCGCCTCCAAACCGGCTTGAACACCGCGGGTCACGCTGGCATCGACGCACCCTCGCCGCCCCGCGGCCCGGGCGCGACGACGGCTAAGGAGACGCAGTGTCCAACACGCATGACGCCAGACGCGTCGTGATCACGGGTATCGGCGTGGTGGCCCCGGGCGACGTGGGCACCAAGCCGTTCTGGGAACTACTCACGGCGGGGCGGACCGCCACCCGCACCATCTCCTCCTTCGACGCCTCACCGTTCCGCTCCCAGGTGGCGGCCGAGTGCAACTTCGACCCGCTGGCAGAGGGGCTGAGCCGGCGCCAGATCCGGGCCTGGGACCGCACCACCCAATTCGCGTACGTAGCCGCGCGGGAGGCGCTGGCGGACAGCGGGGTTTCCGGTGAGACGGACCCGCTGCGCACCGGCGTGATGGTGGGCACCGCCTGTGGGATGACGATGAGCCTGGACCGCGAGTACGCAGTGGTCAGCGATGAGGGGCAGCTGTGGGAGGTGGACCCGGCCCATGGGGTTCCGTACTTGTACGACTACTTCCTGCCTTCCTCCATGACCAGGGAGATCGCCTGGCTGGCCGAGGCCGAGGGCCCGGCGGGGGTGGTCTCCGCGGGCTGCACTTCGGGGATCGACGTGGTCACCCACGCTGCGGACCTGATCCGCGACGGGGCGGCGGAGGTGATGGTCGCCGGGGCCTCGGACGCGGCGATCTCCCCGATCACCGTGGCCTGCTTCGACGCGATCAAGGCCACCACTCCACGCAACGACGAGCCGGAGACGGCCTCCCGCCCCTTCGACCGCACCCGTGACGGGTTCGTCCTCGGTGAGGGTGCCGCCTTCTTCGTCCTGGAGGAGCGCGGCCATGCACGCCGCCGTGGGGCCCGGGCCTACGCGGAGATCGCCGGGTATGCCGCGCGCTGTAACGCCTACAGCATGACGGGCCTGCGCCCGGACGGTAAGGAGATGGCCGACGCCATCCGCGCGGCCCTGGACCGGGCGCGGAGGGACCCGAAGGACATCGACTACATCAACGCCCATGGCTCGGCAACGAAACAGAACGACCTCCACGAGACCGCGGCGTTCAAGCGGAGCTTGGGCGAGCACGCCTATGCCACCCCGGTCAGCTCGATCAAGTCGATGATCGGGCACTCGCTGGGGGCGATCTGTGCGCTGGAGGTGGCAGCCAGCGCGCTGACCATCGAGCACGCGGTGATTCCGCCCACCGCCAACCTCCACGAGCCGGATCCCGACCTGGACCTGGACTATGTGCCGCTGGTGGCCAGGCAGTCGCCGGTGAACACCGTACTGTCGGTGGCCAGCGGCTTCGGCGGGTTCCAGAGCGCGATCGTGCTCACCGCCCCGGGGAGCGCGCGGTGAACGGCCGCACCGCCCCCGCCACGGCGGTTTCCCCTACGCCCGCCGCCCGTACGACGGCGACACCTCGGGTGGTGGTCACGGGGCTCGGCGTCATCGCTCCCAACGGCACGAGCACGGAGGAATATTGGCGCGCGACGCTGCGCGGCGAGAGCGGGATCGGCCGGGTCACCCGGTTCGACCCGTCGCGGTACGCCGCCACGCTCGCCGGTGAGGTCAAGGGCTTTGTGCCCGGGGAACGGCTGCCCAGCAGGCTGCTGCCCCAGACCGACCCCATGACCCGGCTGGCGCTGGTGGCTGCCGAGGAGGCGTTGGCCGACGCGGGCGCGGATTCGGGGCAGCTGTCCTCGTACGCGGCCGGGGTCGTCACCGCCGCGTCCGGAGGCGGCTTCGAATTCGGCCAGCGGGAGCTCCAGGCGCTGTGGAGCAAAGGCGGCGACCACGTCAGCGCCTACCAGTCGTTCGCGTGGTTCTACCCCGTCAACTCCGGCCAGATATCGATCCGTCACGGGATGCGCGGCCCCGGTGGCGCGCTCGTGGCCGAGCAGGCCGGTGGCCTGGACGCGGTGGCCAAGGCCCGCCGGCAGGTGCGCGACGGCACGGCGCTGATGGTCGCCGGTGGAGTGGACGGGGCGCTGTGCCCCTGGGGCTGGCTGTGCCAGACCCGCTCGGGACGACTGTCCCCGCGGACCGATCCGCAACGCGCCTACCTGCCCTTCTCCACCGAGGCCAGCGGCTATGTGCCCGGCGAGGGCGGGGCACTGCTGGTTCTGGAGGACGCCCGCTCCGCCGCCGAGCGCGGGGCGGCCCACGTCTACGGGCAGATCGCCGGATACGCCGCCACCTTCGACCCCCGCCCCGACACCGGGCGCCCACCCGGACTGCGCCGTGCCGTCCAACTGGCGCTCGCCGACGCCGAGGTGACCGCGGACGCCATCGATGTGGTCTTCGCCGACGGCATGGGGCTGCCCGGGCCGGACGCGGTGGAGGCCGGGGTACTGGCCGCCGAGTTCGGACCGCGGGGCGTACCGGTGACCGTGCCCAAGACCATGACCGGGCGGCTGCTGGCGGGCGGCGCGTCGCTGGATCTGGCAAGCGCGCTGCTGTCGCTGCGCGACCAGGTGATCCCGCCCACGGTGAACGTGCCCGACCAGGCGGAACCGGAAGCCCTGGACCTGGTGACCGACGGACCGCGTCCGGCGCGGCTGGACTGTGCCCTGGTGCTGGCCCGCGGATACGGCGGGTTCAACTCGGCCATGGTGGTCCGCCGCGCGGCGTGACCGTACGGCTGCTCCCCCCCTCGCCCGGTACGGACCGGAGCTTTCGTCACCACAAACACGACCACGACTGACGGCATCACCACGACCGATGAGAGGAACGAATCCATGACCACACTGACCCTCGACGCCCTGTTGGTCCTGCTGCGCGAGTGCGCGGGCGAGGATGAGTCCGTCGACCTGGACGGCGATGTCCTCCATGCCCCTTTCGACAGCCTCGGTTACGACTCACTGGCCCTGCTGAACACCGTCGGCCGTATCGAGCGCGAATACGGCGTCAGCCTCGGCGACGACGCGGTGGGCAACGCCGGAACCCCGCACGCGCTGATCGAGCTGACCAATGCGGCGCTCGCCGATTCCCGGCGGCGGGTGCCCGGCGCCGCTCGGGACAAGTGAGGGGCAGTCCCATGTGCGGAGTCACGGGCTGGGTCGATTTCGAACGGGACCTGTCGTCCGAGCACGCCACGGTCGGGGCCATGACCCGGACCCTGGCCTGCCGCGGCCCGGACGACGAGGGGGTGTGGCTGGGCCGGCACGCGGCGCTCGGCCACCGCAGGTTAGCGGTGATCGACCCGGATCACGGCCGACAGCCGATGCGCACCACCGCGGGCGACGGCTCGGCGGTGGTCATCACCTTCAGCGGAGAGATCTACAACTTCCGTGAGTTGCGGGCCGAGTTGACCGCCCACGGACATCGGTTCCGGACCCGCTGCGACACCGAGGTGGTGTTGCGGGGCTATCTCCAGTGGGGCCGGGGCCTGGCCGAACGGCTCAACGGTATGTATGCCTTCGCCGTCTGGGACCAGGCGCGCGAGGAACTGCTGCTGGTGCGCGACCGGATGGGCGTCAAACCGCTTTACTACTACCCCACCGCGCACGGTGTGCTCTTCGGCTCCGAGCCCAAGGCCGTCCTCGCCCATCCGTCGGTGCCCCGCCGGGTGACGGCGGAGGGCCTGTGCGAGGTGCTGGACATGGTCAAGACACCGGGAAGGACGGTCTTCTCCGGGATGTCCGAGGTGCGGCCCGGCGAGCTGGTCGTCGTCGGGCGCACCGGCCTCACCCGGCGGACGTACTGGAGGCTCCAGGCCCACGAGCACACCGACGACCTGGACACCACCATCGCCACGGTGCGCGATCTGCTGGCGGACACGGTCACCCGCCAGCTGGTCTCCGACGTCCCGCTGTGCACGCTGCTGTCGGGCGGCCTGGACTCCTCGGCGGTGACCGCACTGGCTGCCGGCGAGCTCGGCGCGGCGGGGAAGGGGCCGGTACGGACCTTCTCGGTCGACTTCACCGGCGCCGGCACCGGCTTCGAGCCGGACGCCGTGCGCCGGGCCACGGACGCGCCCTTCGTACGGGAGATGGTGCGACACCTGGGCGCCGACCACACGGAAGTCCTCCTGGACAGCGAGGGGTTGTCCGCCCCCGCCGTACGCGATGCGGTGCTGACGGCCACCGACGCGCCACCCGCCTACTGGGGTGACATGTGGCCCTCGCTCTACCTCTTTTTCCAGCAGGTACGCCGGCACTGCACGGTGGCGCTGTCCGGGGAGGCGGCGGACGAACTCTTCGGGGGCTACCAGTGGTTCCACCGCAGAGCCGCGGTCCGGGCCGAGACCTTCCCCTGGCTGACCCCCGGCTCGGCCCGCTACTTCGGCGGCCGGGGCCTGTTCGACCGGAAGCTGCTGGACAAACTGGACCTGCCGGGCTACCAGCGGGACCGGTACGCGCAGGCCCGCGCTGAGGTACCGCTGCTGCCCGGCGAGAGCGAGCCGGAGCGCGCGCTGCGCCGGGTGTCGTATCTGAACCTGACCCGCTTCGTGCAGACCCTGCTCGACCGCAAGGACCGGATGAGCATGGCCACCGGACTGGAGGTGCGGGTGCCGTTCTGCGACCACCGCCTGGTGGAGTACGTCTTCAACGTGCCGTGGGAGATGAAGACTTTTGACGGCAGGGAGAAGAGCCTGCTGCGGGCGGCGGTGACCGATCTGCTGCCGCAGTCCGTCCTCACCCGGGTCAAGACGCCCTACCCCGCCACCCAGGACCCGGCGTACGAGCGGGTGCTGCGGCGGGAGCTGTCCGCGGTGCTGGCGGACCGGGACGCCCCGGTGCGGGAGTTGATGGATCTGGAAAAGGCCCGGGAGGTGCTGCGGCGTCCGGTGGGCGGTGTCAGCCGCCCCTACGATCGCGGCAGTCTGGAGATGGCGCTGTGGATGAACACCTGGCTGACCGCGCACGACATCCGGCTGGAGCTGTGAGCGCCGATGCGGTGGGTCCCGATGCCACGGCCCTCCGCGCCGGGTGCTCCGCCGAGGTACAGGTGGACGTGTGCGTCGTCGGCGGTGGCCCGGCCGGGCTGACGCTGGCGCTGCTGATGTTGCGCTCGGGCGCGCGCGTCGCGCTCGTCGAGCGCAGCCGCACGCTGGAGCGTGCCTACCGCGGGGAGATCCTCCAGCCCGGCGGTCAGCAGTTGCTGGACGCGCTCGGCGTCCTCGACGGGGCCCGCGCGCGCGGGTGCCACGAACATGACGGCTTCCGGCTGGAGGAGCACGGCAGGATCCTGATCGACGGGGACTACCGCCGGCTGCC
Organism: Streptomyces sp. NPDC029466; assembly: GCF_055574515.1. Classification (NCBI taxonomy): domain Bacteria; kingdom Bacillati; phylum Actinomycetota; class Actinomycetes; order Kitasatosporales; family Streptomycetaceae; genus Streptomyces; species Streptomyces sp. NPDC029466. The sequence continues at coordinate 57,966 of NZ_JBVHZH010000027.1, forward strand.
GGGACCGTTCAACTGTCTGCTCAGCCTTCCCCAGCAGCATCTGCTGGCCGAACTGCTGCGCCGCTGCCGGGCCCATCCGGCCTTCGTCTGTCTGACCGGCAGCAAGGTGAACGGCCTGGTGGAGGAGGCGGGTGTGGTCCGCGGGGTGGTCTGCTCCGGTGCCGGGGGCGAGCCGGGCGGGCGGGTGGTGGTGCGGGCACAGTGCGTGGTGGGGGCGGACGGGCGGTACTCCACCGTGCGCCGCCTCGCCGGGATCCCCTACGACCGGGTGGACCTCTTCGACCAGGACGTGCTCTGGTTCAAGCTCACCGCCGGCGCCACCCGCACGGTGCGGATCTTCCGCGCCGGGGGCAGCCCCGTCCTGGCGTACACCTCGTTCCCCGACCGGGTGCAGCTGGGCTGGACGCTGCCCCACCGTGGCTACCGGAAGCTGGCGTCGAGCGGTTTTGCGTACGTCAAGGACCGCATCCGCGCCTCGGTGCCGCAGTACGCGGAAGCCGTGGCGGAGCAGGTCAACGGCTTCAAGGACCTGTCCCTGCTGGATGTGTTCGCCGGCAGCGCCCGGGAGTGGGCGCGCGACGGGCTGCTGCTGATCGGGGACAGCGCGCATACCCACAGCCCGATCGGCGCCCAGGGCATCAACCTGGCCGTCCAGGACGCGGTAGCGGCCCACCCCGTGCTCTGCGAGGGGTTGTGGCGGCGCGACCTGAGCGCTCGCTTCCTGACCCCGCTGGTCGTCCGGCGGCAGCGGGAGACCGGAAAGATGACCAGGCTTCAGCTGATGCAGAGCCGGATGATGCTTTCCACCGGCCGCCTCTCCGGCATCGTACGGCCCAGGGCCGCGATGCTGGTCTCGCGTACGCCCCCCTACCGCTCGGTGCTGCGGCGCATCGCCTACGGCGACCGCGGTGTGGAGGTGCGAGACGACCTCTTCCGCGACACCGAAACCGCTCCCGCCTGACCCCCGTCCGTCCCTCGTCTCTCCGCGGGGAGGCGAGGCACGAGGGAAGCCCCCGGCCGCAGGACCTGCGGCCGGGGGCTTTTGGTGCGTGCGCGTTACGCGTCGGGGACCCTGCTCTCGAACAGGTGCAGGTACGAGTTGACCGGCCGGACGGACTCCAGCCGCAGGCCCGCCTCCTTGATCAGGGCGCTGAGCCCGTCCTTGGTGTGCTTGCGGCCGCCCACGTTGAGCAGCAGCATCAGGTCCATAGCGGTGGTGAAACGGGACTCGGGGCTGCCGTCGACGAGGTTCTCCATGACCACGACCCGGGCCCCGGGCGGGGCCGCCGCGGCGACGTTCCGCAGCGTGCGCACGGTGCTCTCGTCGTCCCACTCCAGGATGTTCTTCAACAGGTACAGATCGGCGCCCTCGGGGGCCGTACTACGGCAGTCGCCCGGAACCAGCCGCGCCCGGCCGGCGAGCGAACCGCCCTCGCGCAGCCGGGGGTCGGCGTCGGCGACCACGGCGGGCAGGTCGAAGAGGGTGCCGTGGAGGCCGGGGTGCTTCTCCAGCAAGGTGGCCAGCACCATGCCCTGGCCGCCCGCGATGTCCACGATCTTGCGCGCGTCGCCGATGCCGAGTACCTCGGTGATGGCCCGTGCGGACAGGACGCTGGACTGGGTCATGGCCTTGTCGAAGACCACCGCGGACTCCCGGGCCTCGGCGGTGTGCAGCCAGGCGAAGAACTCGCTGTCGTACAGCCCGGCGAAGACTTCCTTCCCGGTGCGCACCGCCTCCTCCAGGTGGGGCCACAGCTCCCAGGTCCACGGTTCGGTGGCCCACAGGGCGGAGTAGCGCAGGCTGCGCGGCGCGTCCTCGCGCAGCAGCCGCGAGGTGTCGGTGTGCCGGAACCGCCCGTCGGGCAGCTCGGCGAAGATGCCGTGCGCGGCCAGGGCGCGCAGCAGCCGGGCCAGGGCCTGGGCATCGGCGCCGACGGCCTCGGCGAGCGCCGGCGCGTCGTCGGGCTCGTCGCCGAGGGCGTCGGCCACGCCCAGGCGGGCCGCGGCGCGGACGGCCGCGGCACAGGCGGCGCTCAGGGCGAGCTCGCGCAGGTGCATGACGGCCGGGGGGAGCACCGTGCCGGGAGTACCGGACGTACGGGCAGTGCTGGTCACGGATGAATCCCTTTCCTTGGTACGAGAGCGGGTGTGGGTCCGGTCTGCGGGCCAGGGGGCTCGCGGGCCGGCTAGTGGGCGGTGAGCAGCGTGTACGGAGCCGGGTCGGCGGTCGCGAGCTGCTGCACCTGTCGTACGGCGGCGAGGAACTCCTCGGTGCGGGCGGCGCGCTGGTGAGCGGCGGCGTCCTCCCACTCGGCCAGCTCCACGTACACCTTGGGGTCTTTGCCGGAGCGGTAGAGGCGATGGGACCGGAAGCCCGGCTGGCGGGCCATATGGGCCGTGATATCCGCCAGTCGCTTCTCGAACTCCTCGGGGTCGCCGTCGACGGTGAACCGGTTGATGAAGGTGAACACGCGTTTTCCCTTCGTGCGGTGGGGTGTCGGGCTGCGGTGGGGCGTCGCGGTCAGTCCGGGGCGTGCCGTGTGAGGGTGGCGTCCCGCAGTTCACGACGCTGGATCTTGCCGGTGGGCGAGCGTGGAATGCGTTCGACCACGTCGAGGTACTGGAGGTGCTGGTAGTAGGGGAGCTGGTCGTTGACGAAGCGGGTGACGGTGGTGCGGTCGGCAACGGCGCTCTTGAGGACCACCAACGCGTGCGCCACGGCCCCGCTGTACTCGTCCGGGTGGTCGAAGACCGCGCAATCGGCGACGTCCGGGCTGCGCAGCAGGACGTGCTCGATCTCCAGCGGCGACACCAGCCAGTTGTCGCACTTGAAGACGTCCTTGACGCGGTCGACGACGAACAGCCGCCCGTCCGCGTCCGCGTAGCCGATGTCCCCGGTGGAGAACCAGCCGTCGGGCTCCACGGCCTCCTCCCGGGGGCCGCCCAGGTATCCCTTCATCAACTGCGGTCCCGTGACCTGGATTTCACCGCGTTCACCGACGGGGAGCACGGCTCGGGTGTCCAGGTCGACGATCCGGCATCGGGTACCGGGGACGGGCGGCCCCGAGGAGCCGGTGACCGGGTGGTCCAGGCTGTCGAAGTGCGTGGACGGTGAGGTCTCGGCGAGCCCGTACCCCTGCACGACCGGCACCCGGAAGTGCCCGCCCAGGAGGTCGGCCGTACGGGCGGGCAATGCGGAGCCTCCGGAAAGCACCGCCTTCAGTGTGGGCACGGACAGGTCGGCCAGTCGCGGGTGCGCGGCCAGGCGGGAGAGCCGGACCGGCAGGCTGTAGAAGTGCGTTGCCCCGTGCCCGGCCGCCGTCCGCATCGCCTGCTCACCGTCGTCCCCAGGACACAGGACGTGGGTTGCCGCGACGGTGACCGCGATGTTGAGGTGCATCAGGTGGAAGGACGGGAGGTTGTTCAGCAGGACCGAGTGTTCGGTCAGCCGGTGGGCGTGGGCCGTCTGGGCCGCGTTCACCGTCAGATTCCGGTGCGTGAGCTGCACGGTCTTCGGGGCGCCCGTGGTGCCGCTGGTGAACTGAAGATTGGCCACCGCTCCGGCGTCGGCAGCGGCCGGCGGTGCCACGGGCGCGGCCCGGTCGACCAGTTCGCCGAGCGTGGGAATCCGCCGCGTCGTCTCCTCGTACTCCGCCTCCCGATGGGTGAGCACCACGGTGCGCAGGGCGGGCAGTGCGGGACGGACCGCCTGGATGCGCGCGTACATGGCGGGCGGCACGATCACCGCCCGGGCGCCTGCGGACCTAAGGACGTGCGCCAGGCGTTCCTCGCGCAGCAGCGGATTGAACATGGCGCTGACCAGCCCCGCCCGGGCGGCTCCGAAGTACGCCAGCGCAAAGGGCAGGTCGAGCGCCGCGGCGATCCCGACCACTGCGCCGGGGCCGGGCCCGCCGGTCAGTGTCCGCAGCGCGGCGGCGCACCGGGTCACCCGCTCGTCCAGAGCGGCGTAGGTCAGCGCTCCCGACGGGCCGCTCAGTGCGAGCCGGCCGGGGGCACGTCGGGCAGCCCGTCGCAGCAGATCGTCGATCCGTGGGCCGCCCACGAGGTGGTCGATGGTCTCCAGAGGGGCGCCGGTCGCGGTGCTGTCGCCCTCGCCGGTCCGCTGCGGGATCCCCGCCCGGCCGTGCTCCGGGTCGGTCTCCTCCCTGGCGTACGTCACCGCAGGTCGTCCCGGCGGACCTCGCGGCGCCGGACGCGCAGCCGGCCCCCCTCCCGCACCAGCACGTCGTCGCAGGTGGTGCTCAGGTGCACGGAAGCCTGACCGTCGCGCGGGGTGCTGAGGATCAGAGCGTACGTACGGGCGTGAACGGTGCCGTCGGCCTGCTTGTCGGCCTCCAGCATGCCCAGCCAGTGGCGGCGCTGGAGCCCCTGCTCGGCCAGTTGCGCGGCGGCCTTACGGGCGCCGCCGGCGATGGCGGCGCGGCCGACGGACGGCTCCGGGTGGGCGTTGGCCGTGAACACCCCGTCCTCGGTGAAGGTCGCTGCCCACTCCTCCACCATGCCCTGGTCCAACAACCGCATCTGCCGGGCGTAGAAGTGCTGGATCTCCTGATAGAGCGCGTCGTCCACGGGGAGGACGGGCGAGGCGGAGCCCGACGGGGGCCGCTTCGACGGTGACATGGGATCTCCTCTCCGGCGGCCGCGCGGTGGGCGGCCACCCGCCGTGAGCGTGGCAGCACTGCTTCGACCCGTCTTAGAGCGGCGAACCGGCGAGCCGACGACGGTGACCGGCCCGGCCACGGCCCCAACCACGGTCGGTTCCGCCTCGAACCCTCGCTTGCACGCTGGTGGTGTGCCGTACCTCGGACACACTTCACACCACCGGAGGAGCCCCATGAGCAGCACCGCCACACCTCCCGGCACCGCCCCCGCAGCCCTGGTCACCGGCGGCACCAGCGGCATCGGCCTGGCCGTGGCCGAGACCCTTGCCGCCCGCGGGCTGCGGGTGTTCCTCTGCGCCCGCGGTCGCGACACCGTCGAGGAGGTGGTCAAGGACCTGCGGAGCCGGGGGTACGAGGTGGACGGCTGCGAGGGGGACGTCCGCTCGCGCGAGTCGGTGAGCCGGGTGGTCGGCGCGGCCGTGGACCGCTTCGGGCCGGTGGGCGTCCTGGTGAACAACGTGGGGCGCAACGGCGGCGGAACCACCTCCCGGATCACCGACGAGCTGTGGTACGACGTGATCGACACCAACCTCAACAGCACCTTCCTGGTCACCCGCGAGGTCCTGACCACCGGAGGCATGGAGGAGGCCGGGTGGGGGCGGATCATCAACATCGCCTCCACCGGCGGCAAGCAGGGGGTGCCGCTGGGCGCGCCCTACTCGGCGTCCAAGGGCGGAATGATCGGCTTCACCAAAGCCCTGGCCAAGGAGCTGGCAACCTGCGGGATCACCGTCAACGCGGTGTGCCCGGGATATGTGGAGACCCCGATGGCCGCCCGCGTCCGGCAGGCCTACGCCACCACCTGGCAGACCACTGAGGACGAGGTCCTCGCCCGCTTCAACGCCAAGATCCCGCTGGGCCGCTACTCCACCCCCGGGGAAGTGGCCGGGCTGGTGGGCTATCTGGTGGGTGACGAGGCCGCCTCCATCACCGCGCAGGCCCTCAACGTCTGCGGCGGACTGGGCAGTTACTGACCCCCGCCGCACACCTTCCGCCGTGCCATGAGCCATCGGAGTCATGAGAGAGGAAGCCCATGCCCACGCCCCGCATCCACCACGCCAGCCATGAAACGGCCGTCGACGCCCCGGCCGACCGGGTGTACGCGCTCGTCCGCGACGCCGCGTCCTGGCCGCAGCGCTTCACCCCCACCGTGCACGTCCGGCGCGAGGAACTCGGCGCCCGCGAGGAGCGACTGCGCATCTGGGCCACCGCCAACGACGAGGTCAAACACTGGACGTCGCATCGCAGCCTGGACCCGGTCCGGCGGCGGGTGACCTTCCGCCAGGAGGTCTGCTCCCCACCCGTCGCGGCGATGGGCGGGGAGTGGGTCATCGAGGAACTGCCCGGCGGCACCAGCACACTGACGCTGCACCATGACTTCGCCGCGGTGGACGACCTTCCCGCGAACGTGGAGTGGATCACCTCGGCCACCGACCGCAACAGCGGGACCGAGCTGGAGAACATCAAGGCCCTGGCGGAGGGGTGGCGGGAGCCGGACGAGCTGCTCTTCTCCTTCGAGGACCACGAGACGGTGCACGCCCCGGCCGACACGGTGTACGGCTTTCTGCGGGACGCCGGCCAGTGGCCCCACCGCCTCCCCCATGTCGCGCGGATGGAACTGGCCGAACCCTCGGACGGCATCCAGCAGATGACCATGGTGACCCGCGCGGGCAACGGCTCGGAGCACACCACCGCATCGGTGCGGGTCTGCTTCCCCGCCGAACGGACCATCGTCTACAAGCAGGTGACCACCCCGCCGCTGATGAGCCTGCACACCGGCCGGTGGACGGTGGTGGACACCGGTGACGGACTGCGGGTCACTTCGCAGCACACCATCCGGCTCAACGCGGCGGCCATCCCCACCGTCGTCGGCGAGGGCGCGACACCGGCCGAGGCACGGAAGTACATCCGCGAGGCGGTCGGCGGAAACAGCGCCGCCACGCTCGCCCTCGCCAAGGAATTCGCTGAGGCGCGGCATGGCGCCTGAGCCGCGGCGGCCTGCCCGCCGGGCACCGCGCCGGTCCACGGCGGGCGGCCGCAGCGAGGTGCTGATCGCCGGGGCCGGCCCGGTCGGCCTCACCCTCGCCCACGAACTGGCCCGCAGACGGGTGCGGGTGCGGGTGGTGGACCGGGCGTCCGGCCCGGCGACGACCAGCCGTGCGCTGGCCGTCCATCCGCGCACACTGGAGATCGCCCACCAGATGGGGCTGGCCGATGCGCTGCTGGCCCGCGGGCAGCGCGTCACACACTTCACGCTGCATCTGCGCGGCCGCGAGCTGATCCGCTTCGACACCAACTACACACGTCTGCCCACCTGCTATCCCTTCTCCCTGATGCTGGATCAGGTGCGTACGGAGGAGGTCCTCAGGAGCCGGCTGGCAGAACTGGGTGTGACCGTCGAGTGGGGGGTGGAGCTGACGGACTGCCGGCCGGACGGGGAGCGGGTGACCGCCCGGCTGCGGCGTGGCGGCACCGCCGCCGGCCGGGCGGCAGCGGGCGAAGAGGGCACCCGGGCGGCTGACGAAGAAGAGGTCGAGGTGCCTTGGCTGGTGGGCGCGGACGGCTCGCGCAGCACCGTACGCGACCGGCTGGGGCTGCGCCTGGTCGGCGATGCCACCCGCACCTGGCTGAACGCGGACGTGGTGGTGGACGCGGACCTGCCGCGCGACAGCAACCATCTGCTGCACACCGGCTCCGGCACCGTCCTGCTCGTCCCCTTCCCGGACCCGGGCAAATGGCGGGTGGTGGACACCGAGGAGACGGACGGGGCGGGCGACACGGAGGCGGTGCGCCGGCGACTGGGGGAGAAGATCTCCGCCGCGCTCGGCCGCCCGGTCACCGTCGGGGAGCCGACCTGGATCTCGGTCTTCCGAGTACAGCAGCGCATGATCACCGCCATGCGCGCAGGCCGCTGCTTCGTGGCCGGGGACGCGGCGCATGTCCACAGCCCTGCCTCCGGCCAGGGCATGAACACCGGGATGCAGGACGCCTACAACCTGGCGTGGAAGCTGGCCGATGTCGTCCGGGGCCATGCCCACGAGACCCTGCTCGATTCCTACGCCGCCGAGCGCCTCCCGGTGGGCGGCAGGCTGCTCTCGTCGACCCGGAAGGCGACCGCGCTCGTGGCGCTGCGCAACGCGGCTGCTCCCGTGCTCATGCCGGTGGGGCTCACCGCCCTCAAAGCGCTGCGACCGGTCAAGCGGCGGGTCGAGCACCGGATCATGGCGGGCCTCTCCGGTCTCGCGCTGCACTACGGGGACGGACCGCTCAGCCCCGCACCTGATCCGGGCGCGGAGCGTGGTCTGCGGCCGGGGCACCGCGTGGGGTGCATGGCGCGGGACGAAGCGGACCATCCAGGATGGCGGGCGCTCCGCGCGGCGCTGACTGATCCCCGCTGGACCCTGCTGCTGTTCCCGACGGCCCCGGAGGCCACCGGTCGCGCCCCCGCCCGGCACAAGGCCGCTGGCCGGCACACCGCCGACCGGGCCGGCTGGGAGCGTCTGGTGCGGCACTTCGGACGGGCCGTGTCCGTGCACCGCGTCCATCCGGACACCAAGGGACAGGACGAGCCGGACGTCCTGCCCGATCCGGACGGCGCTCTGCGGCGCGGCCTCGGTGTTCCACCCGGCGGCTGTGCACTGATCCGGCCGGACGGCTATCTCGCGGCCAAGGCGCCGTCCGCCACCGCCGAGGCCGTGGAGGAGATGTTGCGCGGCCTCCATCTGATCCCCGAGCAGTCGCCGGCGCAGTCCCCACGGCACGGGGACGGCGGCGTACGACAGGACGCGCGGACCGAATGAGGCCGTGCGACGTGGACGAAACCGATGAAGGAGGGCACTTCCATGACAGCGGATGTGACAGTGAATGTGACAGCGGACGTGACAGCGGCGGCGACACCACACCCGGCGGACTCCTCCGGTGGACCGGGCCGCACCCTCAGCGGCTCGGTGGCTCTGGTCACCGGGGCCACCGGGGGCCTCGGCCGCGCCATCGCCGGCAAGCTCGTCGCCGCGGGCTGCGAGGTACTGCTCAACTACGCCCACGACACCCGCGCCGCACTCGGCGTAGAGCGCCGGCTCGTCAAGGCGGGTGGCACGGTGCGCCTGATGCGGGCGGACATCGGCACGCCCGCTGGAGTGGTGCGACTCCTCGACGACATCCGCCGCACCCACGGGCGGCTGGACGTCCTGGTGCACAGCGCTGCCTCCTTCCACCCGGCCCCCACCGCCGCCCCGCACGTCGGACGGTCGCTGCGCGACGGTGCCGTGGCACTCGGTCCGCTGCTGTACGGCGCCGGTCGCCTCGGGGAGTTGATGACACCGGGTAAGGGCCGGATAGTGGCGATCTCCAGTACGGGGGCGCATCGTGTGGTGCCCGGGTACGCGGGTGCGGGCATGGCCAAGGCCGCGCTGGAGACCCTGGTGCGCTATCTCGCGGTGGAACTGGCCGAGCGGGGCATCGCCGTCAACGCGGTGACGGCAGGCAAGCTGGCCGACCCCGGCGCGGACGCCCTGCCCGCCGATGTGCGGGAGCGGCTGGAGCAGCGGACCGCGACCGGGCGCCTGGCGTCCCCTGACGAGGTGGCTGACGTGGTGGCGCTGCTGTGCAGCCCGCAGGCGGGCGGACTCCACGGGCAGATCCTCACCGTGGACGGTGGAGCGGCCCTGCGCTGACCGGCTTCGGCCCGTATCCGTAACCACCCCTGCTGAGGAACGACCGGCGGATGAACCCGTGTTGACACGAGAGAACAGAGGTCCTTCATGCGCATCGTCGATCTGTCGTCGACCGTGGACGCGAACCAGTGGGAGATCGACCCGGTGGAACACCAGGTCCTCTCTCCCGCCGAGGGCGGCCGCCACATGGCCGAGGGAATGCGGCGCGACTACGGCATCGAGTTCGACCCGGCCGAGCTGCCCGACGGCGAACTGCTCTCCCTGGACACTCTGAAGCTGACCACCCACACCGGCACCCACGTCGACGCCCCCTCGCACTACGGGTCCAAGGCCCGCTACGGCGTGCCCCGCCACATCGACCGGATGCCGTTGGACTGGTTTCTGCGGCCCGGCCTCAAGCTGGACCTCACGGACGCACCGACCGGGGTCATCGGCGCCGGCCGGCTGCGGCGCGCGCTCGACGAGGCCGGACGCGACCCGCGCCCCCTCGACATCGTGCTGCTGCACACCGGAGCCGACCAACGGGCAGGCACACCCGCGTACTTCAGCGAGTTCGCGGGGCTCGACGCCCAGGCCACCCATCTGCTGCTGGACTTCGGGGTGAAGGTCATCGGCACCGATGCCTTCAGCCTGGACGCCCCCTTCGGGCACATGCTCACCGAGTACCGGCGCACCGGCGACCGCGGGGTGCTGTGGCCGGCCCACTTCGTGGGCCGGGAGCGCGAATACTGCCAGATCGAACGGCTGAGCAATCTCGGCGCGCTGCCCGGCCCGGCCGGGTTCCTGGTCTCGTGCTTCCCGGTGAAGATCGCGGGTGCGGGCGCCGGCTGGACCCGCGCGGCGGCGCTCATCGATGACGAGGACGGGTGACGACCGCGCCGCAGGCCGAGGTGATGAGGGGCGCCCCGCGATCGTGCGGGGCGCCCCTCCTGTCCTTACCCGACATCGGTACCGGGTGCGTGCACACCTACTGGGGCACTGGATGCCCCTCGTCCCGCAGTTCCTCCCGCGCGGACTCAAGACAGGCCCGTTCGTCCTCCGGTACGCCCCGGCCTTTCGGTGCCAAGGCGATCACCCGGCTGCGTCCGCTCCGTACGGCGGGGTGGCGCCGGGCCACACTCGACAGCCCCCGGCCGGGCCCGGCCTCGACCACCACGTGGTCCCCTGAGGCCAGCAGCGCGTCCAGGGCCGGCCAGAACCGCACCGTTTCGACGGGCTGCGCGGCCCAGAACGCGGGATTCGCGCACTGGTCCGCCGTCAGCGGTGCCGCTGTGTAACACGAGTACACCGGCAGCTCGGGCTCGCGCCATGCCACCGACGCCAGCAGGCGCTCGGCGCCCTGGGCGTACGGGGCGATCACCGGGCTGTGAAACGGACTCAGCGCCGGGACGCGCCGGGCGGCCAGGCCGTCGGCGCACAGCCGTTGGCCCACCACCCGCAGCGCGTTCTCCGGTCCGGCAAGCACCGTCTGCTGCGGCGCGTTGACGGCACCGACCACCACACCGTCGCCCAGATAGGGCGCCAGCCTGTCGGGGGCCGCCGCCACCGCGAGGAGTCCGCCCGGTGGCGCCTGCGCCAGCCGTACCACCCGGTCCAGCACCACCCGGGCGGCGTCCCGCGCCGTGAACACCCCCGCGAGGGAGGCCGCGGCCAGCTCGCCGATGCTGTGGCCGAGGAGCACGGCAGGCCGGATGCCCCAGCTCTCGACCAGCCGTCCGAACGCGAAGTCCACAGCGAATAACAGGGGTTGGGAGCGCAACACATGATCCATCGGCAGCCTGTGGCCCGGCGCGCGCCGGCCCCCCGGCGCCGTGCCGGCCCCCGTGAGCCAGTCGTCCCGTATGCGTCCACCCTCCCCGCCCATCGCGTCCAGCACCTCGTCCACCGCGTCCGCGAAGACCGGTTCCGCCGCGTACAGACCGACGGCCATGCCGGGGTGCTGCGAGCCCTGGCCGGGCAGCAGCAGCGCCACCGGCCGGGGACCGGCAGCGGGGTTCGCAGCGGGGTGTGCCGCAGCGGGGGCGCTCATCGCAGGCGGGCGGCGGCAGCGGCGATCCGCTCGTCGCTCGCCGTGATCGCGATGCGGACATGACGCTCCCCGGCCTGACCGTAGAAGGCGCCGGGGGCGACGAGGATGCCGTGCTCGGCGAGTTCCTTCACCGTCGCCCAGCACGACTCGCCACGAGTCGCCCACAGGAAGAGACCCGCCGCCGAGTGCTCAAGGGTGAAACCGGCCGCGAGCAGCGCCCCGCGCAGAGTCTGCCGACGGCGTGCGTACCGCGCCCGCTGCTCCTCCACGTGTACGTCGTCCGCGAACGCGGCGCGCATGGCGGCCTGTACGGGCGCCGGGACGACATGCCCGGCGTGTTTGCGGATCCCGAGCAGCCGCCGTATGAGGGCCGGGTCCCCGGAGCAGATTCCGGCCCGGTAGCCGGCGAGGTTGGAGCGCTTGGACAGCGAGTGCACTGCCAGCAGCCCCTCGTGGCTGCCCCCGCACACCCGCGGGTCCAGGAGGGAGCAGGGCCGGCTGTCCCAGCCGTACTCGATGTAACACTCGTCGTTGACGAGCACGGTGTCGTGTTCCCTGGCCCAGGCGACCAGCGCGCGCAGCTCGTCGGGAGAGTGCACCCTTCCCTCCGGATTGGAGGGTGAGTTGAGCCAGACCACCGCCGGGCGCTCCGTGGCGGGCAGGTCCGGCGGCCAGGCCACGGGCAGGGATGTGGCTCCGGCGAGCCGGGCGCTCACATCGAAGGTGGGAAAGGCCAGTTCGGGGATGGCCACCGTGTCGCCGGGACCGGCGCCGAGCATGGTGGGCAGCCAGGCGATCAGTTCCTTGGTGCCGACCGCGGGCAGCACGGCCGTGGGGTCCACGCTCACTCCCAGACGGCGGCACAGCCAGTCGGCGGCCGTCTTGCGCAGGGCGTCGGTGCCCTCGGTCGGCGGGTATCCCGGGGCGTCGGAGGCCGTGGCGAGGGCGTCCCGTACCGGGCGTGGCGTGGGGTCGACGGGCTCGCCCAGGGCCAGATTGACGATTCCGTCGGGGTGTTCAGCCGCTCGGCGCTTGTGCGGCAGGATGACGTCCCACGGGAATTCGGGCATGTCCCTCATCGCTGTGCCTCCTCTTCGACGGTGATCCGGCGGGAGTGAACACCGGTGGCCAGGCTGCCCTCGATGCCCCAACTGATGATCCGCAACGGGCGGATCACGATCATTTCCTCGTCGCACTGCGCACGGCGGGCCTTTCCTCCGGTGGCCAGCGCCCGTGCCTGCCCGTGGATGATCACGGCCCGTACGACTTCCGGATCGCGGCAGGGAATGTCATCCACGACGAAGGAAACCTTGTCGTTGGCCAGCACGTTGCGGTACTTCCGGCTGCGGCCCATGTTTCTTCCGGTGATCTCGATAACACCGTCGTCCTCATCCAGGAGGAACGAGACGGGGACATTGTGCGGTTCTCCGTACGCGCCGACCGTGGCGAGCCGGCCGTAGCCCTGTGACCGCAAATAGGCGATTTCCTTCGGGGTGAACGGCATATCGCATCCTTCGCTGTTCGTAGGGTCCTGACACGCTACGAAGTCCCCTTCAAGAGCCCTTCGAGTACGCGGGGCGGGCGGGCGGCCGACGGCATGGCCAAGGCCCCGGATTCCGGCTGGACGGCGGCTCTAAGCCGCGGGGCGAGCATGCATCGCGGAAACCCAAATCCCTGCATGAGGAGGGCCGTGGTGGAGTACGACGTGGTGGTGGCAGGCGCCGGACCGACCGGTCTGATGCTCGCCTGTGAGCTGCAACTGGCCGGTGCGCGAACCCTGGTGCTGGAACGCCTCGCACAACCGGTGGATTTCTCCAAGGCGTTGGGGGTCCACGCGCGCACCATGGAACTGCTGGAGATGCGCGGTCTGGCCGCCGAGTTTCTGCGGGACGCCCCGAAGCTGCGCGGCGGCAACTTCGCCAGTCTCGGTGTACCGCTGCGGTTCGAGTCCTTCGACACCCTGCATCCCTACGCCCTGTTCGTTCCGCAGGTCCGCACCGAGCAGCTGCTGACCGAGCGGGCCCGGCAACTGGGCGCACAGCTGCGCCGGGGCCACGCCCTGACCGCCCTGACGCAGGACGAGCACGGCGTGACCGTCACCGTCGAGGGGCCGGACGGGCCGTACGAGGTCGGTGCCGCGTACTTGGTGGGGTGCGACGGGGGCGGCAGCACCGTCCGCAAGCTGCTGGGCATCGACTTCCCCGGCCAGGAGCCCCATATGTTCGCGGTGATCGCGGACGCCCGATTCCGCGATGAGCTGCCGCACGGCGAGGGCATGGGGCCCATGCGGCCCTACGGCGTGATGCGGCACGATCTGCGCGCCTGGTTCGCGGCCTTCCCGCTGGAGCCCGGCATCTTCCGGGCAACGGTCGCCTTCTTCGACCGCCCCTACGCCGACCGGCACGCCGCCGTGACCGAGGACGACGTACGAGCCGCGCTGACCGAAGTGGCCGGCAGCGACTTCGGCATGCACGACGTCCGATGGCTCTCCCGGCTCACCGACACCTCGCGGCAGGCCACCCGCTACCGGGACGGACGGGTGCTGCTGGCCGGTGACGCCGGCCATATCCACCTCCCCGCCGGGGGCCAGGGCCTCAACCTCGGTTTCCAGGACGCCGTCAACCTCGGCTGGAAGCTGGGCGCGACCCTCGCCGGCACGGCCCCGGAGGGGCTGTTGGACACCTACGAGTCCGAGCGGCGCCCCGTCGCGGCGGGCGTGCTGCGCAACACCCGGGCCCAGGCCGTCCTCATCGATCCCGACCCGCGGTTCGAGGGACTGCGGGAACTGATGATCGAGTTGTTGCACGTACCGGAGACCAACCGCTATCTGGCAGGCCTGATTTCGGCGCTGGACGTGCGCTACGACATCCCCGGCGAGCATCCGCTGACCGGTCGACGGGTTCCGGACCTGCTGCTGGACACCGGCGAGGGCAGCCGCAGGCTCAGCTCCTTCTTCCACGAGGCCCGGGGGGTGCTGCTCACCCTGCCGCCGGACCGCGGCCAGGCCGACGCGGCCGCCGGCTGGAAGGACCGGGTCGCTCTCGTCCCGGTGAACGCGGTCCGGGCGCCCGGCGCCGCTTCCGCCGAATTCACGGCGCTGCTCATCCGTCCCGACGGGTACGTCTGCTGGGCCGGTACGCCCGGTGGCGGAGTGGACGGTCTGACCGAGGCGTTGCACGCCTGGTTCGGCGCACCAACGCCGTAACGCGTCGTGTCCCCAGCACGCTCGTCCCCCCGTGATCACCTCAGGCCAAGGAGCCCCATGCCCATCTCACCACTCGCCTCGGTCGAGCAGGCCCGCTCGCTTCTCCAGCTCAACACCGCCTACCACCAAGCCAAGGTCCTGCACACGGCAGTGGAGCTGGGCCTCTTCGAACTGCTCGCCGGCGGCCCGTCGACCGTGGACGAGGTCCGCCGGAAGCTGTCCCTGGCCCACCCGTTGGCGACGGATTTCCTCGACGCCCTGGTTGCCGTGGGGCTGCTGGAGACGGACGACGGCGCTCCGCGCAGTTACCGTAATTCCGCGACGGCGACCGCGTTCCTGGTGCCCGGTGCACCCGAGTACCTCGGCGGAAGCGTCCTGCAGCACGCCCGCAAGCACTACCACGTGTGGGCCGGGCTCACCACGGCGCTGCGCGAGGGCGAGGCGGGCTCGGGCGCTGAGGCACATGGCCCGGAGGCGTATCCCCAGCACTACGCGGACCTCGAACGCGCCCGTCAGATCATGGCGCATTTCGACACCTTCACCACCTTTACCGCCGACGAGCTCGCGCGCCGCGTCGACTGGGGCCCGTACGGCTCCTTCGTCGACATCGGCGGCGCGCGCGGAAATCTGGCGACCCGCCTGGCACTGGCCCACCCACACCTGTCGGGCACGGTCTTCGACTTGCCGGCGCTGGCGCCGCTGTGCGCGGAGTTGGTGGCCGACCGTGGCCTGGACGGGCGGGTCCGCTTCCAGGGAGGCGACTTCCGCACCGATCCGCTGCCCGCGGCCGATGCGGTGGTCATCGGGCATGTGTTGCCCGATTGGCCCTTCCCGCAGCGGCGTGCGCTGCTGCGTCGGATCCACGGTGCGTTGCGTCCGGGCGGCGCCCTGGTGATCTACGACCTGATGACCGACCCCGCGTCCGAGAACGCCCACGACGTCCTGCAGCGCCTCAACCACGGGCTGATCCGTGGGGACAGCTCCTCCTCAAGCGTGGCGGAGTACCGGGCGTCCGTGGAGGAGGCCGGATTCACGATCCGGCAGGCGGAGCGCATCGACAATCTCCTCGGCGACTGGCTGATTGTCGCCGTCAAGCCCTGACCTGCGACAAGGCTTTTGTTACCGTGACCGCGCCTGCCGGGGCATGTGCCCCGGCAGGCGCGGTCACGGGGCCCCGCCGAGTGGTGCTCAGGCCCGTACGTCGGCTGGGGATATCGACTGCACCAGCCGGACCAGCAGCTACAGCGGCGAACGGAGAAGATCGAGCGATGCGGCAGGCAACCATCCACCCCCACAAGGAAGAGGACCACATGACGACATTCAGGACATCAAAGAGTCTCTATGAAGAAGAAGCTGAACCTGGGAATCCTTGCGCACGTTGACGCGGGAAAGACTTCCCTCACCGAACGGCTGCTGCACCACACCGGCGCGATCGCTGAGTTCGGGAGCGTGGACGCCGGAACCACACAGACCGACTCCATGGAGCTGGAGCGGCGCCGTGGTATCACCATCCGGTCCGCCGTGGCCACCTTCGTCACCGACGGACTGAAGGTCAACCTCATTGATACTCCCGGCCACTCGGACTTCATCGCAGAGGTGGAGCGGGCACTCGGCGTGCTCGACGGCGTCGTGCTGGTCGTCTCGGCCGTGGAGGGAGTGCAGCCGCAGACCCGTATCCTGATGCGGACGCTGCGGCGGCTGCGGATTCCCACCCTGATCTTCGTCAACAAGATCGACCGTCGCGGCGCGCGCTACGGCGGCGTTCTGGAGGAGATCGCGAAACGGCTCACGCCGTCCGCGGTGGCGGTGTCCGCCGTAACGGACATCGGCACCCCTGCCGCGCGGACGATCCCGCGCCGTCCCGACGACCCGGTGTTCGCCACCGAACTCGGCGAGTTGCTGTCCCTGCACGATGACGCGTTCCTCACCTCCTATCTGGACCTGGACGGCGGAGCGCGGCTGACCGACAAGGAGTACGCCGAGGAACTGGCCCGGCAGACCGCGCACGGCCAGGTGTACCCGGTGTTCTTCGGCTCGGCACTGAAGGGCGAGGGCCTGGTCGAACTGCTGGGCGGCATCCGGGAGTTCCTGCCCGCGGTGCACGAGGGCGAGGACGAGGCACCCCTGCTCGGCACCGTCTTCAAGGTCGAGCGCGGCCCGCGGGGGGAGTCCATCGCCTACCTACGGCTGCGATCGGGCTCGCTGGCCACCCGCGACCATGTCACGCTGCACCGCACCGACCATGCGGGCCAGGTGACCGAGCACCCCGGCAAGATCACCTCGCTGCGGGTCTACGAGCACGGCTCCGCCACCGTCGAGGCCCGGGCGTCGGCCGGGGACATCGCCAAGGTCTGGGGGCTGAAGGACGTCCGGATCGGCGACCGCGCCGGCTACCGCGAGGAGCCGCCGCCGCGGAACTTCTTCGCCCCACCCAACCTTGAGACGGTGGTCCGGCCCGAGTGCCCGGCGGATGCGGGCCGGCTGCACGCCGCCCTGCGGATGCTGAGCGAGCAGGACCCGTCCATCGAGCTGCGGCAGGACGAGGAGAGCGCGCACGGGACGGTGCTCCGCCTGTACGGGGAGGTGCAGAAGGACATCATCCACACCACGCTCGCCGAGTCCTTCGGTGTCCGGGCCGTCTTCCAGGAGTCCCGGACCGTCTGCATCGAGAAGCCTGCCGGAGTCGGTGAGGCGCTGGAGGAGTGGGATCTGCGCAAGCTCAACTACTTCTGGGCAACGGTGGGACTGCGGGTGGAGCCCGGCGAGGAGGGCAGCGGCATCGACTTCCGCCTTGAGGTCGAACGAGGCTCGCTGCCGGGGGCGTTCCACAAGGCCATCGAGGAGACGGTGCACACCACCCTGCAGCACGGGCTGCACGGCTGGCAGGTCACCGACGTCGTCGTCACCTTGAACCGCTCCGGCTTCGCCAGCCCGGTCAGCGCGGCGGACGACTTCCGCAAGGTGACGCCCCTGGTCCTGATGAGTGCGCTCAAGCAGGCGGGGACGCAGGTGTATGAGCCGGTCAGCGCCTTCGAGCTGGAGATCCCGACCGCCGTGCTGAGCACTGTCCTGGCGAATCTGGCGGAGCTGGGTGCCACTCCTGAAGTCCCCCTGGTCCGGGGGGACGCGTTCTTGCTGGAGGGCACCCTGCCCTCCAGTCGCGTCCATGAGCTCGGCCGGCGTATCCCCTCACTCACCAATGGTGAAGGCGTATTCCTGTCCCAGCTGCACGGTCACAGGCCGGTCAGCGGCAGTTTCCCCGCACGGCCCCGGCCTGCGGGACCCGATCCGCTGGACCGGGACGAGTACATCCTGCACGCGGTCAAGCGCCTATGAGTGCCTGCCTTACCCGCTGATGCGCGTCGGGCCGTTCTTCTCCGTCCCTCTCCCAGGGCCCGGAAAGAACGGCCCGACGTGTTCCATATGTCAGGAACCCACTGGCACCCGCAGTGCCGCACGGTGCGGCACCACGTACTGGTGCCTGTTTGTGCGCATATTTCCGCGTATGCCACCCTGTCCGGCGCCCTCCTCCTTCATCCGCCGCCCCATGCCGTTGAGGTTCGCGGAGAATCCGAGAACGAGCATCGACTTCGCCTTGTTGACTGCATCGATACGGGAAACGGCTCCCAGTTTTTCGAAGATGTTTCGTAGATGGCGTTTCACGGTGGCCTCGGTGATGTCCAGCCGACTGGCTATCTGGCCATTGCTGAGCCCCTGTGCCACATTCTCCATGATCTGTAACTCTCGTGAGGAAAGGTGCACCCCCACGTCCTGCCGTGCGGCCGCGAGGCTTTCCCTGGGAACGGCTAACAATATTTGGTCAGGATGACGGCTGACGCTGCGGATAGCGGATATTACTTCTTCCCGGGTAAGGCTTTTCGTCAAGAATCCGCTCACATGCAGCCGCAGCGCGTGTTTGATGAGTTCGGGGTGATGGAAAGACGTCAGGACGATGCAGTGCGACTCCGGAGACGCCCTCCGTAATGCGGCAACCTGGCTGATGATCTCGTGCGGCTCAGCACCGTCCAGCAGGACGATTTCGGGACGCGTTTCGGCCGCCATGCGTATGGCGCCTTCGTTATTGGGGACACCGCCAACGATCTCGATGTCCGGCTGGGCCGCCAGCACGTCGCAGAGTGCCTCCCTGAGAAGGGTCTGGTTCTCGACCACGAGGACAGTAATAATGTTGTTGCCCATATCTATCGCTCCCATGTGTACCGTGTCGTCCCGCGCCGGCGCCCCGGCTCGTGTCCACCGCCGCGCTTTACCCTCGGGGTTTACCCGGAATGTGAGAGCGCGGAGAGGGGTGGCTGAATTGTCGACGTGGTCACCGGGTTCGGAGTAATGGAAGCGAAAAGAGATAACTTAATCGACGGAAAACTCATTGGGGCCTCTCTCCGGAAGGGAGATTGCGCATGGGTTATCCTCACCAGTAAAGCCCGGGCTGCAATAGAGATCAAGCATCCAGGTTAAATGATTAGTCAATCGCCGTTAAAGATTTCGCAAATATCGACACTTTCATTATGGCGGCAAAGGGTTTGCCTGTGCCTCCATTGCTTCCGGTGCGACTGGTGTGCCCGGCTCGAATTCTCTACGACCCGGACGCCGAGGAGCCTTGAACGCGCCTGGATCCCAACCCCAGGCGGCAGCTTGGGGAAGTTCGGCTGTGTGGCCAGGGGAGGGTGCCGGGGCCTGGCACTGGTGCCCGATCGCTCGTGGCCGACGAGGTGAAAAATCTTCGATGCCTCATGCGTGACCGATATGCCTGCGGCGTGATTCAACACATCGGATTGCGGGAACACAAGAAGCTTCGGACCAGGGGGACCCTCCTTGACGCAGCGCTGGAACTGTTCACTCAGCGGGGATTTGACAATGTCACGGTCGCACGTCGATCAGCCGGCACCTGTGACCAGACTTGAATCAGGTCAGCGCAGCCATGGATATCCGGCTGAGCGAGTGGCCGCGAATCCGTGCCACCGAGGTCCGGTCCCGCAGTTCCTCATAGAACCTGGCTGGTCGTCGAAGAGGGAACCGGGTACCCCCATGACGCAGCCAGGCAAGACTTGGGTGGTTGCTGCGTGCGGCCGGGACGAACAACGCAGACGGCAGTGGCTGGTGGCCTGGCGCTGAAGTACCCGAGGAGATCGTCCGGCGCTGCGGCGGGGCAACCGCCGAGATCGTCCTGGGGGTAGCCGGCACCGCCTACCGCCTACTGCCCTGGCGGCGCCGGCCCGCGGCTAGCGGAGATGCCGGGTGAAGAACCGGGCCGCGGCGTCCCCCGCGAACTGCGGGACGCCGGTGTGCCCGCCCATGTTGGCGTGCAGCGTCTTCTCCTTGGAGCCGAAGGCGTCAAACAGGTCCAGGGCCGCCTGCCGGTCATTCCCTTCGTCGTCCCATTGCAGCAGGACGTGCAGCGGAACGGTGACCCGGCGGGCCTCCTCGAACATGGCGGCGGGCACGAGACTCCCGGCGAACAGAACGGCGGCCGCGATGCGCGGCTCGACCACCGCGAGCCGGATGCCGATGGAGATCACTCCCCCCGAGTACCCGACCGGGCCACCGATCCCGGGCAGCGACAGGAGGGCGTCCAGGGCGGCCCGCCATTCCGGGACCGACTTCTCGACGAGTGGGAGGACGAGGGCGTCGATGATCTTGTCGCCGACCGGTTCGCCGGCCTCCATAGCCCGGCGCAGGTCGGCGCGGGCCTGCTCGGCGGCGGCCCAACCGGGCCGTTCACCGCTCCCGGGGAGTTCGATGGTGGCCGCGGCGAAGCCATCCGCCGCGGCGCGCCGGGCCCGCTCCGCCAGCCGGGGGTACATCGTGCGCAGTCCGAGCGGAGGGTGGCCGAGCAGGATCAACGGCGCCGGTACGGATGCGGAGGCGGATGCGGGCGTCCACAGGAGGCCAGGGATCTCGCCGAGGGTGAATTCGCGTTCGAGGACGCCGTCGTCGAGGTGCCGTTCAGAAGTGAAGTGCATGGTCGTGCCTTTCGGGAGTGCGCTTGAACGGCGCTCCCGGACGACCTATCGCCCGGCCGTGACCCCGGAGGGGAGCACCCATGTCGATACTGCGTTCACGGGTACCACCTCCTCGTTCTCTCGCACGGCCTTCCGGAAGGTAGCAGTGGTCGCCGTGGTCCGCCAACGGGTTTTCGCAGCGGCTCCGCGGCCGGATGTCGGCTTCCGAGTTGAAGGCCCCCTCGGAACAGAATCGAGGGCAGGACTTGGGACACGACTTGGGACAGGAGGCACCGTTATGCGTATCCCCGGACCCGAGCGCCAGGAGGACGGCGGGCTGAGCGCCGTTGCGGCTGCGGGCGGGCTGCACCGGTACCAGTTACGCCTGCACGAGGCGTACGGACCCGTCGTGCGCTTCCAGCTGCCGGGCGCGGACACGGCCGTGTCGGTCGCCGATCCCGTGCTTCTGGAGGCCACGGCGCACCTCGACACACGGCCCGAGGAACTGTTCGCGTTCCTGGACCCGCTGTGCGAGGCCGGCAACCTGCAAGTGCTACCCGCCGACGAGCACAGCCCCTGGCGCCGACTGCTGCTCTCGGTGCTCGCCGGACGGCCGGCCCACGAGCGGCACTTCGCGCGCTTCACCGAGCTGGCGCAGGAGCTCGCGGACCGCTGGGCGGGGCAGGCCGACGGCGAACCCGTCGAGCTGCAAAAGGAGTTGACCGCGCTGTCGCTCCGTATGATCTGCGGGTTCGCGCTCGGCGGCGCGGAAACCGACACGGACCGTGTCGTCGCCGCGTTCGAGGAGGTGCTCACCGAGCACCTCGGACGGCTCTACCAGGCGCCGCGGGCCGACCCCCGCGCGGCGCAGCGGGCCGAGGCGGCCCTTGCCTATCTGCGCGCGACGGTCGACCGCGTGGTGGCGGCGCACCGCTCGGGCGGCCGCACCGACCGCAGCGACCTGATCGGGGCGCTGGTCGAGGCCGGTCAGAGCCCGGCGCGGATCCGGGACACCGTGATGGTGACGCTGCTCGCCGCCCACCACACCACCGGCGTCGCCGTCTCGTGGACGCTGCACCTGCTGGGTCGCCATCCCGAAGCGGCCGATCGCGTCGCCGCCGAACTGGACCAGGTGCTGGGCGAGCGCGCCACGCCCGAATACGGTGATCTGCGGCGGCTCACGTATCTGGAGATGGTGCTCAAGGAGTCGATGCGCCTGTTCCCGCCCGGCCCGTACGGCGCGCGCGAGACGACCGAGGACCTGGTTCTGGGCCCGTACGAGATCCCGGCCGGGACGACGGTGTTCTATCCGTTCTGGGCGGTGCATCTGAACCCTGAGTACTGGCCCGAGCCGGAGCGGTTCGACCCCGAGCGGTTCACGCCGCAGGAGGTGGCCAAGCGGCCGCGGCTCGCGTACGTCCCCTTCGGGTTCGGGCCACGCAGCTGCGAGGGCGCTGCTTTGGCCACGGTCGAGGCCCAGCTCGTCCTGACCGTCCTCCTCAAGCGCCTGCGCTTTCGGCCCGCGCCGGGGCACGAAGTGACGCCGGTGGAACGGTTCGTGCTGTGGGCACGGGACGGGATCCGGATGACGGTGCGGCCACGGGACCTCTAGATGTGTTGTCCCGCCACGTCGGTGACCGGTGACACGGCCTGGTGGGTCGGCCCGGACCGTCCCCGTACCGCCGTCTGCCCTCACCTCGCGGCAGCTCACGCGGCTGAAGCCCGCCAGGAACCGGATGCCGGAGGCGAGTGAGAGGGGCCCGGCCGGGGTGAGGGGGACGGCGGGCGCGGTCAGCCTCCGTGTGCGGTGAGGGTGTAGCCCTCGGGGCCTTCGAAGGAGAACATCGGCCCGAAGGGGCTGTCCGCGATCGGAGTGAGGATCTTGACCCCGGCTGCGGCGAGCTGGTCGTGGAGCTGGTGGGCGTCGGAGGTCTGGAACCAGAGCACCGCACCGAGTCCGGGCCGCGCGGTGTCGGCGAGGTCGACGCCCGGGAGGAGCTCGCGGACGGCGAAGGGGGTCGGCTTGGTGTCGAAGACGACTGCGTGGGGTGGCGAGACCGCGGCCCGGCGCAGACCGAGGTGCCGCTCGCAGAAGTCCGCTGCCGCGTTCAGGTCACGCACTTGCAGGGCGACGAAGTCGGGGCCGTCGATGGTGACAGTCATGGGTCTCCTCGAACTCAATGTCAGGACTTTGACATGCCAGAGGCTAAGGCGACCGCGTCGCATATGTCAAAATGCTGACATGCTGGAGAACATGTCGGCCGACTCGTCGCACCCCACGAAAGACGTCACACAACACGTGGGGTACCTGCTCAAACGCACCCAGGCCGCCCTCCGTGGGGCCATGGACAAGGTCCTGCGTGAGCACGGCCTGACCGTGCCGCAGTACGCCACCCTTGAACTCCTGGCCCTGCATCCCGGCATGTCCAACGCCGACCTCGCCCGCGCGACCTTCGTCACCCGGCAGTCCGGAAACGTCGTCCTGCGGGCCCTACAGGAAGCGGGACTGATCACCCGCCCCGCCACCGCCGACCACGGCCGCGCCCGGCCCGCCCACCTCACCGAGGAGGGCAAGGCGCGCCTTGCCGCCGTCCAGGCCGCCGTCTACGCCATCGAACAGCGCATGGTCGAAGCGATCCCGGCGCAGCGACTGACAGTGCTCCTCGCCGACCTCGACCGCATGGCGAGAGCACTGGAGGAGTGACCCCACTGGAGGAATCCCTCGTGACTTGAGGAATGCCGCGTGGATGTCGTCCTCTCGGCCGTCAGCGCAGGGCGACGGCCGCGCCCGTTCGCTCGGTGGCGATCTTGACGGCGAAGCCCGCCAGCGCGGTGCCCACCACATAGCGGTGCAGGCGCTGCCAGAGCGGGTGCCGGGCGAAGAACCCGGCGACGGAGCCGGCCGTCACGATGAAGAAGGCATTGCCCGCGACCCCCACCGCGATCTGGGTCAGCCCCAACAGCAGCCCCTGCAAGCCGACATGGCCGCGCTCCGGGTCGACGAACTGCGGCAGTAGCGAGATGTAGAGGATGGCCACCTTGGGATTGAGCAGGCAGGTGAGGAAGCCCATCAGGAAGAGCTTGCGGGTCCCGTCATGCGCCAACTCCTGCGTCGCGACAGCCGAACGGCCGCCCGGCCGGACGGCCTTCCAGGCCAGCCAGAGCAGATAGCCCGCTCCGGCCAGCTTGATCGCCAGGTAGATCTCCGGCACCAGTGCGAAGACGGTGGCGATACCGGCGGACACCGCGAAGAGGTAGACCAGGAAGCCGAGGAAGACCCCGGCCAGCGAGATCAGCCCCGCCCGGCGGCCCTGGGCGATCGAGCGGGACACCAGGTAGATCATGTTCGGCCCCGGCGTGAGCACCATGCCGAGCTCCACCACCGCGATCCCCGCTATTGCTCCCAGCCCGATCACAGCACAACCCCCGTACGCACGTTCGCCCAGGGCAACCTAGCAGCCCACGGCCATGTGGCATGTCCGTTCCCTCCGCGACTTGTTGAGGAGGTGGTGGGGAAGCGACAGGTTGGGCATCCGGTCGAGGGTCGGGCACGCGCCCAGGGGCGTGGTCCTTGAGGCTTGCGGGTGAACCACGCGACCATGCCCTCGCGCCGACCGTGACTGGACGATCGCGCCCATTATTGTCCTTTATCGTGCCTTTGAGTTGTGCGTTTGTGAATCTCAAGCCCGGCGTCGGAAAGACGACGAGTGCTGTGTGGCTGGCCCATGCGCTTCATGAGTCGGGGCTGTCGCCGCTGCTGGTCGACGGTGACCCGGCCGCTTCCGCGCTGCGCTGGAGCGAGCTGGCCGGCGGCTTTCCGTTTCCGGTGATCGCCCTGCCGGTGGGGGACGTCCACCGGCGCGTGAACGACTTCCTCGGCAACCGGCAGTCCGTCGTGCTCGATGCGCCCCAGCTGGAGGACCATCCCCGCATCACCCGCAGCATCATGAGGTACGCCGGTGAGTGGATCGTGCCCGTGACCCCCGCCCCCATCGAACTGGACCGGATGGCACCCATTCTCGGTGAGATGGCGGACGTGCAGTCCCTGCGCGCCGAGCCGGCCCGCACGGCCGTCCTGCTCAATCGCACCAACCGTCCCGATGCCACGCGCACCGGGCCCGATGCGGACGCTCGCGAGGCACTCACCGAGCGGGGTTTCGAGGTGCTGAACACCCAGATCGCGCGGCTCGACCTGTACGCCCAGTCTTTCGGGAACCCGGTCCAGGCCAAGGGGTCGGCGTACATGGACTTCGCGGAGGAACTGATCAAGCGTCAGGATGAGGTATGAGTCAGCGCAAGGAGAGCTACCGCGCGGCATTGCGGCGCGGGCCGGACGTCTCGGCACCTCGGTCCGCCAAGGTCACCAGGTTGCAGAGCAGATACATCCGGGTGACCGTCGAGGTCGATCCCGACCTGCGAGGTGAACTGACGCGATGGATGGGCTGGCCGGTCTCCTCGGTAGTGTTCGCCGGCGCTACGGTCCTGCGTACTCTGGCCGCCACCGCCGGCTTCGTCTCCCGGCCCGGGGACCAGGCTCCCTCCGCCCCGCGCGAGGTTCCGGATTCGGGTCGCTGACCAGCCGGCTCGCACGGCGGGTCGGCGAAATGGCCTGACCAAGACGGCTCTGACGCCGTATCGCGCCAGCAGCGCCGAGAACATCTCCCCGGCAAACGGCGGTTCGGTCCCGGGACAGCTCTTAAAGCGTGTTGCGGAATGATCAGCGAGCCCCGCCGCGTAGTCCATTTCCAGGATTGATGACACCGGCAAGTCACAGGGAATGCGGACCGACACGTCGACGCGCAATCTTTCCTTCCCTCTCGACCTCCCAGTCGCCGTTGGAATCTTTGAACATGCTGTCGATCTGACGGGGTGTCTGGAACACCATCGCCTCGCCCTGAAAGCGATGACGCCCGGATCGGCGAGCAATCCGCGGAGGTCTCGTTCGACCTCGACCGCGTCTTCTGTGAGCTTCGCGTGCGTGTTACGCAGAGTGCCCAGCGTGTTCTCGTATCGGTGCGGCCTGTGGTGCGCGACCATACGGACGCCGACACAGGATCGGTCATCGGCGTCGTGCATGAGGGTGGGTTCTCGCCGGCCGCGGTAGCCCGCGTTGACTGCCGCGGGCCCGGTCAGGCGGTGCCGGCCGGCGGACGCCATGGCGCGCTGTGGGCGCGGGTCGCAGTATTCGACACCACGAGACAAACCAACGGCAAAAGCAAGCAGCCAGCAGAAGGAATCACCGAGACAGGAAGAAGGACGGACGTGTCCGGCAGCGAAAGCGAGAACCCAGTAATCGACTCCCCGGCCCCCACGCCGACCCGGCCCAGGACGAACCGGGACTGGTGGCCGAATCAGCTGGACCTTCAGATTCTCCATCAGCACTCGTCCCGGTCCAATCCGATGGACGAGGACTTCAGCTACGCGAAGGAGTTCTCGACCCTCGACGTCGAAGCGCTGAAGCGCGACGTATTCGAGGTGATGAAGACGTCGCAGGACTGGTGGCCTGCCGACTACGGCCACTACGGGCCGCTCTTCATCCGGATGAGTTGGCATGCCGCGGGAACGTATCGCATCGCGGACGGCCGGGGCGGTGGCGGCGCCGGCGCTCAGCGCTTCGCCCCCCTCAACAGCTGGCCGGACAACGCGAGCCTCGACAAGGCACGCCGTTTGCTCTGGCCGGTCAAGCAGAAATACGGCCGCAAAATCTCCTGGGCCGACCTGCTGGTCTTCGCCGGCAACTGTGCCATGGAATCGATGGGGTTCAAGACGTTCGGGTTCGGCTTCGGACGAGAGGACATCTGGGAGCCCGAGGAAATCTTCTGGGGGCCCGAGGACACCTGGCTCGGCGATGAGCGCTACACCGGCGACAGGGAACTCACCGGCCCCTTCGGTGCCGTGCAGATGGGGCTGATCTACGTCAATCCGGAGGGGCCCAACGGCAACCCGGATCCGATGGCTGCCGCCAGGGACATCCGCGAGACCTTCGGGCGTATGGCGATGAACGACGAGGAGACAGTGGCGCTCATCGTCGGCGGACACACGTTCGGCAAGTGCCATGGTGCCGTCGATCCCTCGTACATCGGCCCGGAGCCCGAGGCGAGTCCCCTTGAGCAGCAGGGCCTCGGCTGGCGGAACATGCACGGCAGTGGCAAGGGCGCCGACGCGCTGACCAGCGGGCTCGAGGGCGCATGGACCTCCGAGCCGACGAAGTGGGACAACGAGTACCTGGACAACTTGTTCCGGTACGACTGGGAGCTGACGACGAGCCCCGCCGGTGCGAAGCAGTGGACTCCCAAGGATGCCGCGGCCCAGAACACTGTGCCGGATGCTCATGACCCGTCGAAGCGGCACGCTCCCATGATGCTGACGACGGACCTCGGGCTGAAGGTGGACCCGGTCTACGGACCGATCGCGAAGAGCTTCCACGAGAACCCTGACAAGCTCGCGGTGGCGTTCGCCAAGGCGTGGTACAAGCTGCTGCACCGCGACATGGGACCCGTCTCGCGCTACCTCGGCCCGTGGATTCCCGAGCCGCAGCTCTGGCAGGACCCCGTCCCCGAGGTCGATCACGAACTGGTCGCGGCCGACGACATCGCTGCCCTCAAGGACAGGATCCTCTCCTCGGGACTGTCCGTCTCCCAGCTGGTCACCACCGCTTGGGCGTCGGCGTCGAGCTTCCGCGGCACCGACAAGCGTGGCGGGGCCAACGGGGCACGGATTCGGCTCGCGCCGCAAAAGGACTGGGAGGTCAACGACCTGCCCGAGGTGGCCGAGGTGGTGCGGACCCTCGAAGAGATCCGGCAGGACTTCAACGGCTCACAGACCGGCGGAAGAAAAGTGTCCCTCGCGGACCTGATCGTCCTGGGCGGATGCGCGGCGGTCGAGAAGGCTGCGAAGAACGCCGGGTACGACATCACCGTCCCGTTCACACCTGGACGCACGGACGCCTCGCAGGAGCAGACCGACGTGGAGTCGTTCGCCGTGCTCGAACCCAAGGCAGACGGGTTCCGCAACTACCTCCGGGCGGGAGAGAAACTGTCACCGGAGACGCTCCTGCTGGACCGCGCCAGCCTGTTGACGCTGACGGCTCCCGAGATGACGGTGCTGATGGGCGGTATGCGCGCCCTGAACACCGGCTATGCGGGCTCCTCCCATGGTGTCTTCACGCAGCGGCCGGAGACCTTGACCAATGACTTCTTCGCCAACCTGCTCGACATGCGCACGGAGTGGAAGGCGTCAACCTCGTCTGAGGACGTATTCGAAGGCCGGGATCGCGTCACGGGCGAGGTGAAGTGGACCGCCACCGCCGTCGACCTGATCTTCGGTTCACACTCGCAGCTCCGGGCCGTCTCGGAGGTCTACGCGTCCCGGGACGCGGGAGAGAAGTTCGTGCGTGACTTCGTGGCGGCCTGGGACAAGGTGATGAACCTCGATCGGTTCGACCTCGCCTGAGCCCGATGTCCCGGTCGGCCACGCATCGGCCGGCCGGGGCATTTCCGGGCCCGGCCAGGGCGGTTATTCGATCCCCATTCTGAGGACCTTGTCGAATTTCCGCTGAGATCGGCTCAATGAGTGGCATTCCCGGACCGGACCGGCGCGCTGCGGCAACGTCGGCCGTGGACGATCGTCGGCAGTGGGGGCCAGGGCGGCGGCCACGGCAGTGGCAGCCAGGCCGGTGGTCAAGGCTACGGCGACCACGGCGGCGGCCATGGCCACTGAGGGGATCGAGCCCCGGTTTCACTCGCCGGCGACCTTGTGGACGGTGGTGTCGTCGGGGTCGATCCGTCGCCCGTCCGCGGACAGTACTTCCAGTGGGCGGAGGCGGTGTCCCTGTTGGCGGTCGAGCAACTGTGAGTGCGGTTCGCCGGGGGAGAAGAAGTTCTCTTCGCCCCATTGCCGCAGTGCCACGATGACGGGGAAGAGTGCCTTGCCCTTCGGCGTCAGTACGTACTCGCGGTAGGCGCTGCCGTCCGAGGCGGGGACGGATTCGAGGATGCCGCCGGCGACCAGGGTACGCAGACGCGCGGTGAGGATGTTCTTCGCTACGCCGAGGCTGCGCTGGAACTCCCCGAAGCGCCGGCTCCCGTCGAAGGCGTCCCGCACGATCAGCAGGGACCACCAGTCGCCGATCGCGTCCACCGACCGGGCGACGGGACAGTCGCTGTCGTCGAAGCGCGTCCTGGTCACCATGGCGTCCCTCGCTCTCTCAGTGGTTGCAACATGCTACCAAAATGCTTACCGTCGCCACTGGTAGCAAGATGAAACCAGATGTGGGGGAGTGCTGATGATGCCCGGCAAGGGTCAGGCTGTGACGCGACGGACCGAAGTCCGCAGCGGGGAGGGTCCCGCGCCCGTCCTGTCCCGTGGCGTCGTCATGTTGTTCGCCGTCGCCTGCGGGGCCGCCGTGGCCAATGTCTACTTCTCCCAGCCGCTTCTGGTGACGATGGGTCACGACCTCGCCATGAGCCCGGCACTGGTCGGCAGCGTGGTCACCCTCACGCATGTCGGATACGGGCTGGGGCTCTTCTTCCTCGTGCCGCTGGGTGACGTGGCCGACCGCCGACGGCTCATCGTGGCCCAGTTGCTGCTCCTGGTGGTGGCGCTGGCCGTGGTAGCCGCCGCCCGCACGGCGGTGATCCTGCTCATCGGCATGGCCGCGGTGGGGCTTCTCGCCGTCGTCACGCAGACGCTGGTGGCCTTCGCGGCAGCACTGGCCCCTCCCGCCGGGCGCGGGCGGGTGGTCGGTCTGGTCACCAGCGGTGTGGTCGTCGGAATCCTGCTCGCCCGCACCGCATCCGGCCTCATGGCTGAATTCGCGGGCTGGCGCTCCGTCTACCTCGCCTCGGCGTCGCTCACCGCTCTGCTCGCCCTGGTCCTGTACCGAGTGCTGCCGCGCCACCGTGACGTGCCGCCGACAGCCCTGCGCTTGTTCGGTCTGCTGGTCTTCGCCGCCTTCAGCACTCTGTGGAGCAGCGTCGCGTTGCCGCTCAGCGATGCTCCGTACTTCCTGCCCCACAGCGCGATCGGGGCGCTGGGGCTGATCGGTGTCGCGGGCGCCCTGGCCGCGACGGTGGCCGGCCGGCTGAACGACCGCGGGCTCTCCCGGCGGACCACCGGCATAGCCCTGGCACTGCTCGCCGCCTCATGGCTGCCGTTGGCCTTCCTGCGCAGCTCGCTCTGGGCCCTGGTCGTCGGGGTGATCCTGCTCGACCTCGCCGTGCAGGCGGTCCATGTCACCAACCAGACCCTGATCTACGCGCTGCACCCGGACGCGGGCAGCCGGCTGATCGGTGGATATATGGTCTTCTACTCGATCGGCAGCGCCACCGGCGCCCTCGCCGCGACCTCCCTCTACACGGTGGCCGGCTGGGGCGCCGTATGTGCTCTGGGTGCCGGGTTCAGTGGTGTCGGGCTCGTGCTGTGGGCGGTCACGCGACACGGAACCCCGGAGCCCGCTGCCACCAAGGTGCCTTCTTCCAGCGCAGGTTGAGGGTCTTCGCTGAATGTGAATGTTGAAGGTGAGTGACGGGCGCGCCGCAGGGTGGAGGACCGTGCGGTCCCTTCAGGGAGTGGTGACGTGGAACCGGTCCTGGTGCGGGGTTCAGTGCGGCGGCCGCCGATTGGGGGCTTCGGCGGCGGTTTTGAGGTCGCGCAGCCAGGCTTCGAGGCCCTGGCGGAGGAGTTTGGTCGCGGTGGGAACGTCGGCTTCGACTTCGGCGCCGGTGTGGGTCTCTTCGGTGCTCACGCGGATGCCGCCCTTGACCCTGGTGAAGTTCCACACGTGCACGCCCTCGATGCGCAGACCTTCGCCGACCGCGGGGCCGGTCCAGCGGATGCAGGAGTGGGGTTTGAGCTGTTGGACGGTCGAGGTGATGTCGAGGCTGGTGGCGGGAGTCGCGGGGTTGGGAGGTATAGGAGTGGTCCACCGGAACGCCGAACCTTCGCGGAACGGGCCGTGGTCGAGGCGTTTCATGGTGGTGACGGCGTTCTGCCAGTACGGCCAGCGCTCCACGTCGGTCTGAAGTTTCCAAATGGTGCGCAGCGGGGCGTGGATCACGGTCTCGGTCCGATGGCGGACGAGGGCGTGGGGGGCGACGCCTTCGCCGCGGCAGGTGAGGGGCCTGGCGGGATGAGAGGTGGTGGCTTCGGCCGGTGCGGTAGCGGAGCCGAGGACGCCGATGGCCACGAGCGGCACGGTGAACAGGGCGGTGCGGATACGGGCGTTGGGGATGTCGGGCATGAGGTCTCCCTTGTCGGTTGGTGGGCGGGTGATGTTGGTGGTGGCGAAGCGCGTTTGAGGTCTGGGGACGTCGGTCGTCGGATTGGCGGGATGTACCGGGCGGGTGCGTCACCGTTGCGGACGTGGTGTGTGGCGTCGGCGCCCAGAGGGTTCGGCGTGGTCCATGGCGTCACGGTCACCGGCAGCGGAGCGGGCCGGCCTGTGGGGGGCCGAGGTGACTCGGCTGTGGTGGCCATGGGCTTCCCCTCGTTCGGTGGTGTGCGCGTGGCGCAGCGGTACTGCGCATCCCGCGCATGGGTAGGGCTTCTTGGGTTCGTTAGAAGTTATAACCCGAGAGATGTGAGGGGGCAATAGTTGCGTGATAGCGTCTAACTCGATCTGGAAGGTTTAGTCGCTCGGTTGGGGAAGGTGACAGGTCGTGGCCAAGGCGGACGCGGGCGGGGAGACGGACACGAGGACCCCGCGGGAGCGCTATCGCGCCCAGGTGCGCGCAGAGATCAAGGAGCGCGCCTGGGAGCAGATCGCCACGGCGGGCGCGTCCGCACTCTCCCTCAACGCCATCGCCAAACAGCTGGGCATGAGCGGACCCGCGCTCTACCGCTACTTCGCCAGCCGCGACGAGCTGATCACCGAACTCATCCGCGAGGCGTACCTGAGCCTCGCCGAGACCCTCCGCGCGGCCTCCACCACCGGCGCCGACCTGGCCGGACTCGCCCACGCTCTGCGCGGCTGGGCGCTGGAGGACCCCCAGCGGTACTTCCTCATCTACGGCACCCCCGTCCCCGGCTACCACGCGCCCGAGGACATCACCGGCATCGCCTCCGAGATCATGGGCACTCTGCTCGACGCGTGCGCGGCGCTCGCTCCGGACGCCCCAGCGGCTCCGTTCAGTGCCCACCTCGAAGACCACCGGGACTGGGCCGGCGACCACCCCGCCCCGTCCGCGGCCCTCCACCGTGCCCTGGCCTTCTGGACCCGGCTCCACGGCGTTCTGTCCCTGGAACTCGCCGGCCACTTCACCAACATGGGCTTCGACCCCGCCCTGTTCTTCGCGGCTGAACTGGACGACCTGTTGGCCGGCCGAGTGTGACGTCGCGGTGCAAGGGCTGCGCCAAGCTCAGCCATCCTGCCCCACGCCGCCGGCTCGGCCCGTAGCCGCCGGGCAGACCTACCCGGTCGCCCCGCCTGCCCCGCCGGTCCCGCCGTGCGCCCGATGGGGCCGATGGGTCCGCTCCGCGATCCAGCCCGCCATCGCCCGTACGCCGACGCTGAGGGCGCGCTCGTCCGGGGCGAAGCCGGGGTAGTGCGGGTAGCTGGTGGTGACGGGGGCGCCGGGGGTACGGACGCCGAGGAAGGTGAACGTGCCGGGGACGCGGTCCAAGTAGAGCGCGAAGTCCTCGCCGCTGAAGGGAGGGAAGGCGGCATGGAGCTCGGTAACCGTGTCCCGGCCGAGTGTGCCCCGCAGGTGGCGGGCGAGCGCACGGGCGTCGCGTTCCGGGCAGACCATGGCCGGGAACGGCTCGGCGGGGAAGCTCAGCGCGGCCCCCGGGTATGACGTGGCCAGGCGGTGGATGTCCTGGCGTACCTCCAGGTACCGCTCCGGGGGCCAGCAGCGGTAGGACACCGTCACTTTGGCCTCCTGTGCTCGGGCCCGGATCGCCACGAACTCGGCCAGCGGCCCGTGGGGAGTCTGTGCGTCGGCGACGATCCGCTCAAGGTCCGCGGGAGTCTGCGGCAGCGCCACCGTGGCGAGCGCGCCGATCTCGGCGGCCAGTCGCCGCGCGGCATCGGGCGCGTCCGGCCCGGAGACAGTCACCTCCGCCTTGTCCTGGCCCGGCATCCCGAAGCCCGGGGTCACCGCGAACCGGCCGACGGGGAACGGCCCGCAGTGCAGCGCGTGGATCTCCGCCACGCGGGTGCGCTCCAGCACGCCTGTGCCGATCAGTGCTCGGGCCCCCGACAGGCTCTCCTCGGCAGGCTGGAAGAGGAACACCACCGTCCCCGCCAGGTGCCGGCGCAGCCGTGCCAGGACCTGTGCGACGCCGAGGGCAACCGTGGTGTGGACGTCATGCCCGCAGAGATGGGCCGGAGCCGGACCGCCCCCCACGATGTCCTTGGGCGGTACGGCATCCATGTCCGCCCGGTAGGCGACGGTCCGGCCCGGACGTGCGCCCCGCAGGACGGCGACGACGCCGTGGCCGCCCACCCCCGTGGTGACGGCCAGCCCGCCCGCCCGCAGCTCCCGGGCCACCACACCGGCGGTGCGCTGCTCCTGCCCCGGCCCCTCCGGATGCCGGTGAAGGTCCCGCCGCAGTTCGATCAGCCCCCGCTTCAGGCGTGCCACCTCGGCGTCCACCGCCCCTTGCGCCACCGGCTGTCCCTGCCCGCCGGCGACGGCCCTCCCCGCCGCTCCCCACACGGCTCCCGCACCGGCAACCGCCGCGCCGGCCAGTAACGTACGGCGCGAGAGCGCGCGCTCCATGGAACGGTCCACTGTTCCCCCTTCGTGAGTCTTCGGGTGGCCTCCCGGAGTGCCTGACGGGCTGTCGGCTTTCGGCACTGTGTGCCGGGGCCTCGCCGCCGGGCAAGCGGAAAACCCGTCGACGACACGATCGCCGCAGGCACCTGCCGTTGCCCATCCGGTGGTCCACCGCCTGGGGGTGGGGGTAACCCCAGCTCGGGGGCGCCGATGCAGATCGGTCGGAGGACCCGGCGGGCCACCTGGCGGGTGACCCGCCAGATCACCCGCCAGGCCACCCGCCATACGTCCCATCGGACAGGCTCTAGGCGTCCTGTGCGTACCAGCGGAGTTCGACGGTGTTGCCGTCCGGGTCGCTGACGTACAGGGACTGGCCCTCGCCACGGGCGCCGAAGCGCGGGCCGGGGCCGTCGACCACGGTGAACTCGCCCGAGTCGATGACCTCCTGCCAGTCGAGAGGCTCGACGACCAGGCAGAGGTGGTCGACATTGGAGCCCTCGCGGGGGCCCTGGACGAGGTCGATGATGGTCGTCGGGCTCACGCGTACGGAAGGGAAGGACACCGCGCCCGCGCGCCAGTCGTCCACCCGAACGGGCTCCAGACCGAGCGGCCCGCAGTAGAAGGCGAGCGATCGCTCGATGTCGGCGACGTTCAGAACGAGGTGGTCGAAGCCGGTGACGCGCATGGCAGTTCCTCTGGAGACGCGCGGGCCCCTGGCAGAGCCCGTCGGATGCTGGTGCAAGGAACGTATAACCCGGGCCGGCGGGCGCGCGATCGGTCGTTGGTCCTGGTCCGCCCGTACTGGTCCGCTTGGCGGAGGGGCAGGAGGCGCAGGGCCCCTCGGTGGGTGGTTCAGGGGGCTGGCTGTGCGTCCGCCGGGTGGGGAAGATGGCAGTCCGACAGACAGCTGTGCTGCGCCATCTCCAGCCATCGGAGGCGGAATTGCTGTGGCGATCGATGCGTCCGTGGGCAGTGTTGATCGGTGCGTCCGGAGGGGGCACCGCGGCAGCCGTGATGGGTGCCGCATGGCTGCCGTCCTGGGGCGCGGCGATGCTGGCGGCATCCGGTGCCGCACTGGCGGGAGTGTTCACCGCCGATGCGCAGCGGGCCATTTCGGAGCGGCGGCTGGCAAGACGGCGAGTCGACGGCGCCGGCCCTGCCCTCACGGGACGGGCTGAACGGTGCGTCGTCGGGGAACTGAACGACCCGATGGCGCTCGGCATCCACCCGGCGGCACCACACGGGGCGTCGTCCCCGTCCGACAGACTGCCGCAGTTCGTGCGGCGCGACTGCCTCCCTGCCCTGCTCGACAGGCTACGACTCGGTGGGCTCGTGCTGATCGTCGGTGAGTCGACCGCGGGGAAATCCCGGCTGGCCTACGAGGCGATGCGCGCGGCACTGCCCGATCACGAAGTGTTCGTCGTGAAGCCGGGCCAAGACCTCCACACCGTGGCGGCCGAGGCGGCGAAGGTCCGTCGGTGCGTGCTGTGGTTCGACGAGTTCGACCAGTTCCTCGGCGTGGGCGGGCTGACGACCGACCTGGTGGGCGCCATGCTCGACGGTGCGAACCGGCACGTTGTCCTGCTCGCCTCCATGCGCAGTAAGGAGTACGACCGCTACGGGGCCCGGCAGCGCGAGGTCACCGATGCGGCGACCTGGCGCTCGGGGCGCGAGGTGCTCCTCATGGCTGCCGAACCCCTCCGGCTGGAGCGGTTGTGGACGCCGGCTGAGGTGGCACGCGCCAGATCGGCGGCGGCCGACCCGCGGGTGGCCCGGGCGGCGCGCGGCACCGGCAACCGTTTTGCGGCGGCACGGCCTTGCCGATGCGGACTACGCCCATGCCATCGCTCTGGGCAATGCCGGGCGTCCGGCTGAGGCCGTACCACGCTTGCGGGCTCTGCTTCAGGAGCGTCGCGCCGCATGGGGAGACGACCATCACCTCACCTTGAACACCTGGCATGACATCGCCCGTTATCTGGCGGAGGCGGGCCATCCCGGTCAGGCGGTCGACGTGCTGTTACGGGTGGTCGGCGACCGGACGCGGTTGCTGGGGCCCCGGCATGAACAGACCCTCGCCGCCCGGAGCGGGCGGGCCCGGTTCGCGAGCGAAGCCGGTGACCACGAGGCCGCGGTCCACCAGTTCCATGAGGTGCTGCCGGTCATGGAGGAGGCGCTCGGTCCCCAGCACCTGGAGGTGTGGCTCACCCGGCAGGATCTCGCCCGGGCTCTGGGGCGCGCGGGCCGCTCCGCGGAAGCCCTCGCGCTGACCCGCCGCGTACACGTCGCCCTCGTCGAGGCATTGGGCACCGCCCACCCCTGGGCCCTGAGCAGCCGTTACGAGGAGGCCGTGCTGACCGGCCGGACCGGCCGTGCCGCGGAAGCCGTTGAGCTGCTCCGTGCCGTTTTGGTGGATCAGCAACGGGTCCTCGGACTGCACTCACGCACACTGAGCACCCGTCATCAGCTCGGCAGATTCCTGTCGTTGGACGGCCACCTTGAGGAGGGACTCCGCGTCCTGGACGAGGTGATCGCCGACCAGAGCAGCTTCCATGGCCCCGACCATCCCCGGACCCTCGCCTCCTGCCGCGAGCGTGCCGGCGTCCGTGAGGCACTCGCGGAGCGGACCAATGGGGCGTGACCGCGGTGGCAGGGCAGGCTGGTCGGGGCAGTGGGCAGTGGGCAGTGGGCAGTGGGCAGGCCGGGTGGCAGTAGGGGCGCCGGGGTGCACGGAAGGCGTGTGGACGCGAGCCGGTTTCGGTCTTGCCTCGGCCCCGGGGCCGGTAAGCACCCGGGGCCGAGCTCTCGCTCTGATGGTCGGTCAGGTCAGGGACCGTGGTGCTGAAGGTGCGGCTTTCGCCGACGGCTTGACGGTGCAGGCGCCCGAGGCGCAGGTGGTGAGCCAGGAGTCGAAGTCGGCGTCGTAGCGGGTGCCGATGTCGGTGTTGTAGACGGCGTAGCCTCCCGCGTAGTCGCCGGTGCGGAAGTGCTCCAGCATGGTGGCGATGTCCTGGGGGTGCTTCTCGAACATGTAGCGGACCGCGAGGTAGCCCCAGGGGTAGGTGCGGGTCACGTCGCTGTTGTCGTAGGTGCTCTGGAAGAGCGTGCTCAGCTTGTAGGTGTGTTTGCCGGCCTCGGCGACCGCTTCGGTGTTGGTGATTTTGCGGTAGCTGTACGAGATGTACTCGCCGAGGCCCTCGATCCACCAGATGTCCGGGACCGACGTCTGCTGGCCGAAGTCGCCCTTCATGTCGTCACGGGCGTCGAGGTAGTGCGTGTACTCGTGGTTGAGGTTCCAGATCCGGGCCGGGAAGCCGTTGTCGTCGCTCCTCTGGTACATGATCGACATGGGCTTGTTGTCGGGTTTGGTGGGGTCCCCGATCATGGTGATGCCGCCGTTGTTGGTGTCGACGCCGAAGATGGCCCCGGCATAGGTCTGGTAGTCCTTGCGGCTGCCGAACACGACGAGGTCGATGGTCGATTCATACTGGCCGGGGATCGGACCGTTGTTCTTCACCAGGTTCTGGACGTACGGGCCCTGGGCCAGGACGCTGGCGCAGGTGGCGTCGAGTTCCTCGGGGGTGAGGGACTGCGCTTTGACGGTGTGGGTCGCGTCGCAGTTGTGGGTGGTCGGCAGGGCCGCCTTGCTCAGCTGGCCGGACAGGTCGCAGACGCCGAAGTACGAGCAGTTGGCCTTGTCGTAGGCGTCGGCCTGGGAAGCGACGGTGACCCACAGGGGCGCGGTCGGACCGGAGATCTTCGAGGCGTCCAGCAGGCCCTTCATGAGCGGCCGGACCTTCTCCTGGAGGGCCGCGTGCTCGACGTACCGGGCGACGTTCATCCCGGCGTTGGAGTCGAGATAGGAGTTGTCGGTGTCCAGCATGTCCAGGTGGTCGAGCGCGAAGGTGCTGAGGGTGTCGATGATGCTCGGATCGGCCGTGACCGCCTTGACATAGTCGGGGTTCCAGTTC
Source organism: Streptomyces sp. NPDC029466 (assembly GCF_055574515.1). Lineage (NCBI taxonomy): Bacteria > Bacillati > Actinomycetota > Actinomycetes > Kitasatosporales > Streptomycetaceae > Streptomyces > Streptomyces sp. NPDC029466. Next base: position 95,199 of record NZ_JBVHZH010000027.1, read on the forward strand.
CCGCGCCAGAGCGGGGTGTAGACGTCGTTGACGGCGGCCAGCATGCTGGGGATGTCGTTATAGGAGCTGTTGTACCCGCTCAGCACCTGCTTGTAGGTGGTCAGGTAGCGGGCCTGCTCATTGGCGCTGTCCGAGAGGATGATGACCTCGCCCAGGACGTCGCCGTTGTCCGAAGTGACCTCCTTGGTGTGCGAGTTGGCGAAGAACGCGTCCAGGCCGCCGCGGGAGGCCGTCGCCAGGGTCGGGCCGTAGTCGCCGACGTCGTCCGGGTGGTTGGACTGCACGTAATAGCCCGCACGCAGAAACAGCACGAGCTGCCACACATGCTCCGAGTTGTTCCCCGGATACGTCGTCGCCCCGCCCTGGAAGGCGTTGGCCACGGTGACCATCTGGTCCTCGCGGAAGACATCGTGCGCGTCCTTGCCGGTGACGCTGAACAGGGTGTTGACGCAGTCCGTGGTCGAGCCCTCGATGAAGGTGACCAGTTCGGGGCCGGTCCGGCTGCCGAAGTCGGACGGGCTGCACGCCGCCGCGGCGCCGTGCTCCGCGCCCTTCCGGTGACCCGCCGCAGTCGAAGAAGTGGGGGGACTCTTCGCGCTGAGCGGGGGCAGTTGGGCGGCGCCGCGCGGCCGTTCCTGAAGCGCGGACCTCTCGTTCGCGCCGACGGTCGGGCCGGTCGGTGGGACGGGGTGGGAGGCGGACCGGGACGCGGGGACGGGGTGGTCGGCGGTCGGCGAGTGTGGTGCGGCCAGTGCCGGTGAGGCCAGCAGACCGGCCGTGGCGAGGCAGGCCGCCAGGCCGCCGGCCGCACATCTGGGCAGGGGGAAGCGGTAGCGCATCCATGCTCCTTCGTGGACAGATGCGCCTCGGGATCGAGCTGAGGCGTGAGTGGCACTTTCTCAGCGCACAGGGGCCGCGACAATAAGGTGTGACATAGCACCTGCGGTGGGTCCGTCATAACATCCGGAGGGAGGGCTTGAGGGCCAGTGCACCGCCAACTGCGGCTCTATGACTGTCTGTTGATCGTTGGTTCGGGCGGCAAACCCTACGGTCTGGCCACGCTCCAGGTTCGGGAGGCCCAGGTGCGGAAGTGCGGCGACTGGGCGATGAGTGCCCGGTAGGCCGCGGCGGCGGAGCCGAAGAGGGTGTCGGCCACCTCGTCGGCAACGCTTTCGCGGCGCCAGGCCAGCACATAGCGGCACCACAGGGGAGTGCCGACCAGCGGTTTGACGAGGACATCGGGGATCGGCCGGAGCGTGGCCTGCACGATGGAGACGCCGATGCCTTCGGCGATCATGTTCTGCAACTGCTGCTGGTCGCCGAGGAATTCGTGGACCGCCGCCGGGGTGAATCCGGCCGCCCGGCACGCCGCGTAGAACACTCCCGGCCAGCCGGCCCCGTCGTCCGGGGTCAGAAACCACGCGTCGTCGGCCAGGTCGGCGAGCGTCACCTCGGGAGAGTGCCGGAGCCGGTGGCCGGCCGGCAGGGCGACGAAGGACGGTTCGGTGACGATTCCGCGGTGTGTCACGGTCGCCGCGTGCCGTAGTTCCCGTCCGGGGTAGTCCGCGGCGATCGCGGCGTCCACCTCGCCGCGTTCCAGGAGTTCGACGATCTCCGAGGAGGGATAGACGCTGCTCACGGTGAGAGTCAGCTCGGGCAGCTGGTTGCGGAGCCGGATGAGCATGCCGGCCAGGACCGGCGAGTTGGTCGCGGCCAGGCGGAGCGGACGGCGGCCGGATGCCGTGCCGTCCGGGGCGGGCCGGCGGCCGATCGCCGCCGCGCGGGCCAGCACGTCACGGGCCTGTGCCAGGACCTCGCTGCCGTACCGCGTCAGTTCCACCCCCGAGGTGTTCCGCACGAACAGCGGATGGCCGAAGTGCGCCTCGATTCGCCGGAGTTGGGTACTCATGGCCGGTTGCGAGTACCCCAGGTCCGAGGCGGCCCGGCCCACACTCCCGGCGTCGGCGATCGCACACAGCACTCTCAGGTGCCGAAGCTCCAACTCCATGCCCGCACTCCTCCCGTTCGCGCGCTGCTGTCCGGACCACCCCCGTGCCACCACGGGGCGGTGCCGGGCGCGCGGCCTCGTCCGACTGTTCGACGTGGAATCCCACCTCATCGTTCTCCGCCCGCTCGCGCCAGAGCCGGGAGCGTCTTCGCGACGACGGAGACCACGGAGCGGACGTGGTGCATGCGCCACGGGGCGGCCCGCGTCTGCGAGCCGCCCCGTGGACGGTGTTTTCCCTTTGTGGCGGGTCCGTTCGTGAGGTGTCGGACCCCGTGGTGCGTCAGTCGGTGGCGAGCGCCCGTGGGGTCTCGACCAGGACCTTTTTGCCCTGCTGGTCGGTGATGACGAGGCGTGGGAGCCAGGGCCCCTGGTGGTCGTAGGCGTGGGTGACGGTGGCCTCGTCCGTCTCCCGCTGGGTGCCGTCGCCGAAGTACCAGTGGTAGCGGTTTCCGGTGGCGGGCGTCTTGCCGTCCACCGTCACCGACAGGGGAACCTCACTGCCGACGTGCGCGTGCTCGGGGACCTTCAGCTCGGCCCGGGGGCCCTGCCGGGGGAGGTGGAACCACTCGCGCAGGCTCGGGTTGAGGAGGAAGGATGCGGCGTACTGCTGGGCGCCCGCGATGTCGGGGTGGCCGACGGCCGCGCTCAGACACTGCGCCGGAGTGGCGCTGAGCTCGGGGCAGGCCCGCGTGCGCAGCGGGAACGCCGGGTCGGTCACCGGGGTGTTCCAGACCTTGGAGTCCGGGGTGAGTACGGCATTGTCGACGGTGAAGAGTCCGTCGGCCGCCGTCGCGTACGGGCCGTCCGAGGACGCCTTGTTGGCGGCGGTCGCGGCCTGACGGTAGGCCGCGTTGGCCAGTTGGGTGTACTGCTCGTAGCGCTCGGACACGCGGCCGAGGGCGCCCTTGCAGGAGAGCAGCCGCGACGCGGTGATTCCCGGGGCCGAGCAGCGCTTCAGCGGGATCGGGGAGCTGCTGCGGCTCAGCGCGTAGTAGAAGTCGGCCACGAGCACCTTCGGGTGCCCCGGCAGGGAGTGGGCCTTCTCGATGGCCGCCTGCATGCCGCGTCCGCCGTAGCCGACCTTCGCGCCGCTGAAGTAGGGCACGTCCTTCGCCGGGTTCTCCGGGGCCGCGCCGACGCCGGAGCACTCGCGCTTCACCGCCTCGGGCAGGTTCTCCGAGCCGGGGGTGATACCGACGCCGATGCCGAAGAAGGGGTCGAGGTCGTTGATGCACCCGTTGATCACGACCAGATCGAGGCCGTAGCCGCCCGCCCGTGCCTGCGCCCCCGCCTTTTCCAACTGGCAGAAGACATCCGGCATCTGCTGGGTGACCTCGCCGAACTCCATCTCCCCATCGCCGTCCGGGTCCTGCTTCTCCGTGGTGCGCAGACAGGCCGCGTCCTTGTTGCCCGCGGGCAGCCCGGGTGCGTCGAGCACCGCGCCGGAGATCGAGTAGTCCAGCTGCTGATGGCCCCGCCCGGTCTCCCGGCCGAGCAGCTGACCGGTCAAATAGGGGAACTTCTGGTCGTGGTCCAGGCCCTGCCCCCAGACCACGGAGTCACCGACGGAGGCCACCCGCACCGGGTCGCATCCCCGGCGGATGGTGTCCCGCCAGACCTTGCCGTAGCGGCCGGGCTCTTCGTCCTCGGAGGAGGCGGCGGTACGGGCGTCGATCTGCAAGGCGGTCTCGGTTGCCGGCACCCGGTCGAAGGGGATGTCGAACTTCGCCGTGCCGACCCTGGCGTTCATGGTGAGACGCCCGCCGGCCAGCTGCTTCGCACCCGCGCGTACCCGCCACTCCACGGTCGCTCCGGCCTTCGCCGCGGCGGGGTCGTAGAGCTGTACCCGGCCGTGCACGTCGCCGCTGCACACCGGATTCGGCGTCAGGTCCACGTCGAGGACGAGGGGGAACGCCGATCCCGGCAGGGCACCGGCCTGTGCCACGGCGGGGTGCCCGCCGAGGAGCTGGCCGAGGAGCACGGCGACCGCGCCGACCGCTGCGAAACGCCTCGCCGCCCGTGAGCGAGGGGCCCGGGGGACCACCCCCGGCCCGCTCGGGGCGGGGCCCGCGCCGGTGCCCGTCCGCTGTCGCACAGCCCGCCACGACCACCCTAATTTCACGCCAACACCCCTGATTTCGTTGTCATTTCGGTGTGTGCGGAATCAACAGAATCCGCATCGGTAGGGATCATGACAGCCGGGAGGGCGGCATGGTCTGCGAGCAGGGTCCCGTACCGAGTGAAACTGATCACTTACCTGTAGTTACGGGGCGTGGGGTGGGTGGACGGGGCCGGGGATCGACGTGCCTTTGCCAAGGAGGCTGGGAGGGGTCAGCCCGCCATGGTGTTTTCCGCGCGGGACAGGGCGACTTCGAGTACGACCAGCAGGGCGTCGCGGACCGAGCCCGTGTTGCGGGCGTCGAAGACGACCAGCGGGACATGGTCGGAGACGTCCAGCGCCCAGCGCACCTCATCGAGGTCGTGGTGGACTTCGCCGTCGAACGCGTTGACCGCGACGGCGAACGGGATGCCCTTGTGCTCGAAGTAGTCGACCGCGGCGTAACAGTCGTCCAGGCGGCGGGTGTCCACGATCACCAGACCGCCGAGCGCGCCCTCGACCACGTCGTCCCACATGAACCCGAAGCGGTCCTGGCCCGGCGTGCCGAACAGATAGAGCTTCAGCGTCGGGTCGATGGTGATGCAGCCGAAGTCCATGGCGACCGTGGTGGTGGTCTTGCCGGGGGTGTGGGTGAGATCGTCCACACCGGCCGCCACCTCGGTGATGGCGGCCTCCGTGGTCAGCGGCCGGATCTCGGAGATCGCGCCGACGGCCGTGGTCTTGCCGACGCCGAAGCCACCGGCGATGACCAGCTTGACCGGTACCGGCGGCTGTTCAACCGCTGTCACGGAGTGTGCCCCGTGAGTCGGGGACGGCACGGAGACCATCAATCACCCTTCGCAGTACGGAAATGTCCTGGGTTGTGCCGGTGTCCGGGACGTGGACCGCCAGATGTCCGGCGGCGCGCAGGTCCTCCGCCAGCACTCGGACCACGTTCAGGTGGAGGTGCAGCCGCGCGGCCAGTTCCGCCACCGACTGCGGCCGTCGGCAGGCGGCCACGATGTCGTGTTGTTCGAAGGCGAGCGACCCCAGGGCGGAGAGCCCGGACGAGGTCGCCACGACCTGCGTCTCGACCGGGAGCGGTGGGCCGGTGCCGCCCCCCGCCACCCGGCCGGCGGTCAGCAGGAACGGCCGGATCGCGGGAGCCCGGCCGGCCGGCTCCGACGGGCCCGGCGCGCTGCCGTCCCCCGGGCTCTCGGCAGCACTTGAGCCGGGGGGACCCGCATCCTCGTCCGGTTCTGGTTCACCGGCGGCCATCATGATCCTCTTCTCGGCACCTGTATCCCGCCTCCGCGGAGTGGAACGGTCAGCGGGCCGGTGTGGCGCCGGCGTTCTTCTTGAGCTCCAGCACCAGCTGGGGGGTGAGCGCGCTCCCGGCCCGGTTGGCGAAGAGGGTCATCTCGTAGGCGATGTTGCCCAGCTTCGCCTCCTTCGAGGTCACCACGCCGAGGACGGCACCGCAGCCGATGGCCGACACCAGGACATGGCCGCCCTCCAAGTCGATGATGACCTTGTTGAGGCCGCCCAGGCCGTAGTTGCCGGACGCGCCGGCGGCCAGACTCGTGACACCCGACACGATGGCCGCGAGCCGCTCGGAGTCGGCCTGCTCACGCAGTTGGGAGACCGCGATCAGCAGTCCGTCGGAGGACACCGCGATGGCGTCGACGACACCGGCGGTCTGGGTGGCGAACCGGTCGAGCAGCCAGGTGAAGTCGGCCGCCGCAGCGGTCAGATCCATGGGTTCCGCACGCTCGGAACCGCTCTTACCTGTCGGCGTGTTCACTGCCCGACTCCTTCCGGGTTTGCTGGTGTGGCGAGGGGGACGAATCCCCCGGGGGCGAAGCGGTCTCCTGCTCCGCCCGTTGTACGGCGGCTTCGAATTCGTCGAGTTCCGAACGGACCGCGTCGGCGTCGACCGGTGTGCGTACGTCCTGGGCCGCTCGGTCGGGCGGCGGGGCGGTCATGGTGAGCGTCGCGCCCCGTACCCGCCGTCGCAGCGGGCGGGGGGAGTCCGCCGACCGTGGCCCGGACGCGGAGCCGGACCGGTCCTCGTCCGTACGCCGCGGGAGGCGCCGGGGGAGCTCGCCTTGCTGCGACGGGTCGGTGGAACCAGCTTCGGGCCGGGCGTCGGGGGCCCGCACCGGCAGGGGAGTGGCCGGGGCCGGCTCGGGGGCGGTGGTCTCGGGCTCGGGGGCCGCCGGGGGCGCCGATGCGGCCCGGTCCCCGGTCACCTCCGCTGCCGGCGACGGGGTGCCGACGGGCTGGACGGTCAGCAGCAGCGCGGCAGGCAGCCAGACGGTGCTGGTGACGCCGCCGCCCGGGGTGCGGCTCAGGGTGACCCGGATGCCCGAGCGGCGGGCCAGGCTGCCGACCACGAACAGGCCGAGGACCTTGGTCGGTACGAGGTCGAGCCGCTCCCGGCGGATCAGCCGGGAGTTCTCCTCGTCGAGCCGTTCCGCGCTCATGCCGAGGCCGTGGTCGATGATCTCGATCAGGGCACCGCCGTCCGCGGTGATGTCGGTGCCGGGCCGGACGACCACCTCGACGGGGGTGGCGGACGGGGAGAACGAGACCGCGTTCTCCAGAAGTTCGGCGAGCAGCAGCGTGAGGTCGTCGACGATGTCGGGTCCGACGGTGACCTCGGTCTCGGACCGCAGGGACACCCGCTGGTAGCCCTCGATCTGGCCGAGCCCCGCCCGGATGACGTTGACCAGCGTGGTCGGCCGGGCCTCCACCTCGGGGTCCCGGATTCCGGCGAGCAGCATCAGACTGTCGGCGTTGCGCTGGAGGCGTACGGCGATGTGGTCGATGCGGTACATCCGCTCCAGGACGTCGGGGTCGGTCTCCTCGCGTTCCACGGCGTCGATCAGCATCAGCTGGCGTGAGGTGAGGTTGCTGACCCGGCGTCCGACGTTGCCGAACATCTCGGCGACGTTGCGGCGGCTGAGCACCTGCCGCTCCAGCAGCGCCGCGGCGGTGACCTGCACCTGGTTGAACGCCTCGGCCAGGTGGCCGATCTCGTCACGGACCGGTACGGGGATCGGCCGCGGCCGCAGCGGGGCGCGCTCCGGCGACTCGTCGTCCTCGATCCTGGCGAGTTCCTCGCCGGCCACGTCGACGACCTGCTCGGCGGCGCCGGTCAGGGCCGTCAGGGGACGGACCACCGAGCGCCGGACCAGCACGGAGAAGGTGAGCCAGAAGGTGAAGCCGAGCAGCGCGAGGCCGAGCATCGCCAGTGCGTTGCGCAGGGCGCTCACGGAGAGGGTGTCGGCCTCGTCGGCGATCTGCTCGATCAGTGACCGGGTGATGTCGAGACGGGCTTCGGCCTGCCGGGTGCCGGCGGCCATCGCCTTGCGCAGCTGCTGCGGGCTCTGGCCCTGGAGGGAGCCGGGGTCGATCTGGAGCTCTGCGAACTGGGCCTCGATGCCGTTCTCCTCGGCATCGCGCTCGATCCCGCCCAGACGCAGCACCTGGTCCGGCCGGGCGATCCGGCCGAAGCGTTCCGTCTGTTCTTCGTAGAGCTTGTGGGCGCCGACCGCGCGGGTGTACTCGGTGAGCGCGTTGGCGTCCCGGGTCTGGGCGGAGAACACCCCGCTCTCGAAGGCCGCATGGGCGGCGTCGGCGCGCAGCACCGTGTCGAGAAGGTGGGTGACCGAGGACGACGAGGAGCCGATGAAGCGGTCCAGGCCGATGCCGTCGATCAGGTAGCCGACCGCGGCGGCGTACGCGGGGTCGATGCCGGCCGCCGGGACCGAGCCCCGCTCGGCCTTGTCGCGCAGCACCGCGAGGCCCCGGATGTAGGTGAGGGCCTGCGCCTCGTCCTTGGGCAGGTCCGGTCCGAACGCGGACTGGACGGCGGTGACCTGTTCATCGGTCGCCTGCTGCGCCCGGCGGTAGGCGGCGGTGGACGGCAGGGCGGCACCGGGCCGGGCCGACTCCTGTTCCACGGACAGCAGCAGCGCCTGCCGGTGTTCGGCCTGGATGTCGTTGATCAGCTTGGTGACCTGCTCGCTGTCCCGCACCAGCTCCGCGGTCCGGTCGGCGTCCAGGGCCTTGTCCATCTGCGTGGTGACGCCGATGCCCAGCAGTACGCCGACGACCGCGACCGGGGCGATCACCAGCACATTGAGCTTCCGCCGGAACGGCCAGCGGTCCAGGAGCGCGCTCGTCTGCGGACGGAACCACGGCCTCATCGGTGAACGCCGGGACCGGTCCGGTTCGTGTGACGGGTCCACTGTGTCCACAGACACCCAGGCCTCCTTACGACGTTCTCCTGAGCGGTGACCGAGGTGTTGTTGTTGCCGACCGCCGACGACGGGGGGAAGGTGACGCTTGCGGATCTCGTTCCGAAGGCGAACGAAAAGATTGCGCCACATGCCCGACCGGCCGTGAACACTACCGCTTGTGCACGGGCATGCAACACACGACGACCAATGGCCAGGTGGTATTCAATTCTTTGTCATGTTTGGCCCGTTGCCTCCTCTGTGGAGCGCAGCGCCTGCGGATGGGCCGATTGGCCGGATTTCGCGGGGAGCGGGGCGCGCGGAGCGGCTCGTTCCGCACCGGGGACGTGTGCCGCAGGGATGCGCCGTACGTTCCCGAAGGCGGCTGCTGTGCCGAGCACCGCCACCCGTAACCTGTCTCCCCCCACCCGAACCCGTATCCTCATCCCGCCCTGCGAGGAGACCCGTGCACCCCACCCGCAAGGCGGTCGTGACCGCCGCCGCCCTCCTGGTCATGGCCACCTCCGCCGGCTGTGAACCCGGCGCCGGCGCCACCGCCTCCCACCGGGACTCCTCCGCCGAGCCCGGATGCCCCACCGTCCTGGCGAAGGCCAAGCAGGCGGTCAAGAAGGCCGAAGCGGTCAATGCCCCCTGGCGGGGCCCCACCACCGGGCCCAAGGCCGTGCACGGCAAGTCCGTGGTCTACATAGCCCAGACCCTGACCAATCCCGGCGTCGCCGGCGTCGCCCAAGGTGTCCAGGAAGCCGCCAAGATCGTCGGATGGCACGCCCGCACCCTCAACGGCCAGGGCACGCCCGAGGGCCTGCGGGCCGCCTTCAAGCAGGCGCTCCGCCTCAAGCCGGACGGCATCGTCATCAGTGGTTTTGACCCCGGGACCGCCCCGGCAGAGGTCAAGAAGGCGAATTCTGCGGGAATTCCGCTGATCGGCTGGCACGCCGCCCCGGCCCCCGGCCCCAGCAAGGATCCGAAGCTCTTCAGCAACGTCACCTCCCGGGTCGAGGATGTCGCGAAGATCAGCGCCGACTGGATCATCGCCCGGTCCAACGGGCGCGCGGGCGTCGTCCTGTTCACCGACGCCACGGTTCCGTTCGCGAAGCGCAAGTCCGATCTGATCAAGAAGGAACTCGCCACCTGCTCCGGCACCAAGCTGCTGAGCTACACCAACATGCCCATTCCCGAGGTCAACCGCCGGTCCCTCAAGGAAGTCCGCTCCCTGCTGTCCCGGTTCGGCCGCAAGTGGACCTACTCCGCCGCCATCAACGACCTGTACTTCCAGCATGCCGCGCCCGCGCTGCGCGCCGCGGGCAAGGACGGCGCCGGCGCCCCGTACAACATCGGTGCCGGTGACGGCGATCCGTCGGCCTTCCAGCGCGTCAACGGCAAGGAGTTCCAGGCCGCCACCGTGCCCGAGCCGCTCTCCGAACAGGGCTGGCAGATCGTCGACGAGTTCAACCGCGCCTTCACCGGCGCCCCGGACAGCGGGTACGTCGCCCCCGTCCACATCGCCACGGCTACCAACAGCGGCGGCGCACTGTCCTGGGACTCCGAGGGCTACCGCCAGGCGTACCGCAAGATCTGGGGCGACTGACCTCCCCCGGCGGGCGCGCGGCCTCCCGGTCCGCGCCCATGTCCCGTCGGCGGAGGGTCACTTGGGGATGGTCGAGGCGACGTCGTCGAGGGTCGCGTCGGTGACCAGGCCGGTGTCCTCCAGTACGTCCATGTGGTCCTGGACGGTGTTGTTGGTCTGCGTGGCCAGTCGCCGGATCAGGGTGTTCTTGGTGGTGGCGCGCACCTCGCCGATGGTGATGAAGATCTTGCCGTGCGAAGCGCGCAGCAGGTCCACGAAGAGCTGGTCGAACGCCTTGCCCCGGGCGTCCTTCAACTGGTCGACCCAGCCCTGTTGTTCGGCGCTGGCCTCGTCGGGGATGGGCACGCTCAGTGCCTCGGAGTCCTCACGGGCCAGCTGGTCGAGTTTGCTGTGCCCCTCCAGCAGGTGCATTCCGGCGCGCTTGATGGCTTCGCTCGATGCGTGCGTCTGGGCGAGCCGGCCCGCCGGCATCTCCCACAGCCCGGCCTGCCGGACCTTGGTGAGGAAGGTCTTGTCCAGAGCGCTGAGGGGGCCCGCATTGCCGCCCTGCGGCCCGGCCGGGGCCGCGTTCGCGGCGGGCAGATGGGCCGAGTGTGACTCGTCGGCGGAGCTGTTTCTCTGCGCGAGCCACACGGATACGCTCGCGATGACCGCGACAAGAGCGACCGCGGCGGCTATCAGGCGGCCACGGCTCGCGGTGGGCTGGGCTTTTCGTGCATGAGATTTCATCGTGCCTCCTGATTGCGCGCGAGGGTTGCCGGAGCGCTGTCGCCCATGGGGCTGCTGGGGCACGGCCACGCTAACGTTTGCATTGGGCAAAGAATTCGATTCAGCGACGATGCGCAAAACCCCCGGGCGGCCGGTGACGATGAGCTAGCATGCCGCCCCTCGTGCGCACGGGGGCCCAGGGCCCGGGCTGCTCCTCGCGCGGCTGCCGGCGTCCCTTGACGGCGCCGAAAGTTTCCGGGCGGTAAAAAGGGGAGATGGCGGAGCGCATGGCCCCCACGAGGGGCATGGATGATGTGGATGCGGTGACCCAAGCGGTGCTCACGGCGTCGAGGCTGCTGGTCGCGGTGTCCGCGCGGTCACTCGGCGAGGTGGAGGAGCGGGTGACGCTGCCGCAGTTGCGGATGCTGGTGGTGCTCTCCACCCGAGGCGCCACCAAGCTCGTGACCCTCGCCGAGCTCCTCCAGGTCGCCCCGTCGACCGCGATGCGCATGGTGGACCGGCTCATCACGGCAGGGCTGGCGCTCCGTCAGGCCAACCCCGACAACCGGCGCGAGACCTTGCTCCAGCTCACCGACGAGGGGCGGCGCACGGTCGAGGAGGTCACCGCCCGTCGCCGCGCCGAGATCAGCGCCATCGTCGAACGCCTCGCCCCCGCGCAGCGGGCCTCGCTCATCGAGGCACTCACGGCCTTCAACGAAGCGGGGGGCGAGCCACCCGTGGACGCGGCGGAGGCGCACCCGCTGGGGTGAGGCGCTGGAGTGGGCAAAGTGCCGTACGGGCGCACGTCCGGGCTCTATGCTCGGACCACATTCGCTCGCGGACCGGAGGCGCGCTGTGCAGATCACGATTCGGTGTGAAGGTGCCGACGCCGCAGGGGAGTTGGCCGCGAGCCTCCATCAATGGCTGCTCGACGAACCGGACGCCCGGCGGCACGCCGAGGTGCGGCTGGTCGGTGCCGCGCCGGTCGAGGGTGAACTGGGATTCGTGCTCGATCTGGTGCAGCTGGTCGTCAGCTCCGGATTCAGCGCGGGGTCCCTGGGCTACACCGTCGCCCAGTGGAAGAAGCTGAACGCCCCGCAGCTGGCCATGAGTTTCGAGCGGAACGGCCGGACCGTGACGGTGAGCGGGACGGACGCCGAGGAGATCGCCCGCGTCATCCGGCAGCTCGACGAAGAGTGAAGCATTGGCACGATTGCCGCGGTTCGACGCTTCGTATGCCTTGCTGATCGGGGTGTCGGAGTACCAGGATCACGAGTTTCCCGAGGTGCCGGCCGCGATCCACAATCTGGCGGGGCTGCGCAGTGTGCTCGCACCGTCCGACGGCGGAGGCTTTCCCCGCGAGAAGTGCCGCATGGTCTCCAACCCGCGGACGGGCGAGGGGATGCGGGTCGCCATCAAGCGGGCGGCCGAGTCCGCCACCGACGTACTGCTGCTCTACTACGTCGGCCATGGCTGGAAAGTCGAAGGCGACCTCTATCTGGCCTCCCAGTCGTCGAGTCCTGATTCGATCGAAACCACGGGGCTCGCGTACAAGACGGTCCGCCGGCTGGTCCGGAGCTCCCCGGCCGCGATCCGGATCATCGTCCTGGACTGCTGCTTCAGCGGGGTCGCCACGGGACTGCTGAGCGGTGCGGGCGATCTGTGCCTCAGCGCACCCGAGGTCGAGATCCCCCTCGACGAGGAGCTGCCCGACGACCATGCCGACGGTGTCTGCGTCATCGCTTCCAGCGGCCCCAACCAGCCGTCCCAGGACTCGGACGGGGCGGACCACACGGCCTTCACGGGGCACTTCCTCACCACACTGAAGGCCGCCACGAGGGCCGGTGAAGTGCGTGATCTGGAAACGGTGTTCGACGGGACGAAGGCGGCGATGGTGTCCGCGGAGCTGCGGCATGCGCCGTTGATCGCCTCGATGGGAGGGGCCCGCCGGCTGGCGCTGGTGAAGAGCCTGCCGGCCGTCGATCCCGTTCCTGTTCCCGTACCTGTTCCTGTTCCCGTTGCGGTGCCGGAGCCCGCGGTCGTCCGCCCGCCGACGGCGGCGGACGAGGCCGTGGCCGCGGCGGCGGTCGCGCCGGGCGACGGGCCGGCCAAACTCATGAGCTGGCACACCCCGGTGGGCAGTGCGGACATCTTCGATTCCGCGCTGGCGCTGACGCTGCTGCAACAAGCCATGGCAATGGGGGGTGACGATGAGCACGCCGGATAGGAAGCGGAGCGGGGAGCTCGACCGGCTCCGCGTACAGGCGGAGGAAGACTTCCGGACCTATGGCCCACCGCTCGCGGACCGGCTCCTGACTGCCTGTCAGCGGCTGCGGGCCACCGGTGAAGGAGAGGAAGCCCTCCTCATCGCGCAGGAAGCGGTGGGGATTCACCGGGCACTCCTCGACCGCTACCACTCCGTCGGCACCGGGCTGGCGCACGCCCTGCTTCAGCTGGGGCTCTGTCTGGCCGAGCTCGGGGCGGCCGAGGAGGCGGTCGATGTGCTCCAGGAGTGCATCGCGCTCAGCGACGTCCTGCCGGCGCCTCTCCGGCCGCCCGCGCTGCGGCTGCGCTGCAACGCGCTGGAATGCCTCGCCCTGATCCTCGGCTCGTCGGGCCGCACGGCGGAGGCCGTCGGCGCCTCGCACCTCGCCATCACCGGCTACCGGCAGCTGTACGAGGACGACCCGAGCGTGGCGCCGGAGCTGGCCCGTGGTCTGCACAACCTCGCCACCCTGCTGGCCTCCGGCGCCGAGTGGGAGCAGGCCCTGGTCCCCCTGGAAGAGTCCCTCGCGATGTATGACCAGCTCTCGGCAGGGGGCAAGACGGCGCTGGCGGCGGAGCGGAGCCGGGCCCAGCAGTTGCACGCCGTACTGGCGGGAGGAGAGGGGGAGACCGGGGAGGTCGCGGGCGAAGCGCTGTCCGCCTATCACCTGGCGGCGGAGGCCGATGCGTACTCGGCCACCTCGGGACTGGTCGGCATCCCGGCGCATGTGGAGATCAGTCGTGTTGAACCCGCCGACCACGTCGCACAGCCACACAGAGAGCAGCGGAGCATGGACTTGAACCGGATTGACCTCACCGAAGCGGTGCAGGCCGTACGCGATGATCTGCGCGCGGCCACCGAATCGTTCGACGGCGGTGACCTCCAGTTCGACATGGGACCGATCGAGCTGGAATTCACCGTCGAGCTGGAGCGTGACCCCCGGGCACGATCGGGTGTCCGCACCTGGGTGGTGACGGACGCCGGCACGGGGAAGGTGTCGGCCCCCGCCAGGCACCGGCTCACGCTCACCCTGACACCGCGACAGGTCGCCTACCGGAGCGTCAATGTGGCGGACAGGATGATGTAAAAGGAGTCCCATCCAGGTCAACTCCGGTCGCCCGGCGATGCCTTGGACCCCTGCCGCACGGCCGCTGCGGAGGGTCGACGTCCGTACCCCGGCCGCGTACTCTCCCCAGGATGCGCCTCACCAAGTACACCCACTCCTGTGTCCGGTTGGCGCGCCCGGGGGGCGGGACACTGGTCATCGACCCCGGTATCTGGAGCGAGGCGCGGGCGCTGCACGGTGCCGACGCGATCCTGGTGACGCACGACCATGCCGACCATGCCGATGTGCTGCGGCTCAAAGGGCTCGGCGCGCCGGTTTACGCACCCAGGGGCGCGGACTTCGGCGGCCTCCTGGACGTCATCGAGGTGGAACCGGACGAGGAGTTCAGCGCGGCGGGCTTCCACATCACCGCGCACGGCGGCCGGCATGCCCGGATCTACGGTGACCTCCCGGACTGCGCCAACCTCGGCTATCTGATCGACGAGCGCGTCTACCACCCCGGCGACTCGCTCCATGCGCCCGGCAGGCCGGTGGAGACGCTGTTCGTGCCCGTGCAGGCGTCGTGGCTGCGTACGTCCGAGGCCATCGACTTCGTCCGGGCGGTCAAGCCGGAGCGGGCCTACGGCATCCATGACGCGCAGATCAACGAGCGGGGCCTGCACAGCGTCAACGGCTGGCTCGACGAGGAGGCGGGCGGGTGTTACCGCTGGGTGCCGCCGGGCGCCTCGTTGCCGTGCGGACCCGCCCCGGGACAGGAGGCCCGCGAAATGCCCGGTCTCTGATGCCCGGTGCCTGATGCCCGGTGACTCATGGCCGGTGGCTGATATGCCGCGCCCCGGACCGGGCAGGCATGCGGATATGACCGTCCTCGTCGGAACCTCCGGCTGGCAGTACAAGGACTGGCGCGAGGTCCTCTACCCGCAGGACCGGCCGCAGCGACTGTGGCTGGAGGAGTACGCGCGGCACTTCGCCACCGTCGAGAGCAACGCCGCCTTCTACCGGCTGCCGGAGGAGAAGACCTTCGCGGACTGGCGGGACCGGACCCCCGACGGGTTCGTGATGGCCGTGAAGGCAAGCCGCTATCTGACCCACATCAAGCGGCTGCGCGAGCCGCAGGAACCGGTCGGGCGGCTGATGTCGCGAGCCGCCGCCCTCGGCCCCCGGCTCGGGCCCGTGCTGCTCCAGCTGCCGCCCACACTGAAGGCGGACGCCGGCCTGCTGGACGACTGCCTCAGCTGCTTTCCTGCCGGTACCCGGGTCGCCGTCGAGCCCCGCCACCCGTCGTGGTGGACCGCGGAGGTCCGTACGGTGCTGGAGCGGCGGGGCGCCGCGCTGTGCTGGGCGGACCGGGGTTCCCGGCCCGTGACGCCCCTGTGGCGGACCACCGACTGGGGGTATCTGCGCTTCCACGAGGGCCGCGCGGAACCCTGGCCGCGCTACGGCAGGCAGGCGCTCACCACCTGGGCCCGGCGGATCGCCGACACCTGGCCGGACCGGGCCGACGTCTACACCTACTTCAACAACGATCCGGGCGGTGCGGCCGTGCGCGATGCCGCCACCTTCGCCCGTGCCGCCACGGCCCTCGGCCGCACCGTGAGCCGTGCGCCGTCCGGGCGTGGCGCCGTCCGGTGACCGTGGGGCCGGGATATATCTGCGCTCGGACGGCCGGGCCGGGCGAACGAGGTGACGAGGTGAGACACGGATGATCCGCAGACGGGTGGTGGTCTCCGGAGACGTGCACGGTGTGTTCTTCCGCGACACCTGCCGGCGCACGGCCGACGGGCTGGGGGTGGCCGGCTGGGTGCGGAACCTCCCGGACGGGACGGTGGAGGCCGTGTACGAGGGCGAGCCGGAGCGCGTGCAGCAGCTCGTGGACTGGGCGCACCAGGGTCCGCCCCTGGCCACCGTCGACGCGGTCTCCGTACGGGAAGAGGAGCCGGAGGGGCTGACGGGCTTCGAGATCCGGCCGACACCCGCAGGATTCTGAACCAGCCCGGGCACCCGGGCCGTGCCATGTCACCGGCCGACCCCCCAGCCGCCGCCCGCACGACGAGCGGTCCGTCACCCCAGCCGCCCCCTCGCACGACGAGCGGTCCGTCACCCCAGCCGCCCCCTCGCGCGACGAGCGGCCCGTCACCCCATCAGGAACGCCGCGTCCCAGCCGTTCACCTCAGCCATGGCGACTCCCCGGCGGGCGTCGGCGTAATCGGCCAGGACGAGGGCGATCCCGGCGGCGCCGTCCAGCAGCCCGGGGTGGTGCACCCGGTGCGGTGCGGAGCCCGACCCGGGGGCGGGTGGCACCACCTGACGGTAGCCAAAGGGGGTTCGGGGATCGCACTCCGCCATGAGCTCCCGGGCCAGAGCGTCCGCCCTCGCCCACCACTCCGTGCGTCCCGTGGCGACGGCCATCCGGCTGACGGTGTGCAGGACGCCCGCACGGCCATGGCAGAAGCCCGGGGCGGTGGACACCGCGGCATCGAGCGGGCGGCGCACCAGGCCACCGACCGCGTCCTGCGCCAAGGCCGTCAGCCGACGGTCATCGAGTGCCCGTCCGGCCAGATACAGCGACCAGGCGATCCCGGCTGTCCCGTAACACCACCCCGGCCGGCTCCTCGCCCCAGTCTCCCGTAGCGGCCGGAGTTCCTGGGACGGGTGGGCAGGCTCTCCGGCGGCCTCCGCAGGGGCGACGCGACCGGGCCACCGCATGCCCAGGTCGTCCGTGTCCCCCACGCTGACCACCCAGTCGGCCATCCGGCGGAGGGCGTCCGCCATCCCCGGCACCCGGTGTCCGGACCGGTGCGCCAGCGACATCAGGGCCAGCGGCCCGCAAATCCCGTGCGCGACACCGACGTTGAGGTCGCCCTTCGGGTACTCCTCGCGGTCCCGGGGGAGGAGGTAGCGGTCGGGGGCGCACCACCACCCCGGCACCTGGCTTCCGCCGGCCTCCGGGGGCCGCACGGGATGCGTCATCCGGACCAGATAGGTGAGGACGTCGTGGAGTGCCTGCGCGCACCGCTCGTCGCCGTGGTCGGCCGCCAGCAGGAGGCCACGGCCCTCGCCCGCCAGGCCCGAGATCACGTCGTAGTCGTCGGCCGCCAGCCCCGGACCGGCCGCCTGCCGCCGGGCCTCCAGCCGGGCGACATGGGCCCGCACGTAGGTGGCGTGCACCTCGGCGCAGCGCGCCAGCAGCCGCGTGTAGCCGCCGTGCGCGTCGGCGTGCAGCCGTGCCGGCAGCAGCAGATCGCCGACCGTAGCCGGACCGGCGTCGGTGGTTGCCGCGACGGCCGCCGCGAGATGGGCGTGCCCGATCGCCGCATACCGGGCGTCGCTCCGGGCGCACCTGGTGTGCAGCAGCGCGATGCCCGGGTGCCCCATCAGCAGTGACGCGGGCTGCCAGGCGGGCTGCGACAGTTCCGGCGGCAGCGCGGCGAGCGCCTGGTGCGCCGTACCGGCCACCTGCTTCGGCGAGCTCAGCAGATCGGCGACGCGGTACGCGAGGTCCGAGGCGGCATCGCACAGTGCGAGGGGCGCGGTCATCGGCTGTTCCGCCGTCCGAGCCACCACGCCAGCGCCTCACGGGCCGTCACCTGCGCCGTCCGTTCCAGCTCGGGACGTGGGCCGAGCAGCCGGTTGCAGTGCATATGGGCCAGGCTCAGCGCGATGCGTGCCGTCCGGTCGCGGTCCGTCGCAGCGGCGGACAGCACCTCGCGCAGACCGGCCAGCGCCGGGCCGCGGGTGCTCCACCCCACGCCCCAACCGTCCGCCGCGGCCGGCGGCCGGGGCCGGGCGTGCGCGTCCAGCAGCGCGGCGACCTCCTGTTTCCGGGACCGCGGGACCTCTCCCCGGCGCTCCAGCACCGACGGGGTGCTGAGCCAGTCGAGCGCCTCCTCCGGGGAGCCGAGACGGGTGAGGATGTCGAGGATGCCCAGCGCGGCCGGCAGCGCGGGATCGCCCAGCTGGTCGGGGGCCATGGCCAGCAGCGTGACGACGGACTCGCTGTCGGCGTGGAAGACGCGCTCGGCGTGCCCGAGGGCGGCCGGTCCGCCGTACCGCTCGACCTCGGGCTCGTAGGTGTCCAGGCCCACCGACCCGAGCAGCCCCGCCGCCGTCCGCTCCCGCGCCCAGGAGTGCAGCGCGGGCAGCAGCACCGGCCACAGGGACTCCGGCGTGCCGTGGAAGCGCAGCCGGATGTGCGGTGCCGGGTCCTCGTAGCGGAGGAAGAACCAGCGGTCGGCGCCCGCTCTGCGCAGCAGCTCGGGGTCGGTCAGCGCGCCGAGATGACGGGCCAGCACCTCCGGCTGGCGGGCCGGGGGCACATAGAGCTTCGCGTAGAGCCACTCGCCGCCGGGCAGATGGGTGCGCGCGCCGCGGCCGCCGTCCGGGTCGTCCAGCGGGAGCGGGACCGGCGCCGCGGCAGGGCGGGCCTGCCGGGTGCCGGGCGCGGCTCCCCGGCCCGCGGGCCGGGCGAAGACGGGAAAGACGAACTCGGCGGCATGAGGGCCCTCAGCGCTCCCGAACCACTGCCGTTCCGCCCGGCCTCCGCACTGCTCCACCAGCGTCAGACCGGCCGCCCGCCGCACCTCGTCCCGCAACACCGGGAGATCCAGCGGGTCGTCGAGGTCGACCGCGACCCGGTGATCGGCCCTGGCGAGCAGCACCCGTCGAGGCACATCCCAGCGCTGCCGCCACTGCCCGACCTGCTCTCCCCACTCCTCATCCCCTTGGCCGGCCGCCGCGCGCAGCGCCCGGTCCGGCAGCCAGCGCGCCGGGGAGAGCACGGTCCGGCCGTGGCGCACCCGCGGCAGCGCGGGAGCCGAGGCCCAGCGTCCCCAGCTCCACGGCGCGCAGAAGGACCGGCCCTCCTGCCCGAGCTCCAGCAGGAACCGGGCCACGTACGGAAGATGGCCGTTGGCCGGGTTGAGCATCGAGTACGACAGCGGGCGCACCCTGCGGCCGGTCGTGCCGTCGACGAGCCGGAGGCCGTCCCGGTCCGCGTGGACCGCGAGGTTCTCCAGGCGCAGATCGTGCGCCGTCTCCGCTGCGGCGGGGCCGACACCCAAGGGGATGCGATGGGAGAGCCACTGCGGTACGGCGGAGACATTGGCGGAACGCGCCACCCTGGGCCGGTAGGCGAGACAGGCCGGGATCTCGCCGTCCGGTGCGCTCTGCTCCGCGTGCAGCGCCAGCTCCTGAACCCGCGTGCCCGAGGGGCCGAATACCGGCGCGAATCGGCTGAACATCGCCCCCGCCAGCGGCGACACCGCCTGCGGCGCGAGCACCAGATGAAAGTCCCCGGCGCACAGGGCCGCCCAGTCCGGTGCCACCAGCTCGGCGCCCACCTCCATGCTCAGCGGGGCCGGCCGGCGCTCCGCCGGTTCCAGGGCGCGCACGGTCTCCTCGTCCAGCACCACTTCCCGTACGCCGCGCCGCGCCGCGTCCATCAACAGCTCGCCGAGGACCCGGTCGCGCTCCCCGGACTCGGGGGAGGGCCCGGCCCCGGGCTGCCGGTAGGCGCCGGGCAGCCCCAACCCGCGGGCTTCGTCGAGCAGTTCCAGGACCGGCACCGCACGGTCGGTGCCGTACTTTTCGAGGAAGGCCAGGTGGTAGTCGCGCAGATGCGGAGTGCCGTGGTGTACGGGGGAGGTCCGCCACAGCACCGTCGCGGCCTGTTCCGCTTCCCGGGCCACTTCCGGCGGCAGGGTCAGCTGTAGCTCCAGGGACAGGTCGGTCTGGAGCACGTCGGACGCCGGCTCCAGCGCCCGCATCCGTGCGGAGACCGCGGTCAGCCGGGCCCGCCGGTCGTTCGGCGGCGAGGTGTCCAGGGATGCCAACTCGCCGTGGATCGCGCACAGTTCATGCGCGATGGGGTGGTCGACCCCGTGCAGCCGATCGCGTATGTGGCCGAGGGGGGCGGTGCAGTCGGGCGGCGGTGTCAGGTCGGTCAGCAGGAAGTGGCCGCGCACGAGCTGGGTGATGCTGCCCTCGACCGCGCCTTCGGGCGCGTGCGGGAACGCTCGCCGGCCCTCTTCCACCAGCCGGGGAAACGGCGTGGGCCGCGTCGCGGCCGCCAAGAGGTGCCGGACCACCCGGGTGTGGCGCACCGACCCCGCCAACTGGCGTTGCCCGGTGGGGTCGTGGTGGTCGACGAGCACTAGCCGGCCGTCCCGGACGGTGTGCAGGTTGTTGGCCGTGAGCCGCGAGCGCTCCAGTACGGCGGGGACATCGCGCAGCGACTCCAGTACGCCGTCCAGCCAGGCCGCGTCCGGCCGGGTCACGGTGCGTCCGCCACCGAGCGGTTCCCGGGCGGGTGCCGGGCCGAATCCGGCGAGACCGACCCCGGCGAACAAGCCGAACGGGGTCGGGCGGTGGGACATCCGTGAGCGGTACTTCGTCAGCGACAGCGCGATACGGCGCAGCGACTTGAGCCGGAGCGGTTTCCCGGCGACGGCGCGTTCCACCTCGTCCGCCAGGCTCCCGCTGGCCAGGCTCACCGCCGTCATGAGCCGTGGTTCGGCGGCGAGTTGCGCAATCTGACCGCGCAGCCGGGCTTCTTCGTCCGCGACCTCACCGGACGGCCGGGACTCGGAGGCCGGGGGATCGTCCGAGGGCAGTGGGAGGGCCGCGGCCCGTACCAGAGCCACCTTCCCGCACTCGAATCTCACATCACCCGTACCGCTCACGCCTGTCCCCGCCCCGTTCCGTGCCACCGCTTGACCCGACGATGGTGTGGGGGGGGGGGGGGGGGGGGGGGGGGGGGGGGGGGGGGGGGGGGGGGGGGGGGGGGGGGGGGGGGGGGGGGGGGGGGGGGGGGGGGGGGGGGG
>NZ_JBVHZH010000028.1:0-27483 GCF_055574515.1 Streptomyces sp. NPDC029466
CCTTCTTCCATCTCCCTCCCCTCCCCCCCCCCCCCTCCCCCCCCCCCCCCCCCCCCCCCCCCCCCCCCCCCCCCCCCCCCCCCCCCCCCCCCCCCCCCCCGGGCCCGGAGAGGCGGGCGGCCGGCTCAGCTGCCCGGCTTGCCGCCCTTCTCGGACGCCTTCGCCGCCCGGTCCAGCGCCGCCTTCAGCTTCTTCTGGGCCTCGCCGTAACCGGCCCAGTCGCCCGAGGTGCGCGCCTTCTCGCCCTCCTCGTAGGCCTTCTGCGCATCGGCGAGGGCCTGCTGCACCGTCTGGTCGGACGGTGGCTGCCCGGTGTCGCCGCCGCCCGGCGGCTGCTCCGTGCCCGTACTGGGCGCCTTCTTTCCGAAGACCACATCCAGCGCGTCCTTGAGGGAGTCCTCCAGAACGGGCTTGCTGTCGCCGTAGCTGACCAACACCTTCTTCAGAAGCGGGTAGTTCGTGTTGGCACCGCGCAGATACACCGGTTCGACATAGAGCAGTCCGCCGTCCAGCGGCACGGTCAGCAGATTGCCGTACTCGATCTCCGAGTCGCCGAACTTCTTGAGGATGTTCAGCTCATTGGCGATCACCGGATCGGAGTTGAACTTCGACTGCACCAGCTGCGGGCCGGGCACCGGCGTCTCCGACGGCAGCTTCAGCAACCTGATCTTGCCGTAGTCGCCGCTGGTCGCATTGGCGTCGACGGCCATGAACGCACCGAGGTTGTCGCGCTTGTTGGGCGTGAAGGTCGTCGTCAGCGAGAACGCGCGGTTCTTCTGGTCCGGCATCTTCATGCTCAGGTAGTACGGCGGCACCGCGTTGCCCGACTTGGTCGTCGGGTCGTTCGGGATCTGCCAGCGCTCGGAGCCGGTGTAGAAGGTGCCGGGGTCCGTGACGTGGTACGTGGTCAGCAGCTGGCGCTGCACCTTGAAGAGGTCCTGCGGGTAGCGCAGATGCTCCTTGAGCGCCGGGCTTATGGCGCTCTTCTTCTCGACCGAGCCGGGGAAGGACTTCATCCAGGTCTTGAGGACCGGGTCCTGCTCGTCCCACTGGTAGAGCTTCACCGAACCGTCGTAGGCATCCACCGTCGCCTTGACGGAGTTGCGGATGTAGTTGACCTGGTTCTGCTGGGCCACCACCGCCCGCTGGCCGTCGGTGAGCGAATCGGCCGTGCTGTCCCCGAGCGTGGTGCGCGAGGCGTACGGGTAGCCGTTGCTGGTGGTGTAGGCGTCCACGATCCACTTGATCCGGCCGTCGATGACCGCCGGATAGGCGTCGCCGTCGATGGTCAGCCAGGGGGCGACGGATTCGACGCGCTCCTTGGGCGTGCGGTTGTACAGGATCCGCGAGCCGTCGCCGATCGCGCCGGAGTAGAGGATCTGCGGCTCCCCGAACGCGACCGCGTACGCGGCACGGTTGACCGGGTTGCCGAGGTTGACGCCGCTCTTGCCCTGGTAGCTGTAGCTCTTCTCGCCGCTGTCGTCGGAGTAGTCCAGTTCCTTCTGCGGACCGCCGACGATGGAGTACTGCGAGGTCTTCTCGCCGTAGTAGACCCGCTGCTGGTATGTGCCGAGCTGTCCCTTGGCCGGCAGATCCGACTCCGTGTACTTCGGACCGCCGCCGTCGGCGGCCTCCGTCCCCTTGGCGGCGACCGCGCCGTAGCCGTGGGTGTACTTGAAGTGGTCGTTGATCCAGTTGCGCTCGGGGATACCGGCGATGTTCAGCTCACGCAGACCGATGACGGTGTCCTGCTCGGCGCCGTCCTTGTCCTTGTAGCGGTCGACGTCCAGGGTGGAGGGGAACTGGTAGTAGCCCCGCACCTGCTGCTGTTGCTGGAAGGCCGGCGAGACCACGTTCGGGTCGAGCAGCCGCATGCTGGCCGTGGTGTCGGCGTTGTCGCGCAGCCGCTGGCTGTCCGCCTTGCCGGTGAACTGATAGTCGCCCTTGTACGGCGTGACCTCGGAATCCTGGATGTCGTACGCGTCGCGGGTCGCCTTGATGTTCTGCTTGATGTACGGGGCTTCCTTGGCCTGCTCGTTCGGCTGGACCTGGAACTTCTGCACGATCGCCGGATACAGCCCGCCGATGAGGACCGCCGAGAGCACCATCAGGCCGAAGCCGATCACCGGCAGCTGCCAGGTCCGCCGCCAGAGGGTGGCGAAGAACAGCACCGCACAGATCGCCGCGATGAAGAACAGGATGGTCTTCGCCGGGAGATAGGCGTTGGCGTCGACATACCGCAGGCCCGTCCAGTTGTCGGCCGACTTCAGGCCGCTGGACTTCACCGCGAGGCCGTACCGGTCGAGCCAGTACGCGATCGCCTTGAGCGAGACGAAGATGCCCAGCAGCACCGACAGATGGCCGGTCGCCGCCGCCGTCGCCCGCGAACCGGGGCTGGTCAGCCGCAGCCCGCCGTAGAGGTAGTGCGTCAGCGCCGCGGCGACCAGACACAGCACCGCGCAGGCGAAGCCGAAGCTCAACAGGAAGCGGTACCAGGGCAGATCGAAGGCGTAGAACGCGACGTCCATCCCGAACTGCGGGTCCTTCTTGCCGAAGGGGACGCCGTTGACCCACTGGAGCCAGGTGCGCCACTCACCGGAGGCGGAGGCACCGGCGATCAGCCCGATCACCGCCGTGATCGCGATCAGCGCCCACTTCTTGAACGGCGCGATGCTCATCCGGTAGCGGTCCAGGCTCTGCTGCTCCATGGACATCGCGCTCAGCGGCGGCCGCAGCCGGTGCGCCAGCCAGATGTTGACGCCGACGGCCACGGCCATCACCACGCCGAAGGCGAAGAACAGACCGATCTTGGTCAGCAGGGTGGTCGTGAAGACCGAGGAGTACTTGACCGATCGATACCAGAGCCAATCCGTCCAAAACCCTGCAAACATCACGAAGAGCATGGCCAGGACGGCCAGCACACCCAATGTCATGAGCAGGGTCCGGATCCGCCGCGATGGTCGGCCGACTCTGATCCGTGGCCCTGTCGGGCCTCCGCCGCGGTCCGGCATCTGGAAAGCCAAGGTGCGCACCTCGAAGTTCGCTGTCGTGTGGAGCAGGCCCGGCGATAGTAGGACCCACCGATGCAACTTACGAAGGCTTTACTCAGTTCCCGCTTTCCGGGGTACACAAGGCACGATGTTGAGCATGACCAACCTCCCCGTTGACGGCACCCCCCTCGCCGCCGACCCCCTGACCCGCGCGGTACTCGAGATCGACGAGTACAGCGCCGGGCTCGGCTGGGATCAGCCGGCCCGACTGTTCGCCCTCGTCGACACCGCCAAGCTGCGGGCGCAGGAGCCCTCGCTCGCCGCCCAGCTCGGTATCGACGACTCCACCACCACGTCCCTGACCCCCGTGGAGCAGGACGAGATCCCGGCGGGCGTCCCGCTGGACGAGTTCCTGGCCACCATCGCCTGGCCGGAGGCCGTCACCGGCTGTGCGCTGACCGTGGAGCGGCTGATGCTGCCGCCGTCCGCCGAGGACTCCGAGCCCGCGGGCATGGACGAGGCGCAGCTCGCCAAGTGGGTCGCCGAGCACCCGGACCGCCAGGAGGTCCGGATGACGGTGGCCGTGCTGCGGGACGGCCGCCGTGAGTCGGCACTGCGGCTGCGCGAGAAGGACTCCACGTCCGAGGTCCTCACCGGCTCGGCACTGGTGCCGGGCCTCGCGGAAGCGCTGGCCGCGACCTTCGAGGCCTGACCACGGCCCTTCGGGCCCCGGGGCGGACGGCGCACGTCCGGCTTCCGGGGCCTGGGGCGGGTCGCCCTAGGACCGGCCTGCCGGGCCGCAGCTCGGCAGCCCGGCGGCGTCGCCCTTGCGGATCTTTTCCAGCGCCTTGACGGCGTCGCCTATGGTGCCGACCTTGACCAGGGTCAGCCCCTTCGGGGTGTCCTTGGCCGCCGCGGCGCAGTTCTCCTTGGGCGTCAGGAAGAACTCCGCGCCCTTGTCGCGCGCACCGACCGTCTTCATCGCGATGCCACCGATCGGGCCGACCTTGCCCTTGTCGTCGATGGTGCCCGTACCGGCCACGAATTTGCCGCCGGTCATGTCCCCGGGCGTGAGCTTGTCGACGATGCCGAGCGCGAACATCAGCCCGGCACTCGGGCCGCCGACATCGGCCAGCTTGACGTCGATGGGGAACGGGAAGGTGTGGTCCACACCGGCCTGAATGCCCACGATGGCGCGGCCGTCGTCCGCCTTCTGCGTGCTGATCGTGATCTGCTTCGCGCCGGTCACGGCCTTCTTGCCCTGCTTCTCCGCCGCCGCGGCCTCCTTGGCGGGGATGATCGTGAAGACGACCTTCTCGCCCGGCTTGTGCCGGGTGACGAGCTTGGCGACGTCGCCGGTCTGCTTGACCGCCGTGCCGTCCACGGCCTTGATCACATCGCCCGCGTGCAGCCGGCCGTCGGCTGGCTTGTCCTTGACGACGGAGCCGACGACGGTCTGGGCGGCGACCGGGAGGTGCAGCTGCTTGAGGGCGGCGGCCTTGGCGCTCTCCTGGGACTGGCTGAACTCCTCGGCGTTCTCCTGGTCGGCCTGCTCGGCCGTCTGCCCCTCGGGGTAGAGCGTCTTGTGCGGCACCACGGCGTTGTCGTGGCCGAGCCAGCCGTACACCGCCTCGAAGAGGTTCATGCGGTAGTCGGGGCCGGTGACGCGGACGGTGGTCATGTTGAGATGACCCGTCGTCGGATAGGTCTTGCGCTGGGAGATCTGGAGCACCGGCTCGCCGTCGTGATCACCAAGAGTGTTGACCGTGGGCCCCGGAGACATCTCGGAGTACGGCACGGGGATCAGCACCCCTGCGCAGAGCAGCGCGATCAACATCAGGATCGAGGCGAGCAGCGTCGCGGTGCGGCGTGGCATGGAACGACAGTACGGGACGGGTATGACAACCGGCCCGCGGGGCCATCCGTACGGGGCCCGGCGCCCGCCCGCAGAAAAGCGCCACCCCGGAGGGTGGCGCTTGCTTCCGAAGAGAAACGGCGAAGGCTCAGACCGGATCCGAGGCGGGCTCGGAAACGGAATGCTCCTTTTCCATGGCATCCCGGAACCGGGCATAGCCCGCGAGTTCTGCCACGTCCCCGGTCTTGCGATTCCGCATGGTCCAGCTGCTCCACACCGCGGCAATCAGCCCGGCGCCGACCGGAATCAGCAACCAGAGGAGCGCACCCATCAGCGACCTCCCAACCCCTTGTACAACCGCGATCGACGAATAAGCAGATTAACCATCTGCTGGCTCAACGCTCATGCCAGGGGGCGGGTTACGCAACCGGAACACATGGCACCGGTTCGGCCTCACGTTCGGAGTTCACCGTCCCGTGACTCCGGACCAACGCCCCCGCCCCGTCTGTTGTGTCGACTGCCCGGAGAACGCGCGATTACGCACCCGAAAAACGGGTGATGCGCCGGCCCTCCCGCCCGTTACCCGGCCTCCGTCCCCGAAGACGGCGCTAAGCGCCCACCCATTCCTCGGTCCCGTCGGAAAACACCTGGTGCTTCCAGATCGGTACCTCGTGCTTGAGGTCGTCGATCAGTTTGCGGCAGGCCTCGAACGCCTCGCCCCGGTGCGGGCAGGAGACCGCGACGACCACGGCCAGATCGCCGATGCGCAGATCGCCCACCCGGTGGACGGCGGCCAGCGCACGGACGGGGAAGTCGGCGGTCACCTTCTCGGCGATCCGGCGCATCTCCGCCTCGGCCGTCGGATGCGCGGAGTAGCCCAGGCCCTCGACGTCGGCGCCGTTGTCGTGCGAGCGGACCGTGCCCACGAACAGGGCCGTGCCGCCGGCCGCCGTGTCTCCCACGGCCGCGAACACCTCGTCCACGGAGAGCGGGGTGTCGCGGATCTCCAGGAGCCGGATCGGGTCCGCCGCGGCCCGCTCACCGGGGTGGTCGCGGCCGGGGGACGAAGGGGAGGGCGTGCCAGACATGCCCCCATCGTGCCGCAACCGGGGGCGCCGCGGGAATGGCCGTTTCCGCCGGTCGTCCGGGCCGCCGTATGGAGACTCCTCCAGCCCGGCGGCCCCGGTGCGGCTCAGATGCGGCGGCGGGCCTTACGGGCGCGCCGCACCAGTGCGGCGGTGCCCAGGAGGGCGACGGTGGCACCGGCGGCACCCGCGGCCGTGGCGTCCTTGCGGCCGAGCCGGCGGCCGGCGACGGTGTGCCGTCCGGCGACCTCTTCCAGGAGCTCGGCCAGCACCTCCTCGTTCGTCCAGCGGGGCCGCCAGCCCGCGTCGTGCAGCCGGCTGCCGCTGACCACCCACGGGTGCATCGTGTACGCGAGGTCCCCGGCGGGCGACGGGGTCAGGCCGATCCGGTGCAGCCGGGCCGCGGCGCCCAGGGCCACCGAGGACGGCAGCTCCATGCGACGGATGCCGGACAGCTCCTCGACCTCCTCCTGCTCCAGCCAGCCGTCGCAGCCCACCGCCAGCTCACCGTCGACCTTCTCCAGCGCGGCGTGCTCCAGGGCGCTGACCAGGTCCTCGACATGGCAGAACTGCCAGGCGGGGCGGGATCCGGCGACGACCAGGAGGCGGGGCGATTCGAAGTAGCGGGTCAGCGCGGTGTCGGTGCCGCCCACCAGGACGGCGGGGCGCAGCACGGTCACGTTCAGGCCGGGGTGGGCGCGGGGCGCGCGGTGCGCCAGGTGCTCGATCTCCAGCAGGTCGCCGACACCGGTGGCGTCCGCGGTGGCGCGCAGCTCGGCGTCCTCGGCCAGGGGCACATCGTTGTCGGGCAGCGCCCCGTAGACCATGGCGGAGGTGCAGAGCACCACCCGGTGGACGCCGGCGGCCGCGGCGGCGGTGAGCACGGTCTGGGTGCCGCGCACGTTGTAGGCGGTGCGGGCCGCGGCGTCGGTCTCCAGGTCGAGGTCGAGCGCCAGGTGGACGACGACATCCGCACCGCGCAGTTTGTCGGCGATGGCGGGGTCCCGGACGTCGAGGACATGCCAGTGTGCCTCGGCGACGTCGCCGCGCCGCTCATCGATGGCCACCACCTCCTTGACCTCGTCGGATGCGACCAGGGCGCGGGTCAGCAGCGCCCCGACCCCGGACGCGGCTCCGGTGACGGCGACGACGGGCCGGCGCAGCGGCCGGTCCGTGGTGCCGTCTGCGCCGTTTCCTGCCTTCTCGGTCTGTGCCGCAGCGTTTCGCGCTGCGCGAACGGTCGGATCTGGGGAACTCACCGGGCGTCTCCAGCGGTTGTCTTCAGTGCGAACGTGTGGTCATGCGTACGCACCAGGTGGCGTCCATCCTGCCGCAGCCACCGGGACAGCGAAGCACCGAGCCCCGAAGCGGTCCGGGTGTCTACGCTGGAGGTGATGTCGGGCAGCCGCCGTCGGCCACCTGGTCGGCGGCCCTACGAGCCGAGGAAACCCGTGAGTGACACCCCATTTGGATTCGGCCTTCCGCCGGAGGAGCCGGAGGACGGCGACAACGGCAAGAAGAAGGGCGGCCAGGGAGGTAGCCAGGGCCCCGCGGACCCCTTCGGGTTCGGCGGCGGGAGCGGCGGCGCGGACAATCCGTTCGCGGCGCTCTTCGGCGGCATGGGCGGCCCCGGTGGCGAGATGAACCCTGGAGACCTGGGAGCCGCCTTCCAGAAGCTCGGGCAGATGCTCTCCTACGAGGGCGGCCCGGTGAACTGGGACATGGCCAAGGACATCGCGCGGCAGACCGTCGCGCAGGGCGCCGAGGACGGCAGCAAGGACGCGAGCCTGTCGCCGGGTGAGCGCAGCGCGGTCGAGGAGGCCGTGCGGCTGGCGGACCTGTGGCTGGACGGTGTGACGTCGCTGCCGTCGGGTTCCGGCTCGGTGGTGGCCTGGAGCCGCGCCGAATGGGTCGAGGAGACCCTCCCGGTGTGGAAGGACCTGGTCAACCCGCTCGCCGAGCGCGTCGGGGCGGCCATGGGCGATGTGCTGCCCGGGGAGATGCAGGCCATGGCGGGCCCGCTGCTCGGGATGATGCGCTCCATGGGCGGCGCGATGTTCGGCACCCAGATCGGCCAGGCGCTGGGCGTACTGGCCGGCGAGGTCGTCGGTTCGACGGACATCGGGCTGCCTCTGGGCCCGGCCGGCAAGGCGGCGCTGCTGCCGGGGAACATCACCACGTTCGGCGCGGGCCTGGGCGTCCCGGAAGAGGAAGTGCGGCTGTATCTGGCGCTGCGCGAGGCCGCCCACCAGCGGCTCTTCGCCCATGTGCCGTGGCTGCGCTCGCATCTGTTCGGTGCCGTCGAGGGCTATGCGCGCGGGATCAAGGTCGACACGACCAAGCTGGAGGACGTGGTCGGCCAGATCGATCCGCAGCACCCCGAGGAGCTCCAGAACGCCCTTCAGCAGGGCATGTTCCAGCCCGAGGACACCCCGGAGCAGAAGGCGGCACTGGCCCGTCTGGAGACCGCGCTGGCGCTCGTCGAGGGCTGGGTGGACGCGGTGGTGCACGCCGCCGCCAAGCCGCATCTGCCGTCGGCGGACAAGCTCCGGGAGACGCTGCGGCGGCGCCGGGCGAGCGGTGGCCCCGCCGAGCAGACGTTCTCGACGCTGATCGGTCTCCAGCTGCGTCCGCGGCGGCTGCGGGACGCCTCGCGGCTGTGGGCGTCGCTGACGGACGCGCGGGGCCTGGAGGGCCGCGACGGCCTGTGGGAGCACCCGGACATGCTGCCGACGGCGGCCGATCTGGACGACCCGGACGGGTTCGTGCACCACGAGCAGCCGGACTTCTCCGAGCTCGACAAGATGCTCGGCGAGGCCGCGAGTGGCGGCAAGCCGGATCTGGGCAAGCCCGCCCGGGAGAGCGACGGCCCGGACGAGACCCCCGGCGAGAGCAAGGGCGACGGCGACAAGTGAGTCTGCACGAGGACGCGGCGCGGGTGCTCAAGGAGTGGCCCGCGCCGGCCCCCGACCAGGAACAGCTGCGGCTGACGTATCTGGATCACCTCGCCGCCCATCAGGACGGCATGTGGAAGCCCTGCAAGGACGGGCACCTCACGGCCAGCGCGCTGGTGATCGATCCGGCCGGCGGGCGGGTGCTGCTCACGCTGCACCGCAAGCTGAAGATGTGGCTCCAGATGGGCGGCCACTGCGAGCCGGAGGACGCCTCGCTGGCCGATGCGGCCCTGCGGGAGGCGCGTGAGGAGTCCGGGATCGCGCAGGGGCTGACGCTGCTGCCCGGCGGCCCGGTGCGGCTGGACCGTCATCACACGCCCTGCGCCTGGCATTTGGACGTGCAGTATGCGGCGCTGGCGCCCGCGGGCGCGGTGGCGGAGATCAGCGACGAGTCGCTGGACCTGCGGTGGTTCGCGTACGACGAGGTGCCCGGCGTCGCCGATGCGTCGGTGGCGCGCCTGGTGGAGCGCACCCGCGCGCTGCTCTAGACAGCAGCACACACCTTCCGGCGCCCGTCCCTTCCCGGGGGCGGGCGCCGGAGGTGTGGCAGCGCTAAGCCGGCGGGCTCAGTTGGTGAAGATGTTGCCCTGGTTCTGTCCCCGGGCGCCCTGCTGGCCCATGCCGAACTGGGCGGCCACACCGGAGCCGATGACGGCGTTCTGCGGCGGCAGCAGCTCGCTGGGCTGGACCAGTGCGTAGCCCTGGCCGAGGAAGCTCAGTTCCCAGCCCTCCCCGGTGTTGCCGCGCCGGCGGAACACTCCCGAGGAGTGCGTCTGCGCCTGCATCTGGACACGCAGCGAAGCGGACCAGGCGACCACCGCGTCGGCGTCGGCGTTGACGTACTTGTCCGGCGTGACCTGCAACATCAGCGGCTGGCCGGAGGTCATCAGGGCGACCTTGCCCCGTCCGGAGATGTTGAGCTGGTACTTGCCGGTGCCGGAGATGCCGTACTGGCTGTCGACGGAGACGACCTCCCAGTGGAGGCCGGAGTCCAGCGCGAGGACGTAGCTGCTGTCGACGGTCAGGCCGTCGTGGTCGACGTCGACGACATGGACGTACTGGCCGAGGTTGGCCAGATAGACCGTGCCCTGCCCGGAGACGCGCATCAGATCGAGGCCCTCACCGGAGTGCGCGCGGGTCCGGTGCTGGCCCGGCGTCTGGTAGTTGCCGTCGAATTCGAGCAGCCCCTGATAGGCGACCATCGTGCCCTTACGGGCGAGCACGTCCTCGTGGCCCTGGAGGGCGACGCGCAGCAGCTGGCTGTTCTGCAGGGCGTAGCGGTCCTGGGTCTGTGCCTCGGTGAAGGCGAAAAGCGGACTCTGCATGGCGTGTTCGGTCCTCCCCCTCAGCCCCGGGCCCGGAGCCGGTCGGTGCTGTCCTCGCTGGGCTGGACGACGACGAAACCCTGGCCGGAGAAGCCCAGTTGGTACGCCTCGCCGCTGCCGCGCCCGATCATCGAGGACGCCTTGAAGCTGCGCTTGCCCTTCATCTTCAGATGGGTCGACCAGGCGACGAGGGCGTCCGGGTCCACATAGGTCTCGTCCTCGCCGCGGCCGCAGTCGACGACGACGGGCGTGCCCCGGGAGGTCAGGGCGACCCAGCCGGTGCCCGAGATCTGGACGTTGAAGAGTCCCTGGCCGGCGAACTTCGCCATGCCCTTGACCCGCTGGACGCCCCACTGGAGATGGGCGTCGAGAGCGAGGAGGTTGGTGCCGTTGACGGAGAGCGCGTCGTCGTTGAGGTTGATGCAGACGACGTCGGCGCCGTAGTCGGCGAGGTAGAGCAGACCGTCGCCGGAGCACTTCATCAGGGGCGCACCTTCGCCGGTGAGCCACTGGGAGGCCATCTGGCGCACGGCCGGCGGGTTCGGCTCGTACTGGACGAAGCCTTCGTAGGCGACCATCGAGCCGGTGCGTGCGAAGACGTCCTGGCCGCTCTGCATGGCGATCTTCACCATGGCGCTGCCGTGGTTCTCCATACGGGCGGCGGGCGGGGTCGGGACATAGCCCGACAGCTGCTGCTGGTTCATGACGTGCGGGCTCCCTCAGACCTCGTAGGGCTGGACGACGATGAAGTTGCCGGGCGCGCCGCGGAACTGGAGGTTCACGGTCTCGCCGGAGTGGCCCGGGTAGGCGTGCCGGCGCAGGCTCACCTGGCTGGAAATGATCACCTGCGAGGCGGCGGACCAGGCCACGATGGCGTTGGCGTCGGCGAAGGTGGTCGGGGTGACCGGCAGGACGACCGGGGTGCCCTGGGTCTTGACGACGAGGGTGCCGGTCCCCTGGAACTGCATGGTGAACAGGGCGCCACCGGGGATGCCGTGGCCCTCGATACGGCGGACCTCGTGCTGAAGCGACTCGTCGAAGGCGAGGACCGCCTCGGCGGACACACAGATGGCGTCGCCCTGGAGCTCGATGGGGTGCACATGGGCGCTGTTCTCCGCGAAGAAGACCTGGCCCTGGCCGGTGCAGCGCATCAGCTGCATTTCCTGGCCGGTGGCGTTGCCGACGATCCGGCCGCGGAAGCCGGCGCCCTTGTAGCCGAAGTCGACCTTGCCCTGGTAGAGCACCATGCTGCCCTGCCGGGCGAGCACCGGCTGGCCGTCGACGCCGAGGTCGACGCGGATCAGCCTGCTGTTCTGCGGGGTCCAGCGCAGGCCCGTGGGGGCTTCTTTGTACTTGTCCAGTACGACGCCGAGGCCGGGGCCGCCGCCCTGGGGCACGGCCGGTGTCTGGGCGCCCGCGTACGGGGCGCCCGGGGGCTGCTGTCCCGGCTGGCCGTACGGGGCGGGCCGGCCCTGCGGGGCGCCGTATCCGCCGGGTGGCGGCGCGGGCTGCCCGTAGGGAGGTGCCTGCGGGGCCGGCTGGCCGGGGTAGCCGCCGGGTGCGGGCTGCGGCGGGCCGTACGGGTCCTGACCGGGCGCCGGCTGGCCGTACGGGGCGGGCGGCTGCTGGCCGGGCACCCCGGGCGGCGGGGCCAGTGGCGCGGCGAGCGTGGGCGCGCTGTGGACCTGCGGCGCGGTGGGCTGCGGGGGCTGTGGTGCGGCCGGGGGTGCTTCCTGCGGCGCGCCCTGGGGCGGGCCGAACTCGGGCGCGGGCTGCGGGGCGGAGGGCGCGGCGGGCACCCCGAAGGACGGGGCGGGGGCGGCCGGCCCGGACGGTGGGGCGAAGCCCGGCACGTCCGGTGCCGTGGCGGTCGGCTCGGGCTGCGCCTCGGCCTCCTCGGCGACCTCGCCGCCGAAGTTCTTCAGCAGCGCTTCGAGGCCGCCGTCGAAGCCCTGGCCGACGGCGGCGAACCGCCAGACGTCCTTGAGGTAGAAGTCGCCGAGCATGACGGCGCGTTCGGTGCTGAACTCGCCGCCGTTGAAGGAGTAGCGGGCGACCTCTTCGCCGCCGGCCACGATCCGGAGGTAGCCGGGGCCGATCTGCGAGACCTGGCCGGCACCGTCGAGCGCGGCGGTGAAGGAGAGCTTCTGGATGTGCGGCGGGATCTTGTCCAGGGTGACCCGGAAGGACTCGCTGTCACCGGCCTGCGCGCCGAGCAGCTGGATCGACTCCTCGGGCGACTTGGGCTGGTTGAAGAAGACGAAGTACCGGTCGTCGGAGAGCCGCTCGTCGGCGTCCAGGCCGAAGCAGCTGATGTCGAAGGACAGGCCGGGTCCGGCGATCTGCACACCGACATACAGATCCGTTCCCGCCGTCAGATCACTGATTTTGGCCTTGTGGCCCCGCTGGAATTCCCTGGCCATACGTAACGCCCGTCCCCCGCTCCTGCCGTGACTTCCTCTGCGCGGCCAGGCTAACCGCTGGCGCCGACAGCGGGCGATGCCGGGGCGCGACGGATCTCGTCCGGCTGCGCGCCCTCATTCCCCGCGGGCGACGGGCAGATGGGGCAGCCGGTCCGCCGCGACCACCCCTTCGAGATAGCCGCGGGCCCGTTCCGTACGGGCGTAGGACTCCAGCAGGCTCCAGAACCGGGGGCCGTGGCCGGGGACGAGCAGATGCGCGAGCTCGTGCAGCAGGACGTAGTCGATGACGTACTCCGGCATGCCCTGGAGGCGGTGCGAAAGACGGATGCTGCCCTCGGCCGGGGTGCACGAGCCCCAGCGGGTGTTCTGGTTGGTCACCCAGCGCACCGAGGCGGGGCGGGCCCGGCCGTCCAGGTACTGACCGGACAGCCGCTCGGCGCGCTCGGCCAGCTCGCCGTCGCCCAGCATCCGCTTGCTCTCCTGGGCGGCGAGCTTGTCCAGCATGACGGTGACCCAGCGCCGCTCCTCCGCCTCGGACATACGGGCCGGAATCAGGACGACCGTGCGGTCACCCTCGCGGTAAGCGGAGACCGTTCTGCGCCGTCGTGAACTGCGGCGCACCTCGACGGCGCTGGTGCCCGATCCGCGGGCCAGGGGGTTGGGGGCGGCACCGCGCGAGGCGTCAGCGGCGCGGCGCAGAGGGGTTTCCCCGGAGCCGTGGGCGGAAGGGTCGGCGGGCACGCGCCCGACGTTACCCGCTGGCGCGGCGGGAAGTCCCGCCCCGCGGACGGTTCGCCATCGAACCACTCCATGGCGTGCACCGCTTGTACGACCATTGCCCACCGCCTGTGGATAACTTCCGCACCGATCCGCCGCGGGGCGCATGCTGAGAGCCGGACGACGAAGAAAAAGGACGGGGGCGGAGATGAGGCATCCGATGCTCAAGCCCGCGCTGCGGCGCGGATGGCGGGACCGGGAGACGGTGCGGTTCGGGGTGGCGCCGGCGCATGCGATGGTGGTTGGCCCGGTCGATACGGCGACCGGCAGTTTCCTCGCACTGATCGACGGCACCCGCACCATGCGGCAACTGGTCGAGGAGGCCGCTTTACTGGACCTCCCGCCCGAGCATGTGCGGGGTGTCGTGGACCGGCTCGGCGCCGCCGGGCTGCTGGAATCCCCCACCGAGGGCGGCCCGGCGGCCGAAGCGGTCCGATCGGACCACACCGCCTTCGAACAGCTGCGGCCTGACCTGGCGTCCCTCTCGGTGCGGCATCCGGAACCGGCGGGCGCGCTGGGCCGGATGGGAGCGCGCCGGGCGGTCCGGGCCCGGGTCAAGGGGTCGGGGCGGGTCGGTGCCGCGATCGCGGCGCTGCTCTCGGCCTCGGGCATCGGCCGGGTGGAGGTGTTCGACGGCGGCACGGTCCAGCCGTGGGACGTCCTGCCCGGCGGGCTGCCGGCCGAGCGGATCGGCGAGCGGCGGCGCTCCGCCGCGCAACGGCTGGTCCACCAGTCCTCCCCCTGGAGCCGTACCCCACGGCCGAGGGTTCCGGTCAGCGAATCCGGCGAACCCGGACTGTCGCTGGTGGTGCTGGCCCCGCGGGACGGGCTCGGCGCATACGCCCCCGACCCCGTGTTGTCCGAGCCGTTGCTCATCGCGGGAATCCCGCATCTTTACGCGGGGGTGATCGAGGGCACGGGTGTGGTGGGTCCGTTGGTGCTGCCCGGCGGTTCGGCCTGTGTCCGCTGCGACGAGCTGCGTCGTACGGACGCGGAGCCGGCCTGGCCGCGGTTGCTTGCGCAGTGGCGGTCGGGACGTGCCGCACCCGCGGTTCCGGCCTGCGATGCCGCGTTGGCAACAACGGTCGCGGGGATCGCCGCCGTCCAGGCGCTGGCGTTCCTCGATGGCGAACTGCCGCCGTGCACAGGTGCGCGGATGGAGCTCGCGGCGCCGTGTGCGAGCGTGCGCACGGTGCGGATCGAGCCGCATCCGGACTGCGGCTGTGGCGCTGCCGCTTCACCGGCTGCGGCAGGCGCCTCGGATCCGCAGCCCGAACACGCCACAATGACGGAGTAACCCCGGTAGGGGGACAGTGTGAGTTGGAGGGGCGCATGTCTGATCTTCCCCGCAAGGCGGTCACCCGCACCGCCAAGCTGGCCGCGCTGCCACTGGGGTTCGCCGGCCGCGCCACCTGGGGCCTGGGCAAGCGGATCGGCGGCAGATCCGCCGAGATCGTCGGCCGCGAGCTGCAACAGCGCACCGCGGAACAGCTCTTCAAGGTGCTCGGGGAGCTGAAGGGCGGGGCGATGAAGTTCGGGCAGGCGCTGTCCGTCTTCGAGTCGGCACTGCCCGAGGAGGTCGCCGGCCCGTACCGCGCCGCTCTGACGAAACTCCAGGAAGCGGCGCCACCGATGCCGACGAGCACGGTGCATGCGGTGCTGGCGGAGCAGCTCGGCGAGGACTGGCAGGAGCTGTTCGAGGAGTTCGAGGACAAGCCGGCCGCGGCGGCCTCGATCGGGCAGGTGCACCGGGGGGTGTGGCACGACGGCCGTGAGGTGGCCGTCAAGGTGCAGTATCCGGGGGCCGGTCAGGCGCTGTTGTCTGATCTGTCGCAGCTGAGCAGGTTCGCCCGGCTGCTGGGGCCGCTGGTTCCGGGCATGGACATCAAGCCGCTGATCACCGAGCTGCGCGACCGGGTGTCGGAGGAGCTGGACTACTCCCTGGAGGCGGAGGCCCAACGGGCCCATGCCGAGGAGTTCGCCGACGACCCGGATGTGGTGGTGCCGGCCGTGGTCCACCAGTGCGACCAGGTGCTGGTGACGGAGTGGATGGCGGGGCTGCCGCTGTCCGAGGTGATCGCGGACGGCACCGACGAACAGCGGGACCGGGCCGGCCAGCTCCTGGCGCGCTTCCTCTTCTCCGGCCCCGCCCGTACGGGCCTGCTGCACGCCGACCCGCACCCGGGCAACTTCCGGCTGCTGGCCGGGGACCACCCGGACGGACCGGTCGAGGAGTGGCGGCTGGGGGTGCTGGACTTCGGCACCGTCGACCGGCTCCCCGACGGACTGCCGCCGACGATCGGTACGTCACTGCGGATGACGCTGGACGGCGAGGCGGACGCGGTCTACCAGCTGCTGTGCGAGGAGGGCTTCGTCAAGGAGTCCATCGAGCTGGATCCGGACGCGGTGCTGGAGTATCTGCTGCCGATCATCGAACCCGCGCAGGTGGACGAGTTCACCTTCACCCGGGGCTGGATGCGCCGGCAGGCGGCCCGGGTCGGTGACCCGCGCTCGCCCGCCCACCAGTTGGGCAAACAGCTCAACCTGCCGCCCGCGTACCTGTTGATCCACCGGGTGACCTTGAGCACGATCGGGGTGCTGTGCCAGTTGGGGGCGACGGTACGGCTGCGTGACGAACTCGAGGCGTGGATGCCCGGTTTTGTACCCGAGGAGGAGCCGGCCGGCTCGGAGCTCACCGGCTTCGACACCGTCATCGGCGCGGACATCAGCGAGGAGGCCGTCGAAGGGTCCACCGCCTGAGCCCGCCCGCCGGGTCGCCCCGCCTCGGCCGCCCGCTCCGCCGGCGGAGCGGGCACGGCGGCCCGGTGCCCCGGCCTCCGCGACGAGGCGCCTCACCACCAGGTCGAATCCAGGCGTCCTTCGATGGCCCGGAGGTTCTCCCGCGCGCAGTCGTCGCAGAAGTAGCGGCGCTCACCGTTCTCGACGGAGCAGGTCCAGGTCGGCGGGGTGCCCTCGGCCACCGCACCGCAGCCGGCGCACACCGTGTTCCCGTCGGCCAACTCCGCCTGTTCATGCGTCTTCTGGTCCACCGTCCGACGATATCCCCGCCCACCGCAGGAAGCGGGATATAACGCACCACGGGGCCCGCCCTGTCGGACGGACCCCGTAGGTGGCGGTATCAGCGCACCGCCGTTACTGCATCACGGCCATGGCCAGCGCACGGCGGGCACGCAGCGACGCGCGCTCGGCGCGCCGCTGCATACGCCGCGCGGCGGCGAGCCGATGAGCCCTGCGTTCCGATTCGGCCTCCCGCAGCCGTTCGTGCATATGGGCACGAGCCAGGGCTTCTGGGATGAGTTGCATGGCGTGGTTCCTGTTCTGACGCGACTCGATCACGTCGGTGTTCACGGGGACGGGTGTGTCGGTGAAGGTGGGGTTCATCGTGAGGTCCTGCTTCTGGGGATCCCG
Organism: Streptomyces sp. NPDC029466; assembly: GCF_055574515.1. NCBI lineage: Bacteria > Bacillati > Actinomycetota > Actinomycetes > Kitasatosporales > Streptomycetaceae > Streptomyces > Streptomyces sp. NPDC029466. Next base: position 16,839 of record NZ_JBVHZH010000028.1, read on the forward strand.
TGTGAGGGGACGATCGATCGTTCCTGTGCCGATGGTGTTCATGCCGCGACCGGGTTCTTGCGCGGACGGCCACGCGGCCGCTTCCGCGGCACGACAACGCCCTGGACGAAGAGCTCGCCACCCCAGACGCCCCACGGCTCACGGCGGTCCTTGGCACCGGCAAGGCAGGCCTCGCGGACCGGGCAGGTCTGGCACAGCGTCTTGGCGTACTCGACGTCGGCCGGGGACTCGGCGAAGAAGACCTCCGGGTCGTAGGTCCGGCACGGAACGGCAGCGCCGAGGCGGTCGATCTCGTCGTCGAGCTCGGTGAGGGGCAGCAAGGAGTTCTCCTGGGGGTCGGGCGGAGGGATCAGGTCGGTTGCTACGGACGGGGTGTGCGTCTGGAGTTGCACGGTGGTGTGTTCCTCGTCTGTTCGGCCCGGCTGGTGGCGGGCGCTTGGGCAAACAAAAGGGCCGCGGATCCCGGTGTGGGTTCCGCGGCCCTGGAAGGTGCCGACCTGATCGCGCCGATCAGGCTGGATCTCTCCAGGGTTCGAGGCCGCGGTAGGCCCACATTTCATGCTTCGTCTGGTACTGCTGCCGGGATTCGGCACCGTTGGCCGCCGCGAAGGCAAAGGCATTCGCCGATGCCGCCACTACGGCTGCCGCAGGTGCCTCGGTCGGTCGCGCGGTGCGCTCACTGCGCGTCAGCACAGCGAGGGACTCGGGGCGCGCGACCTCGGTACCGGACAGGCGGCCGAAGCCGGACAGACCGGTGCCAGGGAGCGAGGAGCCGAGCGTGCAGGTGGCGACGACCGAGAGATCGGTCATTTTGTTGGTCTCGATGATGCTGATCACTGGTCTCGCCTCCTCTCGGCGTCTCGGTGGACCGGGAATCCCGTTCCAGGGTGTTCAAGTACAGCACGGATCCATCGGATCTCGGAAAGAAACCGTTGTCTCCGTTGCTTCTGAAGGCTATGGGGCGGTGCTCCGCGGGCGCAAACTATTTTTTCGACGAGTTTTCCGCGGCGCCTTCGGGCCCCTCCTCAGCGACCCCCGCGAGCTCCTCGCCGGCACAGATCGCCAGCACATCACTGCCGTAGCGGTCGAACTTCCGCCGCCCCACTCCTGAGATGACCGCAAGCTCCGATTCGGTTCCCGGAACGGCCTCCGCGATCGCCATCAGTGTCTTGTCGGTGAAGACGCAGTACGCGGGCTGCCGGGAGCGCGCGGCCTGCTCGGCCCGCCAGTCGCACAGCCGCTCGTAGAGCGCCTCGTCCAGCTCCGAAGGGCAGTCCTCACACCGCATCAGCTTCATCTCGCCCGGGTCCGTGAGCGTCCTGTTGCAGACCCGGCAGCGGGCCGGGCTGCGCTGCTTGGTGCGCCGAGCCACCGGCACCGCCCCGTCGCCACGCTCGACGCCCCCTGGGGCCGCGCCCGGTGTGCGGCGGCCCGCCACCGCCCCGGAGCCCGGCCGCAGGCCGCTCAGGAACCGGCTGGGGCGGCGGGAGGCCCGCCCGCCCGGAGAGCGCGCCAGCGACCAGGACAGTCCCAGATGGAGCCGGGCGCGGGTGACGCCGACATACAGCAGCCGGCGCTCCTCCTCTATCTGCTCGTCGGTCTTGGCGTAGGTGATCGGCATCATGCCTTCGGTGAGACCGACCAGGAAGACGGCCTCCCACTCCAGGCCCTTGGCGGCGTGCAGGGACGCGAGGGTCACGCCTTCGACCGTCGGGGCGTGCTGCGCGTTGGCCCGCTCGTCCAGCTCGGCGACGAGGTCGGCGAGGGTGGCCGTGGGCCGGGCCCGGGCGAAGTCCTCGGCGAGCCGCACCAGAGCGGCCAGGGACTCCCAGCGGTCCCGCACCGCCCCGGAACCGGCCGGCGGCCGGCTGGTCCATCCCATGTCGCTGAGCACCGCCCGCACCTCGGACGGCAGGTCCAGCGCGTCGTCGAGCAGCGCGTCATTGCCCCCGAAACGGGCGGCGCCCCGCAGCTTGACGCCCGCCTCGCGCACCTCCGGCCGTTCGAAGAACCGCTCGGCGCCCCGCAGCTGATACGGCACCCCGGCATCGGCCAGCGCCTGCTCGTAGACCTCGGACTGGGCGTTGATACGGAACAGGACGGCGATCTCCCCGGCGGACACCCCGGAAGCGATCAGGTCGCGGATACGACGGGCGGTGCCCTCGGCCTCGGCGGGCTCGTCGGCGTACTCCGTGTAGACGGGCTCGGGGCCCGCGTCCCGCTGCGAGATCAGCTCCAGGCGGTGCTCGGCGGCCCGCCCCCGGGCCTGGGAGAGCAGGCCGTTGGCGAGGTGCACGACCTGGGGGCTGGAGCGGTAGTCGCGGACGAGCTTGACGACCGTCGCGTTCGGGTGGCGGCTGCGGAAGTTGAGGAGGTGGTCGGGGGTGGCGCCGGTGAAGCTGTAGATCGTCTGGCTGGCGTCGCCGACCACGCAGAGGTTGTCGCGGTCCCCCAGCCACAGCTCCAGCAGCCGCTGCTGGAGCGGGCTGACGTCCTGGTACTCGTCGACGACGAAGTGCTGGTACTGCGCACGGACCTGCTCGGCGATGTCGTGCCGGTCCTGGAGGACACCGACCGTGAGCAGCAGCACGTCCTCGAAGTCGATGGTGCCCCGGTCGCGCTTGAGCTGTTCGTACGTGCCGTAGATCTGCCCGACCTCGGCCGGGTCGCGCGGGGCCTCCCGGCCGGCCTTGGCGACCGCCGCCGGATAGTCGGCCGGGACGGTCTGGGTGACCTTGGACCACTCGATCTCCGCCGTGACATCGCGCAGCTCATTGCGGTCGAGCCGGATGCGGCAGCGGGCGGCGGCCTCGGCGACGAGCTGGATCTTGCGCTCCAGCAGCCGCGGGACCTCCCCGCCGACGGCCTTCGGCCAGAAGAACTGGAGCTGCCGCAGCGCCGCGGAGTGGAACGTCCTGGCCTGGACGCCGCCCGCGCCGAGCTGACGCAGCCGGCCGCGCATCTCGCCGGCCGCGCGGGCCGTGAACGTGACGGCGAGCACACTCGCGGGCTGGAGAATCCCGGCCCGGACCCCGTACGCGATCCGGTGGGTGATCGCGCGGGTCTTGCCCGTACCGGCACCGGCCAGCACACACACCGGACCGTGCAGAGCCGTCGCGACCTCGCGCTGCTCGGGGTCGAGCCCGTCCAGCACCCCGTCGGCCGAATCAGGCACCTGCGGGAAAAGAGAGGAGTCCGTTGCTGCTGTCACCCCGCCATGCTGCCAGGTCCTCCGGGACGCCCGGGACAGCTGTCCACAGGCGCGGGGGCCGGTCGTACGCATGGCGACCGCTGTGGACAAGGGAGGGTGCGGGGGCGCGGGGGGTGGTTTGCTGGTTTCGGTCGTCGGGGGCGGCGGGCGGATTTCGGTGCTCGGAGGCGCCGGTTAGAAGCGGCGGTCGGAGGCGGATGAGGGTGGGCGCGCGGGGCTCGTAGATGTGGTGCCGAAGTGGTGCCGGGCTGGGGCTGGGCTGGGGCTGGGCTGGGCTGGGCTGGGCTGGGCTGGGACAGTTTTGCGGGGCGGCTTTGGTCGGTGGGGGTTGGGGTGGGGAGGGGCGGGGGCGGGCCCCCCGGGGGGAAAGCACCCGAGGCCATTCCGGGCGCCGGGAATGGCTGAGGGGGGATGTGCGTTGAGTTGCTTGGCCGCGCCGGGTACGGATGCGGGTGGTATTGGATCAAGACTTAGTGAAGGAGCGCAGGACGCATGGCGGGCACTGTGACGATGTACAGCACGACCTGGTGTGGCTACTGCCGTCGGCTGAAGGGCCAGATGGACCGCGAGGGCATCGCCTACACCGAGATCAACATCGAGCACGACCCGGAGTCCGCGGCGTTCGTGGAGAAGGCGAACGGCGGCAACCAGACGGTTCCCACCGTTCGGGTCGTCCCCACCCAGGGGGACGCCGAGGTCGTCATGACCAACCCGAGCCTTGCTCAGGTGAAGCAGGCGCTCGGCGTCTGACCAGCAGAGGTCGCAGCCCTCGTCCGACGTTCTTCGGCGAGGGCCTCGCCTTGCTCTGAGCCGGTCAGCGATACGGCCGCTGGTCGGTGAGCGACGTTGCCACCCCCATGAAGACGCCGAAGAGCTGAAGAGCCGAAGAGCCGGAAGAGCTGCCGCATCCGCATCCCAGGGCATCCCCCACCAGGCGCGACCGGCCCCGTAGACCGGCCGCGCCCCGGCTCACGGCTTCGGCAGGGGCTTGCCGTACCAGAGTTCGATGAGGCGGGCGGCGATGGAGATGCCGTAGGGCGGGAGGACCTCGCCGGATTCGAAGGCGGTGCGGAGGTCTTCGCGGGAGAACCAGCGGGCCTCTTCGATTTCCTCGCCGTCGACCTGGATCTCGGCGGTGGTGGCGCGGGCCATGAAGCCCAGCATCAGGCTGGAGGGGAAGGGCCAGGGCTGGCTGGCGATGTATTCGACGTCGCCGACGACGACGCCGGCCTCCTCGAAGACCTCGCGGGCCACCGACTGCTCGATGGACTCGCCCGGCTCGACGAAGCCCGCGAGGGTGGAGAAGCGGCCCTCGGGCCAGTGGACCTGGCGGCCCAGGAGGGCGCGGTCCTCCTCGTCGGTGACGAGCATGATCACGGCGGGGTCGGTGCGGGGGTAGTGCTCGGCGCCGCAGGCGGGGCAGCGGCGGATGTGGCCGGCGGCGGCGATGACGGTGCGTTCGCCGCAGCGGGAGCAGAAGCGGTGCAGCCGCTGCCAGTTTTCGAGGGCGACGGCGTGCACGAGGAGGCCGGCGTCGCGGGGGGAGAGCAGCAGGCCCGCCTCGCGCAGGCCCGCCGGGCGCGCGGACTGGTCCATGCGGCCGGGCAGCGAGTCCTTCTGGAGGGCGAAGTAGCTGACGCCGTCGTCGTCGGTGCCGAGGTAGTAGCGGTGGGCCTCGGTCAACGGCGCCTCGAAGGACGGCGTCATGATCAGCTCGGTGCGGCCGTCGGGGGTGTCGTCGATCAGCGCCTGGCCGCCGGACACCACGAACACGCGCGTCGTCGGGTGGCTCCAGGCCGCCGCCAGCCATGCCTCGTCGAGGCGGTGATGGGCGGAGCGGTCGATTCCGCTCGGCGCGCTGAAGGTGATCGGCCGGTCGGCGCTGTGGTCGGTCCAGGTGGTCACTGGTGTTTCCAACTCCCCCTATGGCGTGGGTGATTGCTGCGTACGGGCGCGGGTCGGTACGGCGGTGGCGCGGTCAGGCCGTCTGCCAGGTCTCCGCCAGGTCGCCCCACAGGTGGGCGGCGGTCTCGACGCCCTTCATCAGCAGGTCGAGCTCGACCCTTTCGTTCGGTGCGTGCCAGCCGTCGGACGGGATGGAGATGCCGAGGAAGAGCACCGGGACGCCGAGGACGTCCTGGAGGTCGGTGGCCGGTCCGGAGCCGCCCTCGCGGGTGAAGCGGATCTTCTGGTCGAAGGCCCGGCCCATGGCGCGGACGACGGACTGGAGCGCGGGGTGGTCGAGCGGGGTGAGGCAGGGACGGGTGGCGCCCCAGAAGGAGATCTCGTGGCGGATGCCGGCCGGGAGGCTTGCTGCGACCCAGTCGCGTACGGACTGCTGCACGGCGGCGGCGTTCTGGCCCGCGACCAGCCGGAACGACAGCTTGAGCTGTGCGGTGGCGGGCACGATGGTCTTGCCGCCGGGGCCTTGGTAGCCGCCGCCGATGCCGTTGACCTCGGCGGTGGGGCGGGCCCAGATGCGTTCCAGGGTCGTGCTGCCGGCCTCGCCGAGGGTGGCGTGGGAGTGCGCGGTGCGCAGCCATTCCTCCTCGTCGAAGGGGAGCTCGGCGAAGAGTTCCCGTTCCTGGTCGGTGAGTTCGATCATGCCGTCGTAGAAGCCGGGGACGGCGACCCGGCGGTCGGCGTCGTGCAGGGCGGCGGCCAGCCGGGCGGCCTCGGTGGCGGGGTTGGGGACGGCGCCTCCGAACGATCCGGAGTGGATGTCCTGGTCAGGGCCGTAGAGGTCGATCTGGCAATCCGTCAGGCCGCGCATGCCGGTGCACACCGTGGGGGTCTCCTTGGACCACATGCCGGTGTCGGAGACGATCACCGCGTCGCAGGCGAGGCGGTCGGCGTGCTTTTCGATCAGGGCCGGGAAGTTCGGTGAGCCGGACTCCTCCTCGCCCTCGATCAGCAGCTTGAGGTTGACGGCGGGGGCGGTGCGGCCCGTCGCGGCGAGGTGCGCGCGTACGCCCAGGGTGTGGAAGAACACCTGGCCCTTGTCGTCGGCGGCGCCGCGGGCGTAGAGCTTGCCGTCGATGGTCTGCGGCACGAAGGGGTCGGTGTGCCAGCCGTCCTCGCGGGCCGCGGGCTGGACGTCGTGGTGGCCGTAGACGAGCACGGTCGGCGCGGACGGGTCGCCGGAGGGCCATTCGGCGAAGACCGCGGGCAGACCGCCGGTCTCCCAGATCTCGGTGGTCGGGAAGCCGGTGTCGGTGAGCTTCGCGGCCAGCCATTCGGCACTGCGGCGGACATCGCCGGCGCGCTCCGGGTCGGCGGACACGGAGGGGATGCGCAGCCATTCGGCGAGGTCTTCGAGGAAGGTCTCGCGGTGGAGGGTGAGGTACGCGCGGACGGCGCTGTCCGGGGTTGTGCTCATACGACCGAGCCTATCGGCCTTCCGAGGGAGGCAGGTCGGCGGTCTCGCCGAGCAGGATGCGTTCGAGTCCGGCCCGGCCGGGGAGCCGGGTGGGTCTGACGACCTCGCCGGTGCGGACGTAGAGGAAGGCGGCGTCGACGGCGGACGGCGCCAGGCCGTACCGCTCGGCCCAGGCGAGGCGGTAGATCGCCAGCTGGAGGGGGTCGGCGGTGTGGGCGCGGCCGGTTTTCCAGTCGACGATCTCGAAGCGGTCGCCGTCGGGGCCGGGCTCCTTGTAGACGGCGTCGATCCGGCCGCGGATGACCCGGCCCGCGAGGGTCAGCTGGAAGGGGGCCTCGACCCGGTAGGGGGTGCGGTGGGCGTACGGGGTACGGGCGAAGGCTTCCTTGAGGGCTTCGAGGTCGTGCTCGTCGACGATCTCGGTCTCCTCGCCCGGTTCGGCGCCCGGCAGTTCGTCGGGGCCGAGCAGCGGCAGGGTGAGCTCTTCGAAGCGGGATTCGACCCAGGCGTGGAAGCGGGTGCCGCGGCGGGCACCGGGCTGGGGCGGGCGCGGCATGGGGCGGGCCAGTTCGCGGGCGAAGCCGTCCGGGTCGGCGGCGAGGCGCAGGAGCTGGGTGGCGCTGAGCGCGGACGGCAGCGGGACATCGCGGACGGTCGCGCGGGCGCGGCGCAGCTCGGCGGCGAGGGCGTCCAGATCGCGGTCCCAGGAGCCGACGGTGCGGCGCTCTTCGGGGAGGAGGGGGTGGGGGGTGGTGTCGTGGAGGGGACGCGTGTCGTCGGGGTGGGGGGTGTCGGCCTCGTGGGGTGGGTGGGCCGGGTGGGCCGGATCGGTCGGTCCGGTGAGGTCCGCGAGGTCGGGTTCGGTGGAGCGCTGGGCGATGATGCGGGGGTGGGGGGTGGTCTGGCTCTCGGGCTGGGCCTGGGCCTCGGCCTCGGCCTCAGGGGTGTCGTACGCCGGTCCCGCGTACACAGCAGCGTCCCCGAACGAGCCGGCGTCCGCGAACGGGCCGGCTTCAAAGTCGTCACCGTCGAAGGGATCGGCCTCGACCGGCGCATACGGCGGCGCGCCATCCAAGCCATACGGCGCCGCCTCGTCGAACGGTTCGTCTTCCGGAAGGTCGAACGGGTCCGCCTCGGGGGCCTCGTACGGGGACCCGTCCCAGGAGTCCTCTGTGTCCTCCGGCGGGACCGGCGGCCAGTCGAGGTCGTGGGCGAACCGTGCGGGTGTGGCGGATCCGGGGGCGGCCGCACCCGGGCCCGTCCTCCTGCGTTCCAGATGGGCGCGGACCGTGGCCGCGGCGGTGCGGCGGCGGGCGGTGGCGGTGGGGTCGAGGGGCAGGGGCCAGGCCTGTTCCGTGGCGGCCTCGGAGAGGGCCGGGTTCTCGTCGCCGTCCTCGGGGGCCTCGGCCCAGTGCTCGATCTCGCCGTGGCCGGCTTCGCAGTGCTCGCGCAGGGCCTCCAGGAAGACGGACGGGCCGCGCGGCCGCTTCTGCTGCGGGCCCCACCAGTGGCCGGAGCCGAGGAGCAGGGAGCGGGGGCGGGTGAAGGTGACATAGCCGAGGCGGAGTTCCTCGGTTTCCTGGTGGTGCTTCATCGCCTCCTTGAAGGATTTCAGGCCACGGGCGGTCCATTCCCCGACGTCGGGGAGGGTCGCCGCGTCGCCGCGCAGGGCGTGCGGGAGGACCTTGGGGCGGCTGATCCAGGACTCGCGGGCCTGTTCGCTGGGGAATTGCTTGCCGACCAGGCCGGGGACGGCGACGACGTCCCATTCGAGGCCCTTGGACTTGTGGGCGGTGAGCACCTTGACGGTGTTGTCGCCTCCGGGGAGGGAGCTGTCGAGGCCCTTCTCGTACTGGACGGCGGTGCGCAGGAAGCCCAGGAAGGCGAGGAGGGTGGCGTCGCCGTCGAGGGATTCGCCGCCCTGTTTGGCGGCGAATCCGGCCGCGATGTCGAGGAAGGTGCCGAGGGTTTCGCGGCGGCGGGCGGCGAGGGCGTGCGGGGAGGCGGACAGCTCGACTTCCAGGCCGGTGGCGGCGAGCACCCGGTGGAGCACGTCCATGAGGGGGTCGCCGAGGGAGCGGCGCAGGTCACGGAGTTCGGTGGCGAGGTAGGCGAAGCGCACCCGGGCCTCGGCGGAGAACGGGAGGCCGTCGTCGGGCCCGTCGGCCTCCAGGAAAGTGTCGAGGGCGTCGGCGAGCGAGATGGTCTCGGCGGGGTCGACGCCTTCGACGGCCTCGGCGAGGCGCTGTCCGGGGTCGTCGGAGGGGCCGCCGTGGTGGACGAGGGTGCGGGCGCGGCGGCCCAGGAGCGCGAGGTCGCGGGGGCCGATCCGCCAGCGCGGGCCGATCAGCAGACGGACCAGGGCGGCGTTGGCGGTGGGGTCCTGGAGCACCTCGCAGACGGCGACGAGGTCGGCGATCTCCGGTAGATGCAGCAGCCCGGAGAGGCCGACGACCTCTACGGGGATGTCCCGGGCGACCAGTTCGCCCTGGATGCGGGCGAAGTCGCCGGCAGTGCGGCAGAGCACGGCGATCTCCCCGGGCGGGGTGCCGGTGTGGACGAGGTGGGCGAGGGAGTCGGCGAGCCAGGTGAGCTCTTCGGCGTGGGTGGGCAGCAGGGCGCAGCGGACGAGGCCGTCGCGTTCGGCGCCGGGGGCGGGGCGCAGCGCTTCGACGCCTTCGTGCATCCGGCGGAGGGGGGCGGCGAGGCCGTTGGCGAGGTCGAGGAGGCGGCCGCCGCTGCGGCGGTTCTCGCTGAGGGCGTACCGGCGGGCGGGGGCGCCGTCCTCGAAGGGGAAGTGGTCGGGGAAGTCGTCCAAGTTGGCCACGGAGGCGCCGCGCCAGCCGTAGATGGCCTGGCAGGGGTCGCCGACGGCGGTGACGGCATGGCCGGTGCCGGCGCCGAAGAGGCCGGAGAGCAGCAGGCGTTGGGCGACCGAGGTGTCCTGGTACTCGTCGAGCAGGACGACGCGGAATTCGTCGCGCAGGATGCGGCCGACTTCCGGGCGGGTGGTGGCGAGGGTCGCGGAGTGGGCGATCTGGTCGCCGAAGTCGAGGAGATCGCGGCGGCGTTTCTCATTGCGGTAGGCCGTGACGAGGTCGAGGAGTTCCCGGCGGCCGCGGGCGGTTTCGGGGGCTTTGCGCAGGTCGGCGTTGGTGAGCTTGGCGCCGTCGAGGGTGGCGAGGAGGTCGCTGTCGTAGGCGTGGAGTGCGGCGGGGTCCACCAGGTGTTCGGCGAGCTCGGCGTCCAGCGCGAGGAGGTCCTCCACGAGGGAGGGCAGGGAGGTGGTGAGCGCCGGGTAGGGGCCGGGGGCGGCGCGCAGGGTGCGGGCGGCGAGCTGGAAGCGGGTGGCGTCGGCGAGGGGGGGGGGGGGGGGGGAGGGGGGGGGGGGGGGGGGGGGGGGGGGGGGGGGGGGGGAGGGGGGGGGGGGCCCCCCCCCGACACCCCCCCCCCCCCCCCCCCCCAGGCCGATGCGCAGGCCGTGGTCCTTGAGGAGCTGCCCGGCGAAGGCGTGGTAGGTGGAGATCCGCGGCTCGCCGGGGGGCTGGTCGGGGGCGCCGTCGGCGGACGGGAGGGCGTCGGGGTCGGTGACGCCGGCGGCGAGCAGCGCGGCCCGGACGCGTTCGGCGAGTTCGCCGGCGGCCTTGTTCGTGAACGTCAGCCCGAGGACCTGCTCGGGGGCGACCTGTCCGGTGCCGACCAGCCACACCACGCGGGCGGCCATGACCGTGGTCTTGCCGGAACCGGCTCCGGCCACGATGACCTGCGGGGCGGGCGGGGCGGTGATGCACTCCGTCTGCTCCGGGGTGAACGGGATGCCGAGCAGCTCCTTGAGCTGCGCCGGGTCGGTAATACGCGGGGCCACGGTTGAGAACCGTAGCGGCCCGCACTGACAATCCCGCTGCGCTGTGCTTTCCCCCACGTTGTCGGCTGTCCCGCCGTGGGGCTTCTCTTTGTTCCGCCTGCGGCGGGCGGGTCCGCTGCGCGGGGCTGTGGGTGCGGTGACGGACCTCCGGGGCCGGTGTGTGGGACTGCTTCGCTTTACGTCCCACACA
>NZ_JBVHZH010000028.1:27492-115483 GCF_055574515.1 Streptomyces sp. NPDC029466
GTGGGGGGACGGGAGCGACCCCGAGGGTCAGTGGTGGGGCCCTTCTTCTCTCCCCCCCCCACCCCCCCCCCCCTCCGGCCCGTCCCCTCCCGTGGGGGGAGAGGTGAAGGCCGGCGGGGGTGCGGGTAAACGATCACGTGCACCCCCACCCAGGTTCTTCCACCCACACACGGGAGGGGCCGCGCCGCAGGACGAAGTCCGGAGGAGCGGCACCGCACCCGACAACACCACGCCCGCCGCAGGCGCAACGGCGACAAACCCCCACGGCGGGAAAGCCGACAACGTGGGAGGGCCACCCAAGCGCAGCGGAAGGTCACTCAACGACGTGCCGGCCCTCCGGCTGGGCGCTGCACGAGGCACGGAAGGTGCAGTGGGTGCAGTGGGTGCCGGTGGTGGGCGTGAACCGCTCCTCCAGCACCCGGCCGGCGGCGGTGGCCAGGAGCTCCCCGATCCATTCGCCGTCCGGGGGCGGCTGCGCCTGGACGGCGGGCATCGCGTCGCCGCCTTCCTTCTGGGGGGCGCCCAGCCGCAGATGGACCAGTTCGGCGCCGCCCGGTTCGGGGGTGCGGCCGTCGAAGACCTCGTCGACGGCGCCTTCGCGCACCGCGAGCTGGTAGACGGCGAGCTGGGGGTGGCGGGCGACCTCGGGGCCGGTCGGCTTCTGTTTGCCGGTCTTGAAGTCGACGACATAGGCCCGGCCCTGCGCGTCCTGGGAGACGTGGTCCATGCTGCCGCGGATACGGACCTCGTGGGCGCCGGCCCGGAGGGTGAGGTCGAAGCCGTGCTCGGTGGCGACGGTGTCCCGGCCGCGGGTCTCGCGTTCCATGACGTGCCAGCGCAGAAAGCGTTCCAGGGCGGCCCGCGCCTGGTCCTTTTCCTGGCGTGACTTCCAGGGGGCGTCGAAGGCGAGGGCGTCCCATACGGAGTCCAGGCGCGCCATGAGGACGGTCAGATCGGCGGGGGTGCGGCCGGAGGCGACCTCGTCGGCGAGCACATGGACGACGTTGCCGAAGCCCTGGGCGGCGGTGGCGGGGGTGTCCGCCTTGACCTCGCGGCCCAGGAACCACTGGAGGGAACAGGTGTTGGCGAGCTGGTCGAGGGCGCTGCCGGAGAGGACCACGGGGCGGTCGCGGTCGCGCAGCGGGACGCTGCTGTGGGTGGGCTCGTGCAGGCCCCACCAGTTGTCCGGGTGGGCGGCCGGCACCAGGGGGTGGTGGTCGTCGTCGTGCAGCGCCGCCAGTTTGGCCAGCCGCTGGGCGGCGGCCTCGCGCAGCGCGGGGGTGGCGGCGGGGTCGACGGTGGTGGCGCGCAGTTCGGCGACCAGTGCGGCCACCGAGAGGGGGCGGCGGGGGCGGCCGGTGACGTCCTGGGGGGTGACGCCCAGCTCGGTCAGGAAACGGGACGGCTGGTCGCCGTCGTCGGCCGCGGCCTTCACGGCGGTGACGACCAGGCGGTCACGGGCGCGGGTGGTGGCCACGTAGAACAGCCGGCGTTCCTCGGCGAGCAGGGCGCCCGGGGTGAGCGGTTCGGCCAGGCCGTCGCGGCCGATCCGGTCGGCTTCCAGGAGCGAGCCGCGGCGGCGCAGGTCGGGCCAGAGACCTTCCTGGACGCCGGCGACGACGACGAGCCGCCATTCCAGGCCCTTGGCGCGGTGGGCGGTCATCAGCCGGACGGCGTCGGGGCGGACCGCGCGGCGGGTGAGGGTGTCGGCGGCGATGTCCTGGGCGTCGAGTTCCTCCAGGAAGTTGAGGGCGCCGCGGCCGCCGGTGCGTTCCTCGGCGCGGGCCGCGGTCTCGAACAGGGCGACGACGGCGTCCAGGTCCCGGTCGGCGTTGCGGCCGGCCGCGCCGCCGCGGTGGGCGGCCCGTTCCAGGCGCTGCGGCCAGGGGGTGCCGTCCCACAGCTCCCACAGCGCCTGCTCGGCGGTGCCGCCGCCGGCGAGCAGTTCGCGGGCCTTGCGCAGCAGCAGGCCCAGCCGCTGGGCGCCGCGCGCGTAGGCGGGGTCGTGGGCCACCAGGCGCTGGGGTTCGGCGAGCGCCCGGGCGATCAGCTCGTCGGAGGGCCGCGGCAGTGGTTGTCCGGCGGCCCGTTCCTCCTCCCGCAGGGCACGGCCCAGGCGGCGCAGGTCGGCGGAGTCCATCCCGCCCAGAGGGGAGGCCAGCAGATCGAGCGCGGTTTCGGCGTCGAGCCAGCGGGGGGCGGCGGGGGCCGGGGCGGCCTGGGTGGAGGCGTCGGCGGCGGGATCCTCCGGGCCGGGCTCGTCCTCCTCGGGTGCGGCGGCGGGATCCTCGGGTGCGGCCTCAGGGGACGCGTTCACGTCCCCGCCGGGCTCACCGTCACCGGCCCCGCCGTCGTCCGGCTCCTGGCGGAGCGCCGCCCGGGCCGCCGCCCGGAGGGCCGTCAACAGGGGGGCGACCGCGGGTTCGTGGCGCAGCGGCAGATCGTCGCCGTCGATGTCGAGCGGTACCCCGGCGGAGGTGAGCGCACGGCGCACGGCGGGGAGCGAGCGCCCGCCGGCACGGACGAGGACGGCCATCTCGTGCCAGGGCACCCCGTCCTCCAGGTGGGCGCGCCGCAGGATGTCGGCGATGTTGTCGAGTTCGGCGCCGGGTGTCGGGTACGTGTACACCTCGGCGCGGCCGCCGTCCCGTACGGGCGCGGGCTCGCGGTGAGCGCGGACCTTCTGGGCGGGCAGGCGGGTGAGCGGCATCCGGCGGGTGACCAGCCGGGTGGCCGCGAGCAGGGCGGCGCCGGAGCGCCGGGAGGTGCGGAGTACGGCCACCGGGGCGGGGGTGCCGTCGCCGCGCCGGAAGGTCTCGGGGAAGTCGAGGATGCCGTTGACGTCGGCGCCCCGGAAGGCGTAGATCGACTGGTCGGGGTCGCCGAAGGCGACGAGGGTGCGGCCCGGGGAGCCGGGGGTGCCGGTGGCTCCGTGGTGGCCGGCGAGCGCGCGCAGCAGCCGTACCTGGGCGACGTCGGTGTCCTGGTACTCGTCGACGTAGACCGCGTCATAGGCGCCGGCCAGCTGCGCCGCGACCTCGGGTTGTCCGGCGAGCAGCACGGCGCGGTGCACCAGCTCGGCGTAGTCCAGGACGCCCTGGCCGTCCAACACGTCGAGGTATTCGGCGAGGAAGGCGGCCGCGGCGCTCCAGTCGGGGCGGCCGGTGCGCCGGGCGAAGGCGCCGAGGGCCTCGGGGCCCAGGCCCAGTTCGCGGCTGCGGGCGAGCACCGCGCGGACCTCGTCGGCGAAGCCGCGGGTGGTCAGGCAGGCCCGCAGTTCGTCCGGCCAGCTCACCTGGGCGCGGCCGGAACCGGCCAGCTCCGCCTGCCCTTCGAGGAGCTCCCGGACGACGAGGTCCTGCTCGGGTCCGGACAGCAGCCGCACGGGGTCGGCGAAGAGGTCGGCGTCCTGGTGGGCGCGGACCAGGGCGTAGCAGAAGGAGTGGAAGGTCGTCGCCTGCGGGATGCCCGACCGGCGGGCGCCGCCGGCCGTAGCGGGCGCCCCGTCGGGCTGTGCCTCCAGAACGGCCAGCCGGGCCGCGAGCCGGTCGCGGAGTTCGACGGCGGCCTTGCGGCTGAAGGTGAGGACGAGGATGCGCTCGGGGTCGGCGCCGGCCCGTACCCGGCGGGCCACCGACTCCACCAGGGTGGTGGTTTTGCCGGTGCCCGGACCGGCCAGTACCAGCAGCGGCCCGTGCCGGTGGTCAACCACGGCGCGCTGGGCTGCGTCCAAAGCAGGAGGAGCCACCCGCCCCGGCGGGGTGCGCACCAGTCGGTACGCGCCGGCGGCAGCCCGCCGCGCCGCCCGGTGGGGCTGCGTCGGCGGGGCGGCCGAGAAGGAGGAACTCACGTGGATCGCCGGTCCTGAGGAGGTGCTCGTGGTGCATGGGTGGTGCGAGGGGGTCCCCCCGGGCGGGCTCCGGGGGAGCGCCGCGCGGCGGGCCGCCGGCTCGGGGGACGGTCCGGCCGCGGGGTGCGCGGCGGGGCCGTCGTCGTGACGGCAGTGCCCGACGCTACGCCAGTCGGCGCCCGGGCCGCAGCGCGTCCCCTGAGCCGTCGCGCACCGCCGCCGGTGCTAGTCGATCCGTTGCCCGTCCCAGCGGGCGCGCCGCATGTCGAGCCGCGGTATGTGGTCGTCGGCCTCCTGCGCGGCGGTGCGCAGAGGGGTGCCTTCCTCCCGGTAGTGGGCCAGTGCGCGCAGTTCGCTGCCGGGCAGCAGTCGGCCGTCCGCGCGCACCACCCGCCACCAGGGCACCGCGCCGCCGTAGAGCGCCATCACCCGCCCCACTTGGCGGGGCCCGCCGGCGCCCGTATCGGGGAGCCCGGCGGGCGGTTCCTCGTCCCGGAGCCACTCCGCGACGTCCCCGTACGTCATCACCCGGCCCGCCGGGATCAGCTCGGCGACGGCGAGGACCCGCTCCGCGTAGGGCGGCAGCTCACCCGCCCTGGTATCTCCGGTCCCACTCATTCGGTCCATCCTGCCGCACGGCACCGACAATGGGAGCGGACACCGGGTCCCGTGCCCCGGGGAGGTCGGCGGCAAGGCGTCGTCAGCCGTGCTGCGGGGGAGGATGTTCCGCTTCCCGCACCCCCGAAATGCACCCTGATGCCCTCCTCCACCGGTCGGTCATGCCACCATCTTCCGGACGGTGACTGGTGATACGAGATCAAGAAGAGACGGCCGAGCAGCAGGGTGCAGCGCCTCCACGGGAGGCGGGCGCCCCTGAGGCGCTGGCCGTCGACGCCGCCCGCACCGCGCCCGGACCGTCCGCTGCGACCGAGCGGACCGAGCGGCAGCAGGTGGCACCACAGGGGAAGCACCAACGGAAGCCGGCCACGGCTTCCGCTACCGAAAAGGCGAGCACGATCGAGAAGGCCGAACGACCGGGGGCGTCCCAGAGGCCGGAAGGGCCCAGGGAGCCCGAGCCCACCGAGGGGCAGGAGGAGGAGGAGCGCGAGCGCACGCAGCCAGTGGAGGAGCACGTCCGGCACGACCAGGGCGAGGAGCAGCCGTCCGGCGCGGCCCGGAGCAAGCCCCGTACGGGCTCGCACCGTGCCGATCTGAGCGCCGACGAGTACGGCGAGTTCCATGTCGACCGGGTCTCCGGCGACGAGCCGCTGCTGCCCGCGCGGGTGCACCGGCCCTCCGACCTGATGCGGCTGCTGCTCGGCATCGCCGGGATCGCGCTCGTCCTCGGGCTCGCCACGTTCGCCCACGGCACCACCCAGGGCCTGGAGAACGACATCGGCAGCGGCGCGAAGGCGGCGCCCCCGCTGCTGATCAATCTGGCGGGGCTGACCTCCAGCGTCGCGGTGCTGATCGTGCCGGTGGCGTTCGCCGTCGAGCGGCTGATCAAGCGGGACGGGCTGCGGATCGCGGACGGGGTACTCGCCGCCGTCCTCGCCCACGGGGTGTCGCTGGCCACCGATCTGTGGGTGGCCGAGGCCGCCCCGCCCTCCATCCGGGACGCACTGACCCAGACCCTGGACAACGGCGCGCTCTCCGCTCCGGTGCACAGCTATCTGGCGCCCGTGATCGCCTATATGACGGCGGTGGGCATGGCCCGGCGGCCCCGGTGGCGGGTCGCGATGTGGTGCGTGCTGCTGCTGGACTCGTTCGCGGTGCTGGTCGGGCGGTACACCACCCCGTTCGCGATCGTCACGACCGTGCTGATCGGCTGGACCGTCGCCTACGGCACCCTCTACGCCGTCGGCTCCCCCAACGTCCGTCCCACCGGCCAGAACCTCCTCGCGGGGCTGCGCCGGGTCGGTTTCCACCCGGTTTCCGCGCTGCGCGCGGAGGACTCGGCCGGCGCGGAGCAGTCCGAGCACGCCGACCGCGGGCGCCGTTACCTCGTCACCCTGGAGGACGGCCCGCCGATCGATGTCACCGTCGTCGACCGCGAGCAGCAGGCGCAGGGCTTCTTCTACCGCGTGTGGCGGCGGCTGTCGCTGCGCGGCATCAATCAGCGCCGCAGTCTCCAGTCGCTGCGCCAGGCGCTGGAGCAGGAGGCGCTGCTGGCGTACGCGGCCATCGCGGCCGGCGCCCACGCCCCCAAGCTGATCGCCACCTCCGAACTCGGCCCGGACGCGGTGATGCTGGTCTACGAGCACATCGGGGGCCGCAGTTTCGATTCGCTGGCCGACGAGGAGATCACCGACGCGCTGATGCACAGCGCCTGGCGGCAGGTCGAGGCGCTGCAGTCCCGGCGGATCGCGCACCGGCGGCTGGTCGGGGACGCGCTGCTGGTGGACCGGGCCGGCGACATCGTGCTGACCGAACTGCGCGGCGGCGAGATCGCGGCCGGTGATCTGGTGCTGCGGATGGACATCGCCCAGCTGCTGGCCACCTGCGGGCTGCGGGTCGGCGCCGAGCGTGCGGTGGCCGCGGCCGTCGAGGTGCTGGGCCCGGACGCGGTCGCCGACAGTCTGCCGCTGCTCCAGCCGATCGCGCTGAGCCGCACCACCCGCGCGACGCTGCGCCAGCTGGCCCGGGAGCGGGGCAAGCGGGAGCGGGAGGCGGTGCTGGAGGCGTCGCAGGCCGCCAAGGAGGCGCGGGAGGCCCGGGACGCGGCGGGCCCGAAGGACCGCAAGACGCTCCGGGCCGAGCGGCACGCGGAGAAGAACGCCGAGAAGCGGGCCCTGGACGAGGCGACCGAGGAGGCCCGCGAGGAGGATCTGCTGGCGCAGATCCGCCGGCAGGTGCTGCTGATCCGCCCGGCCGCGGTGATCGAGCCGGCGAAGCTGGAGCGGCTCAGCCCGCGGATCCTGATCAGCTGGATCGCCGGCGCGTTCGCGGTCTATCTGCTGCTGTCCCAGCTGACCCACTTCAACTTCAGCGATCTGATCAGCAAGGCCCAGTGGATGTGGGTGCTGGTCGCGGTGGGCTTCTCGGCGCTGACGTACATCGCAGCGGCGATGAGCCTGCTGGGGTTCGTCACGGAGAAGGTGTCGTTCGTCAGGACGGTCATCGCGCAGATCGCGGGCAACTTCGTGAAGCTGGTGGCGCCCGCGGCGATCGGCGGGGTGGCGCTGAACACCCGCTTCCTTCAGCGCGCCGGGGTCCGACCCGGCCTGGCGGTGGCGAGCGTCGGCGCCTCCCAGCTGTTCGGGCTGGGCAGCCACATCCTGCTGCTGCTGATCTTCGGCTATCTGACGGGCACCGAACGGACCCCGACCATCTCCCCGTCCCGTACGGTCATCGCCGGGCTGCTGACGGTGGCGGTGCTGGTGCTGATCGTCACGGCGGTGCCGGCGCTGCGGAAGTTCGTCTCGACGCGGGTCCGGTCGCTGTTCGCGGGCGTGGTCCCCCGGATGCTGGACATTCTCCAGCGGCCCGGAAAACTGGCCACCGGTATCGGCGGGATGCTGCTGCTGACGGCGGCGAACGTGATGTGCCTGGACGCCTCGATCCGGGCCTTCGGCGGCGGCGACACGATCAGCTACGCGAGCATCGCGGTGGCCTTCCTGGCGGGTAACGCGCTGGGGTCGGCAGCGCCGACGCCGGGCGGTGTGGGCGCCGTCGAGGGCGCGCTGTTCGGTGCGCTGACCGTCGCCGGGCTCGCCGGTGACGTGGCGTTCCCTGCGGTGCTGCTGTTCCGGCTGATGGTGTTCTGGCTGCCGGTGCTGCCGGGCTGGCTGGCCCTCACGTATCTGACGCGCAAGGGCGAGATCTGAGCGCGGGCGCCCGGCGGGGGCCGGCCTCACCTCCCGTACACAGCGAAAGGCGCCGGTCCGCGGAACACGGACCGGCGCCTTTCGGGTGGTGCGGGAAAGCTCAGTAGACCGGCTTCTCCGGCTCGACGGTGTTGACCCAGCCGATGACGCCGCCGCCCACGTGCACGGCGTCGGCGAAGCCCGCGGACTTCAGGACGGCCAGGACCTCCGCGGAGCGGACGCCCGTCTTGCAGTGCAGGACGATCTTCTTGTCCTGGGGGAGGTCCTGGAGGGCGGTGCCCATCAGGAACTCGTTCTTCGGGATCAGCCGGGCGCCGGGGATCGAGACGATCTCGAACTCGTTCGGCTCGCGGACGTCGATGATCTCGATCTTCTCGTCGCCGTCGATCCACTCCTTGAGCTGCTTGGGAGTGATCGTCGAGCCGGCCGCGGCCTCCTGGGCCTCCTCGGACACGACGCCGCAGAAGGCCTCGTAGTCGATGAGCTCGGTGACGGTCGGGTTCTCGCCGCAGACCGCGCAGTCCGGGTCCTTGCGGACCTTGACCTGACGGTACGTCATCTCCAGTGCGTCGTAGATCATCAGTCGGCCGACGAGCGGGTCGCCGATCCCGGCGAGCAGCTTGATGGCCTCGTTGACCTGGATGGAGCCGATGGAGGCGCAGAGCACACCCAGGACGCCGCCCTCGGCACAGGAGGGCACCATGCCGGGCGGCGGGGGCTCCGGGTAGAGGCAGCGGTAGCAGGGGCCGTGCTCGCTCCAGAAGACCGACGCCTGGCCGTCGAAGCGGTAGATCGAACCCCAGACGTACGGCTTGTTCAGCAGCACACAGGCGTCGTTGACCAGGTAGCGGGTGGCGAAGTTGTCGGTGCCGTCCACGATCAGGTCGTACTGCGCGAAGAGCTCCATGACGTTCGTGGAGTCCAGGCGCTCTTCGTGCAGGTTCACCGTGACGTACGGGTTGATGCCCAGCACCGTGTCCTTGGCGGACGCGGCCTTGGAGCGGCCGATGTCCGCCTGGCTGTGGATGATCTGGCGCTGGAGGTTCGACTCGTCGACCTCGTCGAACTCCACGATGCCGAGGGTGCCGACACCGGCCGCGGCCAGGTACATCAGCGCGGGCGAGCCCAGGCCACCGGCGCCCACGCAGAGCACCTTGGCGTTCTTCAGCCGCTTCTGCCCGTCCATCCCGACATCGGGGATGATCAGGTGGCGGGAGTACCTGCGGACCTCATCGACGGTGAGCTCGGAAGCGGGCTCGACCAGGGGTGGCAGCGACACGGGGACTCCGTTGGTCGGTCTTGATGGGGTTCCCCCGCCCGAGCCGAGCCGGGAGTGGGGGAGCTTGCACTCCCGTAACACTGCCACGCCCTTCTTCATTCCGAGACACCTGTTCCGATGCGCGAGACGAATTCGTCCCAGTAGCCGGGCAGTGCCGCCCCGGCCGCTCCGCGCCGGTCACGACGGCCGATGACGTGCGCCGTGCCCGCCCCTGCCGGCGGGCGCTCCGCAGCGCCTCGACGGGAGGGGGCCGCCGCACACCGTCAACGAGGTGACGAAATCACTCCGGAGGGTGGCCGGCGGTCCTCACTCCGGCCCCTCGGAGCGCGGCTCGCCGACCGGGCGCCCGCTGCCGCCTCTGCCCCCGCGTCCCACCAGGCGGACACCGGTCTCAGATACGACACGCGGCCTCCATCCAGATGTCGGCGAGGGACTCCTCCAGCTGGATCCGGGGGCGCCAGCCGAGCCGGTCGCGGGCGGTGCGCACATCGGCCTGCTGCCAGGTGCCGCAGCCGTCCGGGTACGGGTAGGTGGCGGGCGGCGAGCCGGCCCCCGGGTGCTCCGGGGACGGGCCCGGGATGACCAGCCGGGCGGGCGGGGAGTCGAGTTCGTGCAGGGCGCCGCCGAAGCCCGCGACCCGGGCGAGCACCGACGCGGCCTCCCGCAGCCGGACGGCCCGGCCGGTCCCGATGTTGACGACGCCCTGCGCGGCCGACAGCGAGGCGGCGTGCACCGCCCGCGCCACATCGCGCACATCGACGAAGTCCCGCTGCACCCCGAGCCCGCCGAGCTTGAGTTCGCTGTCACCGGACTGCATGGCACGGCGCATCGCCTCGGCGAGCCGGCCGAGCGGCGAGCCCGCGGGGGTGCCGGGGCCGACCGGCGAGAAGATCCGCAGCACCACGGCGTCGAGCCCGGAGCCCAGGACCAGTTCGGTGGCGGCGAGTTTGCTGACGCCGTACGGGCCGCCGGGGCGCGGGACCGCGTCCTCGGCGGTGGAGGAGCCGGGCTGGGAGGGCCCGTACTCGGAGGCGCAGCCCAGGTGGACGAGCCGGGCGCCGCAGCTGCTGCGCCGCAGCGATTCGCAGATGGTGGCGACCGCGACGGTGTTGTGCCGGGTCAGCTCGCGGGCGCCGCCCCGGGTGGCCCCGGCGCAGTTGACGACGACACCGGGGTGGACCGCGTCG
Source organism: Streptomyces sp. NPDC029466 (assembly GCF_055574515.1). NCBI lineage: Bacteria > Bacillati > Actinomycetota > Actinomycetes > Kitasatosporales > Streptomycetaceae > Streptomyces > Streptomyces sp. NPDC029466. The sequence continues at coordinate 37,636 of NZ_JBVHZH010000028.1, forward strand.
AGGAAGCGGGTGAGCGCCCCGGGGCTTCCGGTGGCCAGGTCGAAGCGGACGTCGGCGTCGTCGCCCCGCCCGAGGGCGGTGAGCTGGACGGCGGGGTCGGCGAGCAGGCGGTCGGCGACATAGCGGCCCAGGTAGCCGTTGGCGCCGATGAGCAGCACCCTCATCGTGCGACCCCCCGGTCCGCGTGGCGTGTGGTCGGCTGGACGTTCATCTCTCGTGCTCCTAAGGCGGATTGAGGGAAGCGGGTCGGCTTCGGCCGCGGGGTCGGCGTCCGCCCTGGGGGCGGGGGCCACGTGGGGGGTGCGGTCCGCGGTGCGGCCGGAGCGGCCGTTTCGGGGTGCCGCTCCGTGGGGTGGTGCGTGGTGGGGTGCCCGTGTGGGGGTGCGGGGTATCGGGGGCCGGTGGTCGTCCGGAGGGTCACGGCCGGTGCGCCTCCGCCGGTCCGGAGGGGGCGGGCCAGTGGGCGCAGGCGCCGGTGAGCGCCCGCAGGCCGTGGACGAGGAGGCCGAGGGCGGCGGCGGTGCAGGCCACGGCGGGTACCGCGGCCGGTCCGACCGTGGTGGCCAGCGCCGCGACCGGGGCGTCGACCGGGGGCACGCCGGGGAGCCGGGCGATCAGCACCAGGGCCGGGGCGACGGCTTCCAGGGCGGCGGCCGAGGCCAGGCCGGCCGCGGCGGCTTCGGGGAAGCCGTGGACGGCGAGCAGCCGGGCGAGGAAGAGCAGCACCCCCAGCGCGCCCGCCGCCCCCAGGGTGAGCGGGTCGCCGCCGCCGAGCACCGCTTCCGCGCCGAGGAGCAGCGTGATGAGCGCGCCCAGGAAGAGCAGGGTGACGGCGAGCAGCAACGGCCGTACCCGGGCGGCGAGTTCTCCGAGTCCGCGGCTGGCGGCCAGGACACGTCGTCCGCGCACGGTGAACCAGTGGGCGCAGCCGGCCGCGGGGGCGAGGGCGAAGGCGAGTGCCACGGCGGGGGCGACGGCGGCCCGGGGCGCGGTGGGGGGCAGGTCGGGGCCGCCGGCCAGCAGCTGTCCGAGCAGCCAGTCGCCGTAGACCGCGTACCCGGCCGTCCAGGCGGCCCACAGGCCGGCGGTGCGCGGCCCGGTGCCATGGCGCAGCCGCAGTGGCCCGGACCGTACGCCCAGCCGGACGGCGAGGGCGAGCAGTACGAGGCCGGAGGCGCCGACGGCGGTGCGTACGGCGGGAGTCGCCGTGGTCACCGAGGCGAGGGCGGCGGCGGCCGCGACACAGACAGCGCCGGGGAGCAGGTGCAGGGCGACGCACACCGTGCGGGAGCGCCGGGCGGGTGCGGTCGCGTGCGGGGGCGGCCCGGCCCCGGGGACGGCGGCCGGGTCGGCGCGCGGCACGCGGGCGTAGAGCTCCTCGGCCAGCGAGAAGACGTCCCGGTGCCGGAAGCGTGCGGCCGTACGGTCGGTGACACCGTGCGCCTCCAGGCCGGCGGCGATCTCCAGCGCGTCGACGGCGTGCGCGCACAGATCCTGGTGCCGGTGCATCAGCATCCGTACGGGGTCGGCGGGGCCGCGGCGCGCGGGGCGGGCGGCGGCCTCCTTGCGCGGGGGCGCGGCCCGGTCGGCGCGGGCCTCCCCCGGAGTCTCCACGGCACCGGGGGCGGCGCCGCCTTCGGGTGTGGTCATGACCCGTTCCCCCTCTCCCACGTCCACGCGCAGCCGTCCTGGCCGGGGCGGCGGTACCCGTGACGGCGGCGGGGCGGGCGGCCGGAGCGGCCCGGGGAGGTCCGGCGGACGCGGACGGGGACGGCGGAGCGGCCGCTGTGCGCCACATCCGCCATGCCCGTCACCAGCGCCACACCCACGACACCCATCGCACACATCACGTCCAGCACACCGGTCACCATTGCTCTCTCCCTCGCACCGGCCCCGCCTGGTGGTTCGCCGAGTCGTCCCGTCTCACGGCCTGTTCCCTTTCCCGGACAGCGCCCTCTCCCCCGGCCTCGCCCGGGGCGGCGGACGGCACCGCGGCGGGCGGCCCGGTCCCGGAGGCCGCCCAGCTCGGCGTCCGGCCGGCCGGCGCGGTGACCGCCCTGGTGGCCGTGCCGGTCGCGGCCCAGCGGCCGGGGACATGGGACTCCGCGGGGCGGGCGAAGGGCCGCGGGACCCCGTGCGCGTCCCGGGTGCGGCAGGCGGCCGCCCGGTCCGGGGCGTGGGAGATCAGCTCCAGGTAGATGCCACGAAATGCCGCGATGTTCTGCTCGACGGTGAACAGCTCCAGCGCCCGGGCGCGGGCCGCCGCGCCCAGCCGGGCCCTGCGGTCGGGGTCGGCGAGCAGCGCCGTGCAGGCCGCGGCCAGCGCGCGGGGGTTGCGCGGCGGGACGACCAGACCGGTGCCGCCGATGACTTCACAGACGGCGCCGGTGTCGGTCGACACCGTGGCGCGGCCGCAGAACATCGCCTCCACCAGGGAGCGGGGAAAGCCCTCGATGACGCTGGAGAGCACCACCACCGCACTGGAGGCATAGGCGTCCGCCAGGTCCGGCACGTCGGGGCTGCCGATCTCCTCGAAGCTGACCGGGTTCTCGCCGACGGTGCGGGCGTCGGCCGCCTCGTCGGGGAAGAGCTGGGCGGCCAGCACCCGGCAGTGCGCGAGGTATCCGGGCGCCCGGGGGTCGCGGCCGGGCCCGCCGATGATCCGCAGCGTCGCCGCGGGCTCGGCCTTGCGGATCTCGGCGAAGGCGTGCAGCAGCGCGATGAGGTCCTTCGCGGGCTCCACCGTGCCGACCCACACCAGCGTCTTGGAGTCGTCCGGGGCGGCGTCCGCGACCGCGGCGAACGGGGTGGCGTCCATGCCCGGGTAGACCGTGCGCAGCCGGGCACGGTCGGCGCCGCAGCGCTCCTGCCAGCGCCGGGCGTGGGTGTTGCCGGGGGTGATCAGCGCGGCCTGGGCGTAGGTCTCGGCGGCCAGCGCGCCGTGGAAGGCGGCGAGCAGCGCGCGTACCGGCACGCTCAGCGGTGCGGCGGCGCGGGCCAGGTAGTGCTCGCGCAGCCGGACGCCGTACTCGGTGACCAGGAGCGGAGTGCCGAAGAAGCGCTTGGCCAGCAGTCCCGGGAGGGCGGCCGCGCCGCCGGAGGTGGCATGGCAGAGGTCCACTCCGCCGAGGCCGGGGGTGTGCCGGTCGCCGTACCAGTCCAGGGACAGCGGCCGGAGCGCGCGTTCGAGCCGGTCGGTGACCGCCAGCAGATCGTTGACCTGCGCGCCCTGGGCGGCGGGCAGCGCGCGGGGGCCGTGGCAGACGGCTTCCAGGACGCGTACGGCGCTCTCGGAGTGCAGCAGCGCGGGCAGTCCGCCCTGCTCCCTGGCGAGTTCGGCGAGCCCGTAGAGGCCGGTGGCGAAACGGTCCGCCTTCCAGGTCACGGATGTATCGGGGGCACTCGGCGGACCGCCGGCCGGTGCGTCCCCGTACGGTGCGCCGCGGGCCGGCCCGCTCCCGTCCGGCACCGTGGCGAAGGACGTCACGAGATCGCCGAACCGCTCGGCGAAGCGGCGCCGTTCGCGGCGGCCGGGGCTGCGGCCCTTGCGCTCCCCGGCGGCCCGGCGGTGCCCGGCGGGGAAGTCGCCCCACAGGGGGGCGCGGCGTACCAGGCGTACATGGTCCGGCAGCGCGGTCCGGGGCCGCGCTTCCTGGCGGGCGTCGGTGCTCAGGGCGTAGACCTCGAAGTCATGGCCGGTGAGCCCGCGTACGAGCCGGTCGCACCACGCGTGCGACTCACCGGTCGCGTCCGGGTAGCCACCCTCGGTGAGCAGTCCGATACGCATGAGTGCACCCCCGTCCTCCCCTGTCGGCGTCCTGGTGTGCCGGGCGGCACGGCCGCCACCGGCAGGAAGAAGCTATGCAAAGGGGCCGGTGGCGCGATGGACGGTTGTCCATCGCGCCACCGGAAGGGGTGAAAGCACGTAACTTTCCGCCCCTAAGGGCGTTTCTTCGCGCTATGTGAGGGCGGGAACCCTCCCCGGCGCCGGGGTCCGGTCACCGCTGGGTGGGGAACGGCCAGGAGTTGGGCCGGCAGGTCGCCCCGTCCGTCGTCAGGAACTTGGTCTGCTGCATCATCACCGGGGCCGGCGCGCCCTGCCGGGAGCAGAACTCGTGGTTGTGCCCGAGGCGGTGGCCGACCTCGTGGTTGATCAGCATCTGCCGGTAGGCGTACATCTTGTCGTGGCCATAGGTCCGGGCGCCCTGTGCCCACCGGTAGGCATTGATCATGACCCGCTCGGTCGCCGCGGAGTCACAGGAGACATTGCCCTCGCGGGTGTCGAGGTCGGACTTGGCGCACCACTCCGCGGTGGTCCCCGGACTCGCCAGCGTGATCACGAAATCGGCGTCGCCGGACCCCACCCGCTGGAAGGCCATCTTCCCGCCGTGGGCCCAACTGCGGCTGTCGTTGAGGGTCTTGTGCACCGCCTCGGCGAACAGCTCGCCGTCCAGCGACAGCCCCTCCTCGACATCGACGCGGTAGCGCAGCACCTTGCCCTGGCCGGGCGCCCTGGCGTCACCGCCGACCGGCTTGAAGCGGCCGGTGGCCGTCAGCCTCGCGTCCAGCGGGAAGACCTGGCTCATCTTCTCGTCGTAACTGGCGGGCTTGGCGTCCTGGGTGGGCCTGGCATGCGACCGGGAGGCCTCGTCACCGACCCCGTCGGTACGGTCGTTCCCGCTGCGCGGCTGCGGGTCGGCGCCCTCCTTGTGCTGCTCGGTGACCTGGCCCGCGATGACCACGGCGAGCACGGTGGTCACGGCCGCGGCCGCCGCGCCGGTGAAGGTCCGGCCCTTGCCGCCCTTCACGACGCCGTGCCGCGACTCCTCCGCGTCGAATTCCCCTTCCCCGTCCAGGTCCTGGTCCCCGGCGCCGCCCGGCGCCGTGCCGTCCGCGCCGAAACCGGCCGGCCGGCCGGGCTCGCCGTCCGCCTCCCGGTCGAAGACGACCGAGCGGCCGGTGTACCGGCCGCCTGGGACCGCCCCGTCCGCGCCGGGCCCGTATGCCCCGGCCCGTGGAGCCGCCTTCCGGGGCGCGCCGGCCCGGAACACATCGTCGTCCGGGTCGCTCGCGGCTCCCGGCCCGCCCGGGAACGTCCGGGCGTCGAAGGCCTCGACATACTCGCGCTTCGGTCCGGGCCCGCTGCCCGGCGCGGCGACCGCCGGTCCGCCGGGCATCTCCGCCCGCGGCCGGGGAATCCGCGGCGCGCCCCGGCCGGGCGCGGCCGGGGAGGCCGGCGCCCCGGGGAACTCGCCCCAGCCGCCGCCCGGTTCCCGCTGTTCGGGGTGCCCGCCGCGCACCACATTGCCCTCGAGCGGCTCGCGTCTGCGGCGCCCGGGGCCCGGTCCTGACGAGGTGCCCCCCGAGGGGCCGTTGCCGGGTGGACCGGCCGTCTCCGGGGTGTCCGTTGCGGCTTCCGGCCGGCCTCGGCGGCTATGGCGTCCCACGGGGTGCGTCAGCTCCTGCTCGGATCGGCGGTCACATCGGTCAGGTCACTGTCGAGCAGTTCGCGGACGGCCCGCGCCACTGTCTCCGGGTACTCCATCATCGCCACATGACCCGCCTCCGGCAGCGTCAGCAGTCGCGAACCGCGGAACGCCGCGGCCGCCCGCCGCGCCATCCGGAAGGAGACCAGGCGGTCGCGCCCACCGTAGACGAGAAGGGTGGGGGCGAGCACTCTCTCTGCCTGACGCCACAAATTATGTTGGCCGCCCAGTGTGTAGGCGTTCACCAGACCGCGTGCCGAGCGTTCCATGACCTCCCAGAAGTAGGGAAGTTCGAGCCGGCGCGCGTATTCGTCGACCGCGGCGTTGAACCCTTCGGGGCTGACCCGGCCGGGGTCGCCGTAGCAGAGCGCCAGCACCTCGCGGGTACGGCGCTCGGGCGTCCAGTCCTGGGTGAGCCGGCCGAAGAGCCCGGTGATGCCGGGCACCGCGAGCAGCGCCGTGGGGACCGCCGTCAGCTGCGGGCGCAGCTCGGGCAGCGCCGGGGAGATCAGCGTCAGGGTGCGGACGAGATCGGGGCGCACGGCCGCGACGCGGGTGGCGGCGGCACCGCCCATGGAGTTGCCGATGAGGTGGACGGGGCCGCGCCCGGCCGCGTCGAGGTAGCGGATGACCGCGCGGGCCTGCGCGGAGACGGAGTAGTTGCCGTCGTCCGGCGGCGGGGAGTGCCCGAAGCCGGGCAGGTCGATCGCCTCGCCGTCCACCCGGTCGGCGAGCAGCGGCATCAGGTCCGACCAGTTCTGTGAGGAGCCGCCGAGGCCATGCACGTAGAGCGCGGACTCGCGGCCCCGTCCGGTGTCGGTCGCTGCGCCGCCGTCCTGGGGCGCGGGCGATCCGACGGGTGCCCGTACGGTCAGCGTCAGGCCCGGCAGGGTCACGGTGTGCACCGTCTCCGCCGCGCCGTGCCGGCCGGGGCCGGCCGGGGGCACCGGGAGGGCGGCGGTCGCGGTGTCCGGCGACTCGGTCGAAGACATGGGTCGATGTTACGAGACGATCACGCCCCCGATCGTGTGTCCGCGGTCACACACCGCATCGCGCTGCCGCGGCCACTCTCCTACGCTCGTAGGCGAGGGCAGCCGCCCCGGCCCCTGTTGTCATGCCAGGCACCAGCCGTCGAAGCGAGCACGCGAGAAAGGGAGCCACCATGCGCGTCGACCCGACAGACCCGGACACTTTCGAGGACGAGAGCGACGCCACCGAGTTCGATGTCGAGGCACCGGAAGCGGACGCGGCGGAGCAGTACGCCGACGTCACTCCGCACCGCGATGAGCCGCCGGTCACCGTCGACCCGGACTCCGCGAACGAGGCGGATCGCGCCGAACAGGCCCGCATCGTGGAACTCAACGAAGACGAATACCGATGACCTGGGGCGTTATGTCGGCTTCCGGCGCCGGGGTCAGGCATAAATTCTCAGCCCGGACCGCGCACAGCCGGGTTACCCAAAAGTACGATGGCGGGCGCGGTGCACCATCTTGTACAGGCCGCATACGGAACGATTTCTGGGAGGCAGCGTGAGCGCCATCGAGCAGACCGAGGCGACGCGCCCGCGGGGCACACGCCTGCCACGTCGAGCCCGGCGCAACCAGCTTCTGGGCGCCGCCCAGGAAGTCTTTGTCGCGCAGGGCTACCACGCGGCCGCGATGGACGACATCGCCGAGCGGGCGGGCGTCAGCAAGCCGGTGCTCTACCAGCACTTCCCGGGCAAGCTGGAGCTCTACCTCGCCCTGCTCGACCAGCACTGCGAGTCCCTGCTCCAGTCGGTGCGCGCGGCGCTGGCGTCGACGACCGACAACAAGCAGCGGGTCGCGGCGACGATGGACGCCTACTTCGCGTATGTGGAGGACCCGGGCGGCGCCTTCCGGCTGGTGTTCGAGTCGGACCTCACCAATGACCCGGCGGTCCGTGAGCGGGTGGACAAGGTGTCGCTGGAGTGCGCCGAGGCCATAAGCGCGGTGATCGCCGAGGACACCGGGCTGTCGCAGGACGAGTCGATGCTGCTGGCCGTCGGCCTGGGCGGGGTTTCCCAGGTGGTGGCGCGCTACTGGCTGTCCTCGGAGAGCAAGGTCCCGCGGGACACCGCGGTGCAGCTGCTGACGTCGCTCGCGTGGAAGGGCATCGCCGGCTTCCCGCTCCAGGGCAGCGAGCCGCACTGACCCTGTGCCCGCACGGGCACCGTGCACGCGCCGGCCCTGTTCGCTGCGGGCGTGGCCCATGGCGTCCTGTGCGTCCCCGTACCGGGCTAATGTGTGCTGCGTACGGCGCGGATCATCGCGCATCCTCCCCCAGCTGACGCTGGGGACCCCCAGACCGTCGGAGGGACAAAAGCCGTGGAGGTCAAGATCGGCGTGCAGCACGCGCCCCGCGAGATCATTCTGGAGAGCGGGCAGTCTGCCGAAGAGGTCGAGAGCGCCGTGTCCGACGCGCTGGGCGGCAAGTCACAGCTGCTGAGCCTGGTGGACGACCACGGTCGCAAGGTCCTGGTCCCGGCGGACCGGCTGGCCTATGTGGAGATCGGCGAGCCCACCGCCCGCAAGGTCGGTTTCGGCGCGCTCTGAGCACGGGGCGCCGGCCGCGGCGCCCACAAGGTGACAAGGGCGGCGGCCCGGAGGATTCCCCCTCCGGGCCGCCGCTTTTTCCGTGTCGCTTCCGGGCTCGGCCGCGGCTCCCCCGCTTCCGGGTTCGGCCGCGGCTCCCCCCACCCCCGAACCCACCCCCCGCCCCCTCCCCCGAAGGGGGAGAGGGGGAGGGGGCGGGGGAGGCCGGAACCGCGGCCTCCGCGGCGCCGCTCCCGGCCCCCGCGCGCCGTATTTGCGCAGATCAGACCGTTCGAGTCGGTTCGGCTGGGCTGATCAGGCAGCGGACCGGGGCGGGGAGGGTTGCTGCCGGTGCCCCCTGGGTACGACCGCCTACGACCGATTTGTTCGTCCGGTCGGCGTCGTCACGCGGGAGGGAACAGCATGATCTGGGAAGCGCTCGGTGCCCTGCTCATCGGCTTTGTCATCGCCCTGTCCGCGACGCGATGGCTGCCCGACCGCTTTCCCGCACGCACCCTCACGCTCGCGACGGGCCCGGTCGCGGCGCTGCTCGGCGCCGTGCTGACCCGCGCGATCCTCGGCCCGGGGTATCCCGTCCAGGTGATGTTCGCGTCGGTCGCCGTGGGGGCGGCACTGCTGTCGGTCCTGGTGCGCCCGCCGCACCGGCGCCTTCGGCGGCCGGCCCCGGCGCTGAAGGGGCACCGGACGGCCTGAACCGCCCGGCGCCCCGACAGAACGTCAGGCCGCGAGGCCCAGCGCCGCCATCCGCTTGGTGTGCGCCTCGGTGATCCGCGAGAACATCCGGCCCACCTCGGCCAGGTCGAAGCCGTCGGCGACCCCGCCCACCAGCATCGTGGAGAGCGCGTCGCGGTCCGCGACCACCCGCTGCGCCTGCGAGAGCGCCTCGCCCATCAGCCGGCGCGCCCACAGGGCCAGCCGACCGCCGACCCGCGGCTCGGCCTCGATGGCCGCGCGCACCTTCTCCACGGCGAACGTGGCATGCCCGGTGTCGTCCAGCACGGCCAGCACCAGGCCACGGGTGTCGGAGTCCAGGCGGGCCGCGACCTCGCGGTAGAAGTCACTGGCGATCGAGTCGCCCACATAGGCCTTGACCAGGCCCTCCAGCCAGTCCGACGGCGCGGTCTGGCGGTGGAACTCGTCCAGCGCGGCGGCGAACGGCTCCATCGCCTCGTTCGGCTCCGCCTCGATCTGTGCCAGCCGCTCCCGCAGCCGCTCGAAGTGGTGGAACTCTGCCGAGGCCATCTTGGCCAGTTCGGCCTTGTCGTCCATCGTCGGCGCGAGCTTGGCGTCCTCCGCCAGGCGCTCGAAGGCGGACAGCTCACCGTAGGCGAGCGCGCCGAGCAGATCGATCACGGCGGCCCGGTACTGCGGGTCGGCGGATGCCTGAGCCCAGTCCTGGGCGGCGATCCCGGTGTGTTCTTGCGCGTCAGCCGCGGCGTTGTCAGGCGTTCCCATGACCGGCACAATAGCCCGCTCGGCGGTTCGGGGAAGGCCCTGGTCAGCCACTGCCGTTCCCTCGTACGAACGACGGTCGTAGCGGACGCTCGGGCGCCGGACCTGGCCGTGATGTATTCCTCACTCATACAAGCCTTCGGATGGGCGCGCCATATCCGGGGTACAGTGGTATTTGGACCTGCCGAGTATCGGTGGGTCGTTCCACGAAGCGGATGCCCGGTCGGTGGCCCGATCGGCTCCAAACCGACCGCCCTCTTTTGCGGCGCGTAGCAGACATACGCACAGCAGGAGGGACACCGCTCGCGGCAGGAGTGCCTGAGCGTTGGCAGTGGTCCCGCCCCACCGGCCGCCTCAGGCCGGCCCGTACGAACCCGTACGAAGGTGCGGTACGACCCCCTTCGCCGCCTCACGCCGCGTCTCACAGAAGAGGCAAGATTCTGTCTACATTTCGAGACCTCGGGATTTTCCCCGAGACGGCCGAGGCGCTGGAAGCCGTCGGCATCATCTCCCCCTTTCCCATCCAGGAGCTGACGCTCCCCGTCGCCCTCTCCGGCAACGACGTCATCGGCCAGGCCAAGACCGGCACGGGTAAGACCCTGGGCTTCGGCCTGCCGCTCCTCGAGCGCGTCACGGTCCCCGCGGACGTCGAGGCGGGCCGCGCACAGCCCGAGCAGCTGACCGAGGCCCCGCAGGCCCTGGTGGTCGTGCCCACCCGCGAGCTGTGCCAGCAGGTCACCAACGATCTGCTCACCGCCGGCAAGGTGCGCAATGTCCGGGTGCTGGCCATTTACGGCGGCCGTGCCTACGAGCCGCAGGTCGAGGCGCTGAAGAAGGGCGTCGACGTGGTCGTCGGCACGCCCGGCCGGCTGCTCGACCTCGCCGGCCAGCGCAAGCTCAACCTCTCCCAGGTCAAGAGCCTGGTGCTGGACGAGGCCGACGAGATGCTCGACCTGGGCTTCCTGCCCGACGTCGAGAAGATCATCCAGCTGCTGCCGGTCAAGCGGCAGACGATGCTGTTCTCCGCGACCATGCCCGGCCAGGTCATCTCCCTGGCCCGCCGCTACATGTCGCAGCCCACGCACATCCGCGCCACCGCGCCGGACGACGAGGGCCAGACCGTCCGCAACACCACCCAGCACGTCTTCCGCGCGCACTCCATGGACAAGCCGGAGATGGTCGCCCGCATCCTCCAGGCCGAGGGCCGGGGCCTGGCGATGGTGTTCTGCCGTACGAAGCGGACCGCCGCCGATATCGCCGACCAGCTCGCGCGCCGCGGCTTCGCCTCCGGCGCGGTGCACGGCGACCTCGGCCAGGGCGCCCGTGAGCAGGCGCTGCGCGCCTTCCGCAACGGCAAGGTCGATGTCCTGGTCTGCACCGACGTCGCCGCCCGCGGCATCGACGTCGAGGGTGTGACCCATGTCATCAACTACCAGTCGCCCGAGGACGAGAAGACCTATCTGCACCGCATCGGCCGTACGGGCCGGGCGGGTGCCAAGGGCACCGCGGTCACCCTCGTCGACTGGGACGACATCCCGCGCTGGAAGCTGATCAACAAGGCGCTGGACCTGGCGTTCGACGAGCCGGAGGAGACCTACTCCACCTCGCCGCATCTCTACGCGCAGCTGAACATCCCCGAGGGCACCAAGGGCGTGCTGCCGCGCGCCGAGCGCACCCGGGCCGGGCTGGCCGCGGAAGAGGTCGAGGACCTGGGCGAGACCGGCGGCCGGGGCCGTGGTCCCCGTAAGGGCGCCGTCGTCGAGGAGGAGCGCCCCGCACGCACCCGTACCCCGCGGCAGCGCCGCCGCACCCGTGGCGGCTCCGCACTGGACGGCCCGGCCGACGCGACGACGCAGGCGACCGGGTCGCCCGCCGCCGAGGGCACCAAGGGCTCCGAGGGCACGGACGCCGCCGGACCGCGGCAGCCGCGCCGGCGTCGCCGTACCCGCTCGGGTCAGTCCGGTGCCGTGACGGCGCCGGTCACCGAGGCCGCGGCCACCGTCGCCGAGGCGGCCGAGCCCGCCCCCGTGGTGACCGAGGCCCCCGCCGTGGCGACCAAGCCCGCCGGCAGGGCGACCAAGTCCGCCGCCAAGGTGGCCGAGGCCGCCGTGGTGACCGAGGCTCCGGCCGAGGCCACCGCGCCGCGCCGCCGCCGTGCCCGGGTCGTCCGCCCGGTGGAGACCGAGAGCTTCCAGACCGTCGAGACCGCCGCCCGGGCGCTCGCCGCGGAGCGCTCGGCGGCCGCCGCGGCCGTCACGGAGCCCGTCGAGGCGCCGGCCAAGCCGCGCCGCCGTACCCGCAGCGCCGCCAAGGCCGCCGTGGAGACGGCACCGGCAGCGGTGACGGAGACCGTGGCCGCGGACACCGTGGTGGACGCGCCGGCCAAGCCGAAGCGGACCCGTAAGACCGCTGCTGCCAAGGCCGCCGAGGCCACGGTGGACGCGGCCGAGGGCGCCGTGGAGGCTCCCGCCAAGCCGAAGCGGACCCGTAAGACCGCTGCTGCCAAGGCCGCCGAGGCCGCGGTGGACACCGCCGAGGGCACCGAGGCCGCACCGGCCAAGCCGAAGCGCACCCGGAAGACCGCCGCCGCGAAGGCCACGGCGGACGCCCCGGCCGCCGAGGACGCCCCGGCCAAGCCGAAGCGGACGCGCAAGAGCGCCGCCGCCAAGCCGGCCGCGGACGCGGCGGAGGCCGCCGAGGCCAAGCCGGTGCGCCGCCGCACCCGCGCCAAGGCCACCGCGGCCGAGGCCACGCCCGAGGGCTGACCCTCCTTCACGCCGACGACCCGGACCCGCCCCGCGCGGGTGCCGGGTCGTCGGCGTCCCGCCCCCGTTTTGCCGCCCGGCCCGGATAACCTCACCTCATGAGCAGGCCGCCCACCCTCACACTGCCCCCGTGCGCCCGTGCGTACCGACTCGACACCGAGCGCGGCTCGTTCGCCGTGCAGGACGCCCGGCCCGAGGCCGCACCGATCGGGACCGCCCTGTTGGTGCCCGGATTCACCGGCAGCAAGGAGGACTTCGTCGCCTTGCTGGAACCCCTCGCAGCGGCCGGGTTCCGGGCGGTCGCGGTGGACGGCCGCGGCCAGCACGAATCCCCCGGGCCGCGCGAGGAACAGGCTTACGCACAACGGGAGTTGGCGCTCGATGTGCTGGCGCAGGCGCGGGCCGTGCGGGAGCCGGACAGCGGGCCGGTCCATCTGCTGGGGCACTCCCTGGGCGGGCTGATCACCCGGGCCGCGGTGCTGCTGGACGCGTCCCCGTTCCGCTCGCTGACCGTGCTCAGCTCCGGGCCCGCGGCCATCGAGGCGTCCCAGCAGGCCCGGGTGCGGATGCTGATCGACGCGCTCGGCCGGCTCGACATGGAGAGCGTCTGGCGGGCGATGCGCGAACTGGATCCCCCGGAGGCGGCGGACGCGGCGACCCCGCCGGAGATCGGCGCGTTCCTGCACCGTCGTTGGCTGAACACCGTGCCCGAGCAGCTGATCGCGACCGGCCGGCAGATGCTGGAGGAGCCCGACCGGGTGGCGGAGCTGGCCCGTACGGGGCTGGCCACCCATGTGGTCTCCGGAGCCGTCGACTATGCCTGGCCGGTGGCGTGGATGGACGCGATGGCCGAGCGGCTGTCCGCCCGGCGCACCGTCATCGAGGGCGCCGAGCACTCCCCCAACGCCGAGCGTCCGGAGAAGACGGCCGAGGCACTGGCGGGGTTCTGGAGCGGGGTGGGCTGAGGGCCGGGCCGCCCGCGCCGCCGCCGGTCCGGGTGGGCCGAGCGGACGGTGTCGCCAGGACAGCGCCCGGTGGTTGGGCGAGCATCGAGGGAGGCGGGCCGGCACCGGCGCCCGGCCCGCACCGGCTTCGTACGAAGGGCTCCCCCATGACCGAGAATCCGGCGACACCGGACGACACCGAAGGCGGCCCGCACGGCATCGCGCTCACCCGGACCTTCGATGCCCGCCGTGAGCTGGTCTTCGAGGCGTGGACCAGGCCGGAGCACTTCGGGTACTGGTTCGGCGGGGAGCTGCCGGTGCCGGCCGACCGGATGACGATGGATCCCCGGCCCGGCGGGATCTGGAGCCTGGTGATGCGGACCCCGGACGGCGGCGAGCTGCCGTTCTCCGGGGTCTACCGCGAGGTCGTCCCGCCGGAGCGGCTGGAGTTCACCCTCAAGGACGCGACCGCGCCGGACGGTATCGAGGGCGAGATCGTCCGGGTCACCCTGACCGACCTCGGGGACCGCACGGAGATGGCCTTCCGTCAGCTCGGGGGCAATCTCACCTCCGAGCAGTACCGCCAGGCGGAGGCGGGCTGGTCGGGCTTCTTCGACCGCCTCGCGGAGCTGCTCGCGCGGGCCTGATCCCGCCCCGCTCCGGCCGGGCACCGCAGGGACGCGCCCCGGAACGTCCGCTAATACTGCCCCTGCACGTGATCCCAGAAGCCGTCGCGCAGCACACGGCGCAGATCGGCATGGCCGCGCAGGGAGTGCCGCAGCAGTGCCTCCGAGGCGGTCAGGAGTTCCTGGTCGACGGCACCGGGCAGATACGGGTGACCGGGGAGCAGTCCGGCCACCCACTCGCGGCCGCGTTCCGACAGCCACTGGGCGGCGACCTGCGCGCCGACGAAGCGCACGTCCTCACGGCTGGGCGCCGGCCCCTCGCCCACCGTCTGGTCGGCGCACTCGACACCGGCCCGCCGGGTGACGTACGGCTTGCAGAACTCCAGGTCGAAGGTGCGGGTGCTGTCGACCTCCCACAGCAGCGGCTCGGCCTGATTGCGGCCGCCGGAGGCTTCGATGCCCCACAGGTGCACCCGCGCGCCGTAGCCCTGGGCCGCCTCGACCGCCGAGACCAGGTCCTCGTCGCCGCCGATCAGCACCGCGTCGCTGATCGCCCGGTGCCGGGCCAGCGACTCCAGGTCCGAACGGATCAGGGAGTCGACGCCCTTCTGCTGATTGTTGGCGTTGAGATTGCCGAGCCGGACCTTCACGTCGGGCAGCTCGGCGATCCGCTGCTGCTCCTGGGTGTGGATCCGGCGGCGGGCACCGTCGTACCAGTACACGCGCAGCAGCCGGCTGTCCGGGAAGATCATCCGGGCCTTGTCAATGAAGGCCTCGATGAGCCCTTCCGCGTCCAGGTCGAAGGCCTTGCGGTCCTCCGTGCCGGCGACCAGCCGTCCCGCGGCGGCGTAGACATAGCCCGCGTCCACGAAGGCCGCGTGGGTGGACGGGGTGGTGGCGACCTCGGCGAGCACCCGGGTGAGCAGCTCATTGGTGCGCTCGATCCCGGCGGCGAGAGCGGTGAGGTCGGTGGGGCCCGTGGGCTGGACGTCATTCATACCGGACCCATTGTCCGGGCCGTCACTCTGCGGGCACAACCGTTCTCCGCCAGGCGTACTTAGACCGTCGAAATTTTTCTTTAGCGTAGGGAATGATTGCACCGGGGAGGATGTTCTCTCTGTATGGAGCGCCCGGCAGCGACGCCGGGCAGCGCCGACTCAAAGGAGTTCTCCGCAGGAGGATCAGACGAAGGGAGAAGCCGTATGCGCTTCGAGATCATGCGCCTGGACGATGTCGACGGCACCGCCGTGGACAGCACCGTCGTGGACGCCGCCTCCGTCAACCGGATCGTGCAGCAGGCCGCCTCAACCGGCCAGCGCATCTATATCCGCCCGGCCGACACCGCCGTCCGTTAACACCTTTTCCGCCGCCCGGTAACGCGCCGGACCGGCAGCCGGCCGCCGATCGGCCGCACCCGCACGAACGCCCCCGTACGCACAGGCCGTACGGGGGCGTCGCGCGTTTCACGGCAGTGCGCGGCGTCAGGCGGCCGCCTGGATCACCTGGAGAACGCCGTTGATGATCTGCTGCACGGCGAGCGCGGAGAGCATCATGCCCGCCAGCCGCGTGACCAGGACCACGCCACCGTCCTTGATCACGCGGATGATCACCAGCGAGAACCGCATCACCAGATACAGCACCACATGGATCGCCGCGATCGCCGCCCAGACGGAGATCTGCGCGGCGGCACCGTGGGCGTGCTGCACCGCGAGGATCACCGACACGATCGCCCCGGGCCCGGCCAGCAGCGGCATCCCCAGCGGCACCAGCGCCACATTGACGTCCTTGGTCTGGGTCGGCTCCTCCGACTTCCCGGTCAGCAGGTCCAGCGCGACCAGCAGGAGCAGCAGACCGCCCGCGATCATCAGCGCGGGCGTGGAGATGTGCAGCCGCCCCAGGATCTGCCGGCCGAAGAGGCCGAAGAGGGCGATGACGCAGAAGGCGACGGCGGCGGCCTGCCAGGCCATCCGGCGCTGCACCTTGGCCGGCCGGCCGGAGGTCAGGGCCAGGAAGATCGGGGTGATCCCCGGCGGATCCATGATCACGAACAGGGTGACGAAGAGAGTACTGAAGACGGCGATGTCGAACACGGTGAAGGCCTTGCGAGAGGTGGTACGGGCGGAACCACGGGCCGGCGCGGTGGGCGCGGGCCCGTAAGGAGGGGGTGGTGGGGCGGCGGGCAGGCAGGGGCGTGCACCTCGCCCGGACGGGAAACGGCCCGGTGGGGACGGTCCGGCGGACCGGGGCACGGGGGTGCGGCAGCGGCCGCGGCGGGGTCAGCCGCCGGTGCCGGGAACGGGGAAGGCGCCGGTCGCGCGGCGCACGATCTCGCCGTAGATCTCGGGGTCGGTGGTGTATTCGCCGAGGCGACAGGTCTTACGGCTGCCGTGGTAGTCACTGGAGCCGGTGGCCAGCAGGCCGAGGTCGGCGGCCATCCCGCGCAGCCGCGCGCGGGTCGGGGTGTCGTGGTCCATGTGGTCGACCTCGATGCCGTCGAGGCCGGCCGCGGCGAGTTCGGCGATCGCGCTCTCCGGTACGCAGCTGCCGCGCTTGACGGCCAGCGGATGCGCGAAGACGGTGACCCCGCCCGCCGCCTTGACCAGCCGGATCGCGTCGAACGGGTCGAGCTCGTGCTTCTCCACGTACGCCCGGCCGTCGTTGGCGAGCCACTCGGAGGTGAAGGCGTCGGAGACGGAGGGCACCACGCCCAGGTCGACGAGGGCGGTGGCGATATGCGGCCGTCCCACGGCGCCGTCCCCGGCGATCCGGGCGACCTGCTCCCAGGTGACCGGCACCCCGAGGTCCCGCAGCTTGGCGACCATGCCCTGGGCCCGCGGCACCCGGTCGTCCCGCACCAGCTCCCGCTCGCGGGCGAGCTCGGGCTCCTCGGGGTCGAAGAGGTAGGCGAGCATATGGAGGCTCACCCCGTCGAGCCGGCAGGAGAGTTCGGCGCCGGTGATCAGCGTCAGTCCCGCGGGCAGCGCCGCCCGCGCCTCGGTGTGGCCGCCGACGGTGTCGTGGTCGGTCAGCGCGACGACGTCCAGCCCGGCCGCCGCGGCGTTGCGCACCAGCTCGGCGGGGGTGTCCGTACCGTCGGAGGCCGTGGAGTGGGTGTGCAGATCGATACGCACGACACGGACTCCAGACTGCTGCGGGACGGACGGGGACGGGGCCCGGCGAAACACCGGGGACAGGTACACCGTAAGGGGACCTCAGAAGGATACCGGGCGGCCGGACGGCACCCGGCCCCGGCGGACGGCGGCAGCGCCCCGCCCGAGAACCCGGCACCCGGCACCCGGCACCCGGCGGTCAGCCGTCAGCCGTCAGCCGTCAGCCGTCAGCCGTCAGCCGTCAGCCGTCAGCCGTCAGCCCAGGATCCGCGGCGAGAGCGCCCCGCACGGCAGCAGATCCACCTCGGCGCCCGCCTCGCGCAGGTCGGTCAGCACCAGCTCGTCGTACATCATCAGCCCCGACTGCTCGGGCCAGGCGATCGCCCACAGCCACAGCCCGCGCGCCTCGCCCGCGAACACCGCACGGTCCGGGGGCGCGTCGTCGAGGTGCCACAGCGGGGTCGGGCGGCCGGCGGCGAGCACCTTGCCGTGCGGGTGCTTGTCGACGCAGAGGTGCGGGCCGGGGTCGGGGCCGTCGATACCGGCGTAGCGCGCGCCGAGTCCGACGCCCAGCTCCTCGGCGATCAGCAGCAGTTCGCCGGGGCCGCCGAGCGGTCCGGGGCCCGTACAGGCCACCGCGGTCGCCCGCCCGCCGCTGCGGTCGTCACCGGCGCAGGCCACCCCGGTGAACAGCCAGCCGACCGGGAGCGGCCAGGGCATCCATACGGGCACCTGGGCGCGGTGCACGACAACGCCGAGCGCCTCGACGCTCGGCGGGACGACCGGCTGGAGCGGATGCACGGTGCCGTGCAGGGCGCACTGCCAGGTGTCGGAGAAGAGACCGGGCGCCCTTACCCGGCCTCCGCACTTCGGGCAACTGGGTTCGCCCCTCATAGGGACCAACGGTCCTCCAGCCCCGCCGCCGCGTCAAGGACGATCACCCCACCGGTGTGCCCCGAATCACTTACGCCGGCGCGCATTTGACCGCATCCCGAGGTCCGTCCGCCCCCGCCGCAGAACTAGTTGCAGCTTGCACTCTTTAGATCGCCTAACTTATTGTGTGTAAACGTCAACGATCTCGGCGGGCCGTACCGGGCCGCCGCGGACCAGGGATGGGCAACCGGCAACAGGAAGGGGAACCGCAGCATGAGCGGCACGAAGAACGGCGGCCACGGCGGCGCGGACGATCCGTTCGAGGAGGGCGGCACCTCCTTGCTCCGCCAGCCGAAGGCCGTCTGGGCCACGGCGGGGGCCTCGGTCGTGGCCTTCATGGGCATCGGCCTCGTCGACCCGATCCTCCCCTCGATCGCCCGCGGCCTGCATGCCACCAACAGCCAGGTCTCCCATCCATCTCCCCTTCGTGGTCGCGGCCGTCGCGGCGGTGCTCGGCGCCGGCATCGTCGCCGTCCGGCGCCGGGCGCTGACCATCGGGGCCGAGGAGCAGGCACCGCGGCACGCGACGGAGGACGGGGTCACCGCCTTCGCCCGGTGAGGCACACCGGGCCGCAGCAACCCGCCCGGACCAACAGGCAAACTGACGCCCCGTCGGCTCTCCCTTCCGGAGGGCCGACGGGGCGTACTGCTGCCGGCAGCGCGCGGATCAGTCGAGCGGGACGCCCGGGCGCAGCGGATCGCGCAGATCCGTGCCGTGCTCCAGCCAGCGCTTCTCCAGGGCCTCGGCGCCGTGCACCCGCTTCCAGGCCGCCTCGTTGGGCGTCATCGGCAGCAGCGGCAGAAAGCGGACCGGCTCCCTCGGCTCGTCCAGTTCGAGATCCTCGACGAGACCACCGGGCGCCGCGACCAGCACCGAGGTGAACGTCGCACCCGGCCACAGCGGATCCCCCACGTCCAGCGAGGCGCCGGGCGCCACGACCACCCCCTCGACCTGCGGGGACGCGGCGAGCACGGCGAGCGGCCGGAGCACCTTGTCGGTGTCGGCGAGACCGCCCCGTACGGACAGCAGGAGTTCGGCCCGCGGACCGCGGAGCGGGTCGGCCACCACGGTCGTGGGGTCGGCCATGGGCTGCGCGGACATCCCGAGCGTGGCGTAACGGACCACCCCGCTGTCCACGAAGCGGAGGACCTCGATACGGTCGGTCCCGAGGAAGGTGACGGCGGCGCGCGCGTCCGGCTCGCCCAGGGCGGTCCGCAACCGGGCTTCGACCAGCTCAAGAACGTCAGACATGGCGCGAGCATACGGCCGGCCACCCGTTCGGCCGTCACCCCTCCATGTGCTGTTGTGCGACGCGCTCGTTCTTCGTATGGAACGGGCAAAGCGGCACCGCAACGCTTCAGGCGGCTGATAGCCTTGCCGTCTGGTCAGGGAATGACGTCGTCCCCCAACGGGGACCGGCCGGAGGAGGTGGGGCTGCGGTGGATCCGAGTCGACCGTGCAGTACCGATAGTTCTCCCGTCATCCCCCTCGCGCAGCGAATCTCCTGATCCGAGAGCTTCCGTACCCCGCCGCTCAGCGGTGAAACCAGGGAAGCACCTTTGCGCCGGAAGTAGATGCCGGAAGAGCGCCTTCGACTCTTTGTTCCGTGTTTTCTGCGAACTGCCGTCAGTGCCCCCGCACGGAGCGCCGCCCGCTTTGCGGACGTACAGCCGATGACGCCTCGTACGTCCACGTTCCGGGCAGCGTTGCCCCCCGCGCCCGCGCTGACGGCCGGCCCGTGAAGGAGCCTGCCATGTCGATGATCCGCGACCTGCGCGCCGCCGTCCGTCCCTCCCGGCGTCGCGACGACCGTCCCTACCCCTATGAGTCCGCCCCGGCCTGCGTGAACAGCGCCATCGTCGACTGCGGTGTCTACCGCGAGGGCCGCCGGGTGAGCGAGCACGTCACCCCGGCCCAGGCCATGGCCAGTGTGCGCAGCGAGGGTGGCTTCGCCTGGATCGGCCTGCATGAGCCGACCGAGGCCGAATTCGCCGGTATCGCCCAGGAGTTCGGGTTGCACCCGCTCGCCGTCGAGGACGCCGTGCACGCCCACCAGCGGCCCAAGCTGGAGCGTTACGACGAGACCCTGTTCACCGTCTTCAAGACGGTCCACTACGTCGAGCACACCGAGCTGACCGCGACCAGCGAGGTCGTGGAGACCGGCGAGGTGATGTGCTTCACCGGCCGGGACTTCATCGTGACCGTGCGGCACGGCGGCCAGGGCTCGCTGCGCGCGCTGCGGCACCGGCTCCAGGACGACCCGGAGCTGCTGGCCAAGGGGCCGTCCGCGGTGCTGCACGCCATCGCCGACCAGGTCGTCGACGGCTATATGGCGGTGGCCGGTGCGGTGCAGGACGACATCGACGAGGTGGAGATCGATGTCTTCAGCTCCGGCACCAACGGCAAGGGCTCCCCGAAGGGCGGCGACGCCGGGCGGATCTACCAACTCAAGCGTGAGGTGCTGGAGTTCAAGCGGGCGGTGTCGCCGCTGCTGCGGCCGATGCAGTTGCTGAGCGAGCGTCCGATGCGGCTGGTGGACTCCGACATCCAGAAGTACTTCCGGGATGTCGCCGACCACTTGGCGCGGGTCAACGAGCAGGTGCTGTCCTTCGACGATCTGCTCAACTCCATCCTTCAGGCCAACCTCGCGCAGGCCGCCGTCGCGCAGAACGAGGACATGCGCAAGATCACGGCATGGGCGGCGATCTTCGCCGTACCGACGATGATCGCCGGGATCTACGGCATGAACTTCGACTACATGCCGGAGACGCACTGGGAGTACGGCTACCCCGCGGTGCTGCTGGTGACGGCCGCGATCTGTGTCGGCATTCACCGCGGGTTCAAGCGCAACGGGTGGCTGTGACCCCGGCGCCGGCCCCGGGCGCCGGTGCGGGCGCGGCGTCCGCGCATCTCAGCGCCTGGGCGGCCCCCGTCGCCCGGGGCAGGGGCGATTAGGCTGAGCCGTATGACGGAGACCGTGTCGCAGGCCCTGCACGATCGGGCGCTCATCGAAGAGGCCACGAAGAAGTCCGGCCTCATCTGGGTACGGGGGACGGCCGGCCCGTCCCGTGCGCTGTGGCATCTGTGGCTCGACGGAGCCGCCTGCCTCATCGGGGACGGCGCCGGCGAGCAGCCGCTGGCCGACCTCGGGCTGGCCGACGGCGGGACGGCGACGGTCACCGTCCGCAGCAAGGACAAGGGCGGCCGGCTGGTCGCCTGGCAGGCCCGGGTCGTCGAACTGGCGCCGGAGAGCGAGCCCTGGCGGGCCGCGGTCGACGAGCTCAAGGGCAAGCGGCTGAACGCGCCGGACGCGGACACCCTCACGGAGCGCTGGGCGCGCGAGTGCCGGGTGCTGCGGCTGGAGCCGACCGGGGAGACCACCCAGCGCCCCGGACAGATGCCGGCGGAGTCGCACGCCGTGCCGCCACTGGCGAGCCCCGCGATCACCCGCCGCCCGGTCCCGGCCGCGCTGCCGAAGCTGCTGCGGCGGGGGCGCAAGGGCTGAAACCCGGGCGGCCGTCAGGGGCCCGTCCCGCCCGCCGGCCGGGCGTGCTCCGGTGCGCCGCGGCGAGAGGCGGGCGGGACCAGGAAGACAGGACGACGACAGGCCCTAGTGGTCCCCGCCGGAGATCCGGGTGCCGTAGTCCACGACCTGGTCCTTGTCCGGGGCCTTGAGGTCCACGCTCTTGCCCCAGTCGGCCATCCGCACGACGCCCGCGTCGCCGGCCCGGTGCAGCCGCAGCGGGTAGGGCGTGCCCTCCAGTGAGACATCGAGGGTGCCGCCGGAGCCCGCGCCGGCGGTGAGCCGGAGGGTGCGGACCCCGTCGAGCTCACCGCGGTTCCCTGCGGTCAGCTTGCCGTGCAGGCCGAGCAGACCGGCGAGCAGGGTGTCCTTGTCGGTGAAGCCGCTGAAGCGCTTGTAGACCGGGTCCTTGGCGGGCACCTTGACGTATTTGCCGCCGAGCTTCTGCGCCGCCGCCTGGTCGGGCGTGCCCGACCTGCCGTTCTTCTCACCGGCCCAGAAGGCCGCGTCGGCCTTCAGATAGAGGGACTCGCCGACCCGCAGCAGTTGGAAGGCGGCCGCCTTGGTGGTCAGCTCGCCCTTGGCGCCGTCCTTCGCCAGGCTCATGTCGAGCTTGTAGGTGCGGCCCTGGCTGACGACATTGCCGGAGAGGTGCACCGTCTCGGCGCGCTGGGCCGCGGCCCGCGCCTTGGCCTCGACCTTCGCGGCCGGCAGCTTTCCCATGCCGTTGGTGCCGGCGTCCGGATCGACCTCCTCGCCGCAGCCGGTCAGCGCCACGGCCAGTGCCGCGCAGGCCGCCCCCACGAGCGCGGCCCGTCCCGTACGACGGGTTCCGGGCAGGGTTCGGGGGCCGGACCCCGGGGGGATTGCGCTCACGTCGGCTCGGCCTCCTGATGCGGGTGATCTCGGCAGCAGTACGGCAGCGTACCTGGGCCGCGCCGGGTCGTCGGCGGGGTGCGTGGCGGTCACCCTACGGCCTCTTTCCCCGGGGCGGCGCGGAGCGGGGCGCGTTAGCCTGAACCCGGATTGATGCCTTATTTCGGGCTGAACGGGAGAAGGGCGGCGCTCTGCATGGCAGTCGTGACGCCTCGGGTCTTCGTCTCCCACCTCGCCGGCAGCGCCGTCTTCGATCCCAACGGCGACCAGGTCGGCCGGCTGCGGGACCTCGTCGCGCTGCTGCGGGTCGGCGACCGTCCGCCGCGGCTGCTCGGTGTGGTCGTCGAGGTGATCAGCCGGCGCCGGATCTTCGTCCCCATGACGCGGGTGACCGGGGTGGACTCCGGCCAGATCGTCATCACCGGTGTGGTCAACATGCGGCGCTTCGAACAGCGGGCCTCCGAGACGCTGGTGCTCGGCGAGCTGCTCGACCGGCGGGTGCGGCTGGTGGAGACCGGTGAGGAGGTCACCGTCCTCGATATCGGCATCACCCAGCTGCCGGCCCGCCGCGACTGGGAGATCGACAAGGTCTTCGTACGGAAGGGGAAAGGCGGGGCGCTGCGCCGCAAGGGAGAGGCGCTGACCGTGGAGTGGTCGGCGGTGACCGGCTTCTCGCTGGAGGAGCACGGACAGGGCGCGGAGAGCCTGCTGGCCACCTTCGAACAGCTGCGGCCCGCCGACCTGGCCGGGGTGCTGCACCATCTCTCCGCCAAGCGGCGCGCCGAGGTCGCCGCGGCACTCGACGACGACCGGCTCGCCGACGTCCTGGAGGAGCTGCCGGAGGACGACCAGGTGGAGATCCTCGGCAAGCTGAAGGACGAGCGGGCCGCCGACGTCCTGGAGGCGATGGACCCGGACGACGCCGCCGATCTGCTCTCCGAGCTGCCGGAGGAGGAGAAGGAACGACTGCTGGCGCTGATGCGGCCGGAGGAGGCCGCGGATGTCCGGCGGCTGATGTCATACGAGGAACGGACCGCGGGCGGGCTGATGACCACCGAGCCGATCGTGCTGCGGCCGGACGCCACCGTCGCGGACGCGCTGGCCCGGGTCCGCGACCCGGACCTGTCCCCCGCCCTGGCCGCCCAGGTCTATGTCTGCCGGCCCCCGGACGAGACCCCCACCGGCAAGTACCTGGGCCTGGTGCACTTCCAACGGTTGCTGCGCGACCCGCCGTTCACCCTGGTCAGCTCGATCGCCGACACCGATCTGCCGGCCCTGCCGCCGGACACCCCGCTGCCGGAGGTGACCAGCTATCTGGCCGCGTACAACATGGTCGCCGCGCCGGTCGTGGACGAGAGCGGGGCCCTGCTGGGCGCGGTCACCGTCGATGACGTGCTGGACCATCTGCTGCCGGACGACTGGCGGGAAGACGGGCTGCACGGCTCGGCGACGGCCGGGCTGACCGGCAACGGTCGCCTCGGGAAGGCCGCGCATGGGCGCTGAGGAGCGGGACGGCGGCCGGGAACGGTCGCGGGCGAACGGCGCCTCCGCGCTGCGCCGGGGCCCCGTGGACCGGCCGCGGGTGCGCCTCGACCAGCCGCGCGCCCCGCGCCGTACGTTCCTGCCCGAGTACGACCCGGAGGCCTTCGGGCGGCTCTCGGAGAAGATCGCCCGCTTCCTGGGGACCGGCCGCTTCATCGTCTGGATGACCTTCACCATCATCGTGTGGGTCATCTGGAACACCACGGCGCCCAGCTGGCTGCGGTTCGACCAGTACCCGTTCATCTTTCTGACGCTGGCGCTGTCGCTCCAGGCGTCGTACGCCGCGCCACTGATCCTGCTGGCGCAGAACCGCCAGGACGACCGCGACCGGGTCACCCACGAGCAGGACCGCAAGCAGAACGAGCGCTCCATCGCCGACACCGAGTATCTGACCCGGGAGATCGCGGCGCTGCGGCTCGGGCTGGGCGAGGTCGCCACCCGCGACTGGATCCGCTCCGAGCTCCAGGACATGCTCAGGGATATGGAGCCGCGGCAGCCGGCTGACGCGGAGAGTGATGAACGCGACCGCTGACGGCCTTTCCGGAGGCCGCCTCATGAGCCGTACCATCGGGACATGGCTACCGACACGCCCCATGGCGCCACCCCGAGCGAGGACGCGGTCCGCGAAGCGCTCGCGACGGTGAACGACCCCGAGATCCACCGCCCCATCACCGAGCTGGGGATGGTCAAATCGGTGGACATCGCGGCGGACGGCGCGGTGGCGGTCGTGGTCTATCTGACCGTCTCCGGCTGCCCGATGCGCGAGACGATCACCAGCAATGTGCGCGAGGCCGTCGAGCGGGTCGAGGGCGTCACCTCCGTCGCCGTCGAGCTGGACGTGATGAGCGACGAGCAGCGCAAGGAACTGGCGGCCTCGCTGCGCGGCGGCACCGCCGAGCGTGAGGTGCCGTTCGCCCAGCCCGGTTCGCTGACCCGGGTCTACGCGGTCGCCTCCGGCAAGGGCGGCGTCGGCAAGTCGTCGGTGACGGTCAACCTCGCCGCGGCGATGGCGGCCGACGGCCTGAAGGTCGGTGTCGTCGACGCCGACATCTACGGCCACTCGGTGCCCCGGATGCTCGGTGCCGACGGCAAGCCCACCCAGGTCGAGAACATGATCATGCCGCCGTCGGCGAACGGCGTGAAGGTCATCTCGATCGGCATGTTCACCCCGGGCAACGCCCCCGTCGTGTGGCGCGGCCCGATGCTGCACCGCGCGCTCCAGCAGTTCCTCGCCGATGTCTACTGGGGCGACCTGGACGTGCTGCTGCTGGACCTGCCCCCGGGCACCGGCGACATCGCCATCTCGGTGGCCCAGCTCGTCCCGAACGCCGAGATCCTCGTCGTCACCACCCCGCAGCAGGCCGCCGCCGAGGTCGCCGAGCGGGCCGGTTCGATCGCCGTGCAGACCCACCAGAAGATCGTCGGCGTGGTCGAGAACATGTCCGGGCTGCCCTGCCCGCACTGCGACGAGATGGTCGATGTCTTCGGCACCGGCGGCGGCGAGCGGGTCGCCGAGGGCCTGACGAAGACGACCGGCACGCAGGTGCCGGTGCTCGGCGCCATCCCGATCGACGTCCGGCTGCGCGAGGGCGGCGACGAGGGCAAGCCGGTCGTGCTGACCGACCCCGACTCCCCCGCCGGTTCGGCGATCCGCACCATCGCGGGCAAGCTGGGCGGCCGCCAGCGGGGCCTGTCCGGTATGTCGCTGGGGATCACCCCGCGCAACAAGTTCTGAGACGGCGGGAGGCGCGGCGGCCGCACGGGACGCCGCGCCTCCCGGCTCCCGGCTGATGTGGGAAGGGGCGGGCCCTGACGGGTCCGCCCCTTTTGCTGTGGCGCGCCCGGCCGTCCGGGCCCGGTTCCGCCCGGTGTGCGCCCCGGCTCAGCCCTCGTACGCGGACAGGTCCTTGATCACCGAGAACCCCAGCCCATACGCGCTCATGCCCCGCCCGTAGGCGCCGATGTGCACGTCCTCGGAGCCCTCGCCGGCCGAGCCGGCCAGCACCCAGCCGTACTCGGACTCGCGGTAGGCGAACGAGGTGGGCACCCCGTCCACCGGCAGCATCAGCTCGCTCCAGCTGCCGCCGCCGAGATCGTCGGCCAGCTCCCAGGCGAGCATCGTCTGCTGGTCCAGCCAGTCCTGGCGCAGCGTCCGGTCCATCTGGGTCGGCCAGGTCTGCGCGAGCAGCCCCGACCCGGCGAGCCAGGCGGCCGTCGAGACCGAGGTCGCCTCCAGGACGCCGGTGCCGTCACCGCTGCGCCGCACGGGGCGGCTGGCGACCGTCACCACGACCGCGAACCGCTCGTCCTGCGGCGGTTCCACCTTGATGGTGGGCTCCGCACCGTGCCCGGTGGCGCCGTGCTCGACGGTGCCGTCCGCGGCCGCGCCGACCTGCATCAGCCAGCGCGGACCGGTGAACGCCTCGTCGAGGCCGTACCACGGGAACGCGGCCAGCAGATAGCCGTCGACCTTCCGGCCGGCGCCGGCGGCCGCCTCTTGTGTCGCTGACGGACTGGTCGTCTCCATCTGCGCGGAGCCTCCTTGTTGCCCTGCGTCGTGGGCGGCCCGCCCCCCTCAGGCGACCGAACCCCGGACACCCGGAGCATAGCCATAGGCTTCCACACAGACAGTCATACCGGTGTGTGTCAGGTGGCGTCGGCGTCGAACGGCGGACGCTCGTCCGGCTGAGCGGTCCTCTTGACCATGTCGGGGCGCCCGGCGGAGGCGGCCGGGGACTCCTTGGACAGGCTCGGACCCGAGCCGTTCGAGGGCGTGGCGGAGGAGGCGCTGTCGTGGCCGTGGACGGCGTCGGTGACCTCGGCCATCTCCTTCTTCAGGTCGAAGCCGTTACGGATCTCCTGAAGGTCCTTGAGGCCGTACTCGTCCTTCTCCAGGACGTGTTTGCGCACGAAGTTCTTGGGCTTGAGGTCCTCGAACTCGAAGTCCTTGAACTCCGGCCCCAGCTCGCTGCGGATGTCTTCCTTGGCGCTGTCCGAGAACGCCCGGACCTTGCGGACGAAGGACATGACGTCCTGGATGACCTTGGGGAGCTTGTCCGGACCGAAGATGAGCACGGCAAGGATCACGAGCGCCACCAGCTCGAGGGGTCCTATGTCGAAGAACACCTTGCAGCTCCTTGGGTTATCCGCGGCCTTCGGTGGCCTAGGGGCCAGGCCGCCTATCACGGTACCTGGCCCCGCACGTCGGGCGGGAGTCGCCCGTACCAACACCGTGCAAACGATCAGCCCGTGCTGGAGGATCCCAGGCTGAGCCGGACGGACCGCTCCTTACCGCCCCTTTGGAGGGTCAGCACCAGCGTGTCGCCGGGCCGGTGGCTGCGGATCTTGACGATCAGCTCCTCGCCGCTGTGCACGGGCGCGCCATCGACCTTGGTGATCACATCGCCGGCCTTGATCCCGGCCTTGGCGCCGGGGCCGCCCGGGAGGACCGGCTGTCGGCCGTCCTTGCTGCGCTCACTGACCCGCGCCCCGTCGCCCGCGTACTCCATCTCCAGCGTGACGCCGATCACCGGGTGTGTCGCCCGGCCGGTGTTGATCAGCTCCTCGGCCACCCGCTTGGCCTGGTTGATGGGTATGGCGAAGCCCAGCCCTATGCTGCCGCCCTGGCCCTGGCTGTCGCCGTCCGGGCCGCCGCCGCTGTCGGCCGCACGGATGGCGCTATTGATGCCGATCACCCGCGCCTTGGCGTCCACCAGCGGACCGCCGGAGTTGCCCGGGTTGATGGGGGCATCGGTCTGCAGGGCGTCCACATACGACACATCGCTGCCGTCGCCCTTCTGGCCGCCCGCGGTGATCGGACGCTGCTTGGCGCTGATGATCCCGGACGTGACGGTGTTGGCGAGGTCGAACGGGGCGCCGATCGCCACCACCGGGTCGCCGACCCGCACCGAGTCGGAGTTGCCGAGGGTGAGCGGGCGCAGCCCCGCGACGCCCTCCACCTGGACGACGGCGAGGTCGTAGCCACCGTCCCGGCCGACGACCTTGGCCTTGGCCGTCTGGCCGCCGCTGAAGGTCACCGAGATCTCGCCGCCGCTGCCGGCCGGTTCGACCACATGGTTGTTGGTGAGGATGTGCCCCTGGTGGTCGAGGACGAAGCCGGTCCCGGTCCCCTGCTCGGCGCTGCCCCGCACGTGGAGGGTGACCACCCCCGGCAGTGCGCGCTGTGCGATCCCGGCGACGCTGTCGGGCTTACGGCCCCCCTCATCGGCCCCGGACTGCGGCAGCTTGATGTCGCTGAGCCCGCCGTAGCGCTCGACATACGCCCCGATGCCACCCCCGACACCCCCCGCGAGCAGGGCGAGCGCCACCGCTCCGGCGACCAGCGGTCCCCGTCGGCGGCGCCGGCCGGCCGGCGCCGCCATGGGCCCGCCCTGCAACGGCGCGCTCCAGGGGTCGTATTGGTGCCAGGCGCCTTGGGGGGCGGGGGGCGCGGGGTGGGAGGTGGGGGCCTGGCCGGGGACGTGGGCGTGGCCGGGGGTGGGGGCCTGGCCGTGGCCACTGGGGCCGGTGGGGCCGGGGTGCGGGCCGGGAGCGTGGGGCGCGGGTGGCGAGGCGGGGTGGGGGCCGCCGGGTCCGGTGGTGCCGGGCTGCGGGCCTGATCCGTAGGGCGCGGTCGCCGAGGCCGGGCGGGGGCCGCCGTCGCCGGGGTGGGGGACGAAGGCGCCGTCCGTGCCGTCCTGCGGCGCGTCGGGTCCGGCGGCCGGCCCGGCCGCGGCAGTCATGGGGGCGCTCTGTGGGCCGGTGGCCCCGGGGTCGGCGGCCTGCCCGGGGGCGGGCTGGGGGGTGCCGGTCTTCTGGAGGCCCGGCCGGTGAGGTGCGGCCGGGTCGGCGGCGGGCCGGGGGTTCGCGGTGTCCGCCGCCCCGGCCGGGTGCGGCTGCTCGGCGCCCGGTGCGAGCGGCGGGCGCTCCTCACCGGTCGTGCCGGACGGCGCGGCGGGCGCGGGTGCCTGCGGCGGGCCCGGGTAGGCCGCGGCGGGCATCGCGGTCTGCGGGGCGGCCGGGGCGCCGTACGGGGGCAGCGGCCCGGCCTGCGGCGGAAGCACCGTGCCCTGTGCGGGGGTCGCCATCGGCCGCTGCACGGGCGGTGCGGGCGCCCAGGGTCCGGGGTCGCCGTAGGGAGGGGTCCCGTACGGGTCCTCGGCGTGCAGGGGCTGCCGGCGCGCGGCGGCCGGGGTCTCGGTCGGTGCGGGTGCCTCGGGCGGTGCGGGTGCCTCGGGCGGTATCGCAGTGGCTTCGGGGGCGGGGGTGGGCGGGGTGGGCGCGGAGGCGGGCGCGGCCGCGATGACCGTCGTGGCCGTCGTGTCCGCGCCGTCCGGGGTCCGGGCAGGTGAAGCCGTTTCGTCCCGTACGTCCTCACGCACCTGTCCCGGCGCCACGGTCGCCGCGGCGGTCCCGGCAGCCGGAGCCGCCTCGTCCCGCGCGTCCTCACGCACCCGCCCGAGCGTCACGGTCCCCGGGTCCGGCCGCGTACCGCCGGCCGGGCGGCCCACGGCCGCGGCGGTCTCCTGATCCGGACCGGCCCCGGCTGTCGCGCCCGACGCCGCCGTCAACTCATCGGCGGGCGCGGCCACTTCGGCCGTCTCGGCAACTTCGGCCGTCTCGGCAGGTCCGGGCGCCACCGCGCCGTTCCGGGGCTCGGGCGGACGCACCACCCAGTCCTCGTCGCTGTGGTGCACGGCGGACGTGCCGGAGCCCTCGGTCCGCGTTCCGTCCGGCGTATTACCGGCGGGCGGCAGCGTCTGCGGGCCGGCCTCGGCGGACGGTTCCGTGCCCGTGCTGCTCCCCGGACGGCTCCACCACTTCAGCTTCGACCCGGCGGCCTTACCGTCGTCCATGCTCTCCCCAGAGTTCGCCCGCGTCGCGCGCGGGCCACCACCACCTCGCGGACGCGCCCGGTCAGGGGTGCGCCGCCCCACAGCGATTCAACCAGTTCCGTGTGGGGCCGCGCAGGGGACGGTCAGTGCGGGGCCGGGGCTCCGCCCTTGGCGGAGGGGCCGACCGCGGCCGCGGAGCCGATCAGCGGATGCTTGGGCTCCAGGGGCGGCAGCGCCGGAGGGTTCTTCCGCACCGGGGAGTTGCCGGTGGCGGCGGCCAGGGGCGCGAGGTGATACGGCGACGCCGGACCGCTCCCGGCTATCAGCGGGGAGAGGCCGAAGCGACCGGCCGGCGCGGAGGGCGGTGCCGGCGCCGACGCATAGGGGGCGGGGGGTGCCGCACCGGGGCCGTAGAGGGCCATGGCGCTGGGGGCCGGGGCCAGGGTCGGACCGCCGGACGGCTGCCGGCCGGCGGAGTTCTTGGCGGCGAACTCCGCGCCGCGCAGCAGGGAACCGCTGTCGGCGGCCGGGCTGACGCTGAGCGGGGTGACGGTCGTGCCGCCGCTGTCGACGCGCCCGCCGGGCAGGTCGACGGCCGCTTCCAGCGGGAGGGCGCCGCCCAGCGCGAAGGCCGCGAGGGAGACCGCGCCGGCCGCCGCGAAGGCGAACCGCCGCCGCTGTGCGGGACGGTCCACCTCATGCACCCGGAAGCCGCGGCCGCGCGAGGGGGTGGGAAGCGCCGCCATGGCATGGCCGGAGTGACCGCCGGAGGGGACATAGCGGAACGCGCCGCCGCCTCTGGCGAAGTCACCGCGTCCGAGGGCGCCGTTGCCGAGCCGGCTGCCGGGACCCTCGGGGTCGCCGCCGGGCAGCTGCTGGAGACGTGCCAGCAGACCCTCGGACGGCCCGGGGGGTGCCGCCTGGGCGAAGACGTTCTTCAGCCGACGCTGGGCGTCGGCCTCCGCCTTGCATTTGCCGCAGGTCGCAAGATGCGCGAGCACCCGCTCGCGCGCGTCATGCCCCAACTCGCCGTCGACCAGGGCCGCAAGGCGGTCGCCGAGATGCTGCTCGGCGGGGGACGGACCGCCGTTGCCGCTCACGCGATTCCGACCTCCTGCGAGGGCACCACGGCCAGCGAGCGCCGCTGCTCGCGCTCTTCGGCGCGAGTGGCCGGGGCCCGGTGCTTGAGGGACTTGCGCAGATGGGAGCGGCCACGGTGGATCCGGCTGCGGACCGTGCCCAGCTTGACGCCGAGGGTCGCGGCGATCTCCTCGTAGGACAGGCCCTCGATGTCGCACAGCACGACCGCGGCGCGGAACTCCGGCGCCAGGGTGTCCAGCGCCTGCTGCACATCGGCGTCGAAATGGGTGTCGTTGAAGTGCTGCTGCGGGGAGGGCTCACGGCTGGGCAGCCGCTCGGCCGCGTCGTCACCGAGCGCGTCGAAGCGAATACGCTGACGGCGCCGGACCATGTCCAGGAAGAGGTTGGTCGTGATGCGGTGCAGCCAGCCCTCGAAGGTGCCGGGGGTGTACGTCGACAGCGAACGGAAGACGCGGACGAACACCTCCTGGGTGAGGTCCTCGGCGTCGTGTTGATTGCCGGTGAGGCGATAGGCGAGGCGGTAGACCCGTGCACTGTGGGTGCTGACGATCTCCTCCCAGCTGGGCGGAGTCCACGCCTGCGCATCCGCGTCTGCGGCAAAGGTCGCGGTGGTCGCGGAGTCGGCGGTGGAGGCCCCTCCCATGCCCTTCGGGCCATGGGGGCGGAAACGGTCAGCGGTGTTTGTCACGGATTTCGGCTCGGCGAACGACCTCTTCAAGCGCCTCAGCACCCCTCGGTCACCCGCCGCAGCCGCACCTCCCCTGGTGGCTCTGGTGGTGTCCAGTAGAGCCCCTACCATATCCACCTCGCCCGTTAGCTCCGGATAAGCAGTTTTGACCTGCATTTGGTCCTGCTTCTCGTCCTGGTTCGCGTCTCGCGCGGTCGTCACCGTGCCTCCCCCCGTCATCCCGCCACCCCTCCTTAACGTCCAGTCCCATCTGCGGGTTCCCGCACGCAGCGGATACAGTCACGGTTGCGTCAACTACGGGGACAGGAGAGGGCCATTACCGGCAACCGGCAGACGAGCTTGGCATTCGCCGAGGCGTACGGCGCCGGGACCATCGACGACAGCGCCGAGGCCGCCCTGCACTGGTCCCGTGACCGCGCACGGGATGCCGGTATCCGCACGGTGACCACCGGCACCGGCTCGGCCCTCCGTCTGCTCGCCGCCGCCGTGGACGCCAAGGCCGTCGCCGAGATCGGCACCGGCACGGGCGTGTCGGGCATCTACCTCCTGCACGGCATGCGGCCCGACGGGGTACTGACCACCGTGGACCTCGAACCCGAGCGGCAGGCGTTCGCCAAGCAGGCGTTTCGTGCGGCCGGCTTCGCCGGGAACCGCGCCCGCTTCATTCCCGGACGGGCCCTGGACGTACTGCCCCGGCTCGCGGACGGCGGATACGACCTCGTGTACTGCGACGGCGACCTGATGGAGTGCTTGGAGTACCTCGCTGAATCGTTGCGGCTGCTGCGCCCCGGCGGGCTGGTCTGCTTCGAGGGCGTCTTCGCGGACGGCCGTACGGTCGATTCGGCGGTACAGCCCGCGGAGGTGCTGCGGCTGCGGGAACTGCTGCGGGCCGTAAGGGAGAGCACGACCCTCGTACCGTCCCTGTTGCCGGTCGGTGACGGACTGCTCTGCGCGGTCAAGCGCGGTTGACCGCACGGCCAAGGAGGTACGAAACGGCCCCGGCACGCGGCGCGCCTTCACTGCGCGCCACGTGCCGGGGCCGGGGTAATTCGGCTGGGGATACCGGGGTCAGCCCCGGGAAACCGCCGGTTGCGCCGCCCTTGTCAGACGGTGACCTTGTCCAGGGCCTCACCCAGGGCCTTGGCTTCGTCGGGGGTCAGCTCGACGACGAGCCGCCCGCCGCCTTCGAGCGGAACACGCATGACGATGCCCCGCCCCTCCTTGGTCACCTCGAGCGGGCCGTCGCCCGTCCGCGGCTTCATGGCCGCCATGCTCGTTCCCCTTCCTGAAACCAGCTCATCTCAGCCGACGGCCCGAATAGGCACGTGTCACCGGCATCGAACACATTGCTTCCAGGCCATTATCCCGCATCGAACGACCCGATGACCAACATCGGGCTGCATCCCTTCGGCAACGCGCTCCCGCAAACCCCCTCAATTCGGAGAGGCGGCTGCAATACTTCTCCACCCGCCGACCCCCGGCGCGCCCGCAATCTTTGATGTACGTCACATGCCGATGCCCGATGATCTCCGGCATCCTGAGCGCTGACTGCCGCTGCCGAGCAGTCCGAGCCGCGACGGAGGGGACTCCCACTATGGCCGACACCGTGCTCTATGACGTGACCGACGGACTCGCGACGATCACGCTCAACCGCCCCGACGCGATGAACGCGCTGAACATCGAGGCGAAGGTCCTGCTGCGGGACACGCTCCAGGAGGCCGCCGCCGATTCCGCCGTGCGGGCCGTGCTGCTGACCGCCACCGGGCGCGCCTTCTGCGTCGGGCAGGACCTCAAGGAGCACATCGGCCTGCTGGCCGAGGACCGGGCCACCGGCTCCGGGAAGACCATGAACACCGTGCGTGAGCACTACAACCCCATCGTGACGGCGCTGACCGAGATGCCCAAGCCCGTGGTGGCGGGCGTCAACGGGGTCGCCGCGGGCGCCGGCGCGGGCTTCGCGATGGCCGCCGACTACCGCGTGGTCGCCGACTCGGCCTCGTTCAACACCTCCTTCGCGGGGGTCGCGCTGACCGCCGACTCCGGGATGTCCTGGACCCTGCCGCGGCTGATCGGCCAGGGCCGGGCCGCCGACCTGCTGCTCTTCCCGCGCAACGTCAGTGCCCAGGAGGCGTACGAGCTGGGGATCGCCAACAAGGTGGTGCCGGCCGAGGAGCTGGCCGGGGAAGCCGCGGCCATCGCCCGCCGGCTGGCCCAGGGCCCGACCGGCGCGTATGCCGCGCTCAAGGAGTCGCTGGCCTACGGGGCGGACCACTCGCTCGCCGAGACCCTCGGCAAGGAGGACGAACTGCAGGGCCGGGCAGGGGCATCGGAGGACCACCGGATCGCGGTCGAGGCGTTCGTGAAGAAGGAGAAGCCGGTCTTCCTGGGCCGCTGACGCCGCTGACCCGCCCTGGTCCCGGCCCCGCCGGCCGGCCGGGTCAGCCGGCCGCCGCCTCCACGGCCGCCCGGACGTGGCACTCCGCCAGATGGTCGTTGACCAGACCGCAGGCCTGCATCATCGCGTAGGCGGTCGTCGGGCCGACGAAGCGGAAGCCGCGCTTCTTGAGGTCCTTGGCGAGCGCCGTGGACTCCGGGGTCGTCGGCTGGAGATCATCGACGGTGCGCGGCACCGGCCGGCCCGCCCGGGCGGGGGCGAAGGACCAGATCAGGTCGTCGAGCTCGCCGGGGGCCAGCTCGGCGGCCACCTTGGCGTTGTTGATCGTCGCGGCGATCTTGGCGCGGTTGCGGATGATGCCGGGGTCGGTGAGCAGCCGCTCGGCATCCGCGTCCGTGAACCGCGCGACCTTCGCGATGCGGAAGCCGGCGAACGCGGCGCGGAAACCGGGGCGGCGGCGCAGGATCGTGATCCAGGACAGCCCGGACTGGAACGCCTCCAGGCTCATCCGCTCGAAGAGGGCGTCGTCGCCATGGACCGGCAGGCCCCATTCGGTGTCGTGGTAGGCGCGGTAGTCGGCCATCTGCGCCGACTCCAGCCCCCACGGGCAGCGCGGGATGCCGTCCGGTTCCCTCACCACGCCGCTCATGCCCGCTCCTCGCCGTCCGGCCGCCGTCCGGGCGCTTCGGGGGCGTCCGCGGATTTCTGGTCGCCGGGCCCCGCCTCCGGCACCGGCCCGAGCACCGGCGGGCCGTCCTGTATCAGCCCCGGGCCGCCCATGGCGGAGGCATGCGCCCCGGCCAGCGCGGCCTCCAACTCGGCGATCCGGGCGTCCCGCTCGGCGAGTTCGGCGCCCAGCCGGTCCAGGACGTCGTCGACGTCGGTCATCCGATAGCCACGGACAGTGACCGGAAGGCGGACGGCGTCCACATCGGCGCGGGCCACCGGGCGGTCCTCCGGCAGCGGGTCGTGCAGCCGGTCCGGCTCGGCATCCCGCAGCCCACCGCCGTCACCGCCACCGACGACCACGAGCGTGACCGCGGCCACCACCACGACCATCGCGATCAGCAAGAACCAGAACACGACCAACTCCCCGGACTATGTGCCTGCACTGATCGTGCCATGCGGGTGTGACAGTTAGGGTCGCTCCCGGACCACGGAGAGGGAGTCAGGGAATGCTGCGGCTGGGGAATCGCGAGTTCGGCGCGCACGAGCCGGTGATCATGGCGATCGTCAACAGGACGCCGGACTCGTTCTACGACCAGGGCGCCACGTTCCGTGACGAGCCCGCGCTGGCCCGGGTGGAACAGGCGGTGGCCGACGGTGCCGCGATCATCGACATCGGCGGCGTCAAGGCCGGTCCCGGCGAGGAAGTGAGCGCCGAGGAGGAGGCCCGTCGCACGGTCGGGTTCGTCGCCGAGGTCCGCAAGCGCTTCCCCGATGTGGTGATCAGCGTCGACACCTGGCGGCACGAGGTCGGCGAGGCGGTGTGCGAGGCCGGCGCGGATCTGCTCAACGACGCCTGGGGCGGCGTCGATCCGCGGCTCGCCGAGGTTGCCGCGCGCTATGACGTCGGCCTGGTGTGCACCCACGCGGGCGGCGCCGAGCCGCGGACCCGGCCGCACCGGGTGACCTACGACGACGTGATGGCGGACATCCTGCGGGTGACGCTCGGACTGGCCGAGCGGGCCGTGGAGTTGGGCGTCCGGCGGGACGCGATCATGATCGATCCGGGGCACGACTTCGGCAAGAACACCCGGCACAGCCTGGAGGCGACCCGGCGGCTGGGCGAGATGAGGGACACGGGCTGGCCGGTGCTGGTCTCGCTGTCCAACAAGGACTTCGTCGGCGAGACGCTCGACAGGCCGGTCAAGGACCGGGTCCTCGGCACCCTCGCGACCACCGCCGTCTCGGCCTGGCTGGGCGCCCAGGTCTACCGCGTCCACGAAGTCGCCGAGACCCGGCAGGTGCTGGACATGGTGGCCTCGATCGCCGGCCACCGGCCCCCGGCGGTCGCCCGCCGGGGACTGGCCTGAGGGAGGCGTCCCCTAGATCCCGACCTCCTTGGTCACCAGGGCGATTGCCTCGTCCACGTCGTCGCTGAGGTGGAAGAGCTCCAGATCGTGCATCGACGCCTTGCCCTGGGCGATGAGGGTGTCGCGCAGCCAGTCGACCAGACCGCTCCAGTACGCCGTGCCGAAGAGCACGATCGGGAAGCGGGTGACCTTACGGGTCTGGACGAGGGTGAGCGCCTCGAAGAGCTCGTCGAGGGTGCCGAGGCCGCCGGGGAGCACCACGAATCCCCGGGCGTACTTCACAAAACACGTCTTTCGGACGAAGAAGTAGCGGAAGTCCACGCCGAGGTTCACGTACTCGTTCATGCCCTGCTCGAAGGGCAGCTCGATGCCCAGCCCGACGGAGGTGCCCCCGGCCTCGTTGGCGCCCTTGTTGGCGGCCTCCATGGCGCCGGGGCCGCCGCCCGTGATCACCGCGAAACCGGCGTCGACCAGGGCCCGGCCGATCCGTACACCGGCGTCGTACTCCTTGGAGTCACGCGGCGTACGGGCCGAGCCGAAGACGCTGACGGCCGGACCCAGCTCGGCCAGCGCGCCGAAGCCCTCCACGAATTCCGACTGGATGCGCATCACGCGCCAGGGGTCGGTGTGCACCCACTCGGAGGGGCCTTCGGAGTCCAGCAGCCGCTGGTCGGTGGTGCCGGTCTGCACCTGCTCCTGGCGGCGCAGTACGGGACCCAGCCGCTGCTCCTCCGGGACCGGTGCTCCCTCGGGACTGGCCATGTCGTGCTCCCTCCGCTGGCAGATCGTTTGCCTGTTCAGCGTAGATCCGCCGACATGAAGAGCAGGGGAATTCGGTGGGGAGGCGAGCGGTCGGCGGTGGACCCGGGGGGCGTCAGGCCGTCAGCCAGGCGCGCAGCCGTTCCTCGCAGTGCAGGATGCGGTCGATTTCTACCCGCTCGTCCTTCTTGTGCGCGAGCAGGGAGTAGCCGGGGCCGTAGTTGACGGCCGGGACGCCCAGGGAGCTGAAGCGGGAGACATCGGTCCAGCCGAACTTGGGCATCGCGGTGCCGCCGACGGACTCCATGAACGCCCGGGCCGCCGGGTGGGACAGTCCGGGCAGCGCGCCCGGGGAGTGGTCGTCGACGATGAACTCGTCCACCGGGCAGTCCGCGAAGACCTCGCGGACATGGGCCACCGCCTCGTCGGGGGTGCGGTCCGGTGCGTAGCGGAAGTTCACGGTGACCGTGCAGGCGTCCGGGATGACGTTGTTGGCGACGCCGCCCTCGATACGTACGGCGTTGAGGCCCTCGCGGTATTCGAGGCCGTCGATGACCGGGCGGCGCGGCTCGTACGCGGCGAGCTTCGCCAGGATCGGGGCGGCGGCGTGCAGCGCGTTGGCGCCCATCCAGCTGCGGGCGGAGTGGGCGCGCTCGCCGGTGGTGCGCAGCAGGACCCGGAGGGTGCCCTGGCAGCCGCCCTCCACCTGGCCGTCGGAGGGCTCCAGGAGGACGGCGAAGTCACCGGTGAGCCAGTCGGGGTGGGCGTCGGCGACATGGCCGAGGCCGTTGAGGTGCGCGGCGACCTCTTCGTTGTCGTAGAAGACGAAGGTCAGGTCGCGGTTGGGGGCCGGGACGGTGGCGGCCATCCGCAGCTGGACGGCGACGCCGGACTTCATGTCGCAGGTGCCGCAGCCCCACAGGACGCCGTTCTCGTCCAGCCGGGAGGGGACGTTGTCGGCGATCGGCACGGTGTCGAGGTGCCCGGCGAGCACCACCCGCTCGGCGCGGCCCAGGTTCGTGCGGGCCACGACGTTGTTGCCGTAGCGGTCGACGGTGAGGTGCGGGAGCGCGCGCAGCGCGTGCTCGACGGCGTCGGCGAGGTCCTTCTCGTTGCCGCTCTCGGAGGGGAAGTCGACGAGCTGCGCGGTGAGCGCGGCGGCGTCGAGCGACAGGTCGAGGGCGGGGTGGTCTGTGGAGCGCTCCATGGATCCGACCCTATCGGCAGCACTCCAGTACGGTGGGCCCGTGTCCGCACAGCCCTCAGCTCCCCACCGCCGCGCCCGTCTGTGGCGTGCCGCCGCAGCCGTCGCCGTACTGATCGGACTGGCCGGCTATCTCGCGATCCAGTACGTGACCGGTGGCCCGGGTGCACCGCGGTGCACGGTGCGCGCCGAAGGGGACGCGAAGGAGTACGAGCTGTCCCCGGAGCAGGCCGCGAACGCCGCGACGATCTCGGCGGTGGCGTCCTCGCGCGGGCTGTCGGAGCGGGCGGTGACCATCGCGCTGGCGACCGCGATGCAGGAGTCGGGGCTGCGCAACATCGACTTCGGTGACCGGGATTCAGTCGGGCTCTTCCAGCAGCGGCCGTCGCAGGACTGGGGCACCGTGCAGCAGATCATGGACCCGGTCTATTCGGCCGGGGAGTTCTACCGGCATCTGGCGAAGGTGCCCGGCTACTCCCGGCTGCCGCTGACCGTCGCCGCGCAGAAGGTGCAGCGCAGCGGCTATCCGCAGGCCTACGCGAAGCACGAGGCGAACGCCGCGCGGCTGACCGGTGCCTTCTCGGGCCGGGACCGGGACGCGATGACCTGCACGGAGAGCCGCCCGGTGGACGGGGAGACGGGTGGCGCAGCGGCGGTGCGGGAGCGGCTGGTGCGGGAGTTCGGCGCCGGGGTGCTGCCGCGGACGGGCGACGGCAAGGGCCGTGCCACGGGCGGCGGGAGCGGCGTGACGATACCGGTGCGGCAGTCCGGTGCGGTGGGCGATGCCGAGCGGCGCGGCTGGGAGCTGGCCATGTGGGCGATGGCGCACTCCGCCGAGCTGCGCATCGAACAGATCTCTTACGCCGGCCGGATGTGGCAGGCGGACGATGCGGGGAAGGGCTGGCAGCGGAAGCCGGCTGATTCCGCGGTGTCCGCGCGGCATGTACGGATCGTCACCGCGCAATAGTTTGCCCGGTCACCCGGAAGGGGCGCCGTCAGCAATTCCCTTTTACCGCAGGCCAGTTGACCGTATCCCGCCCGAGTTCTCGGTCAATTCCCTTGTACGCAAAGGGCTGTGACGTTTCCGCGGCGCCGCTGTCCGTGCACATATTGCCCGTCTTTATCCAGGGCCGATTATGTGACGCGTTACCAACTCTTTACCGGAGTTCACCGCAACCTTCGGGGTTCTGACGCGGTAGTCAGTGCGTCCGCCAGGCGGACATGGCACATCTGTCAGAAGAACGAGTCCTTCTCCGTAAAAGGAGCACCATGTCCCTCCCCGTTACGCGTCGGATCGCCCGAGCCGCCCTGCTCGTTGCAGCGGGTGCCGCTCCCGTGGTCGCTGCGGCCGGCTCCGCGAGCGCTGCGGAGCTGCCCACCAAGGCACTCGGCGGACTGACGGCGCCCCTGGACTCCCGGAACACCAGCGAGACCCTGGACCACACCGCGCGCGACGGCGTCGGCCTGGTGAACGCGGCCGGCAGCAAGGCCGCCACGAAGCTCGCCCCGGCGCTCGTCGAGACCGCCGGCCCGGTCGTGAAGAAGGCCATGCCGCTCACCCAGGCCGCCGTGGACAAGGCGGAGAGCGTGGCCCGCCCGATCGCCAAGAAGGGCGTCTCGACCAGCTCGCTGCCGCTCGACGCGGCCAAGGGGCTCGTCGGCTCGCCCAAGGGCCTGCTCGCGCCCGCCACCGGCCTGCTCGGCGGTCTGCCGCTCGGCGGCCGCTGACCGGCGGTCCGCCCGTACGACGCGCAGGGGCCCGGGGAGTTCGCTCTCCCCGGGCCCCTGCGCGTGGTCAGCCGCGGCTCACTCCGCCAGCCGGCGCACCGCCGCGTCCACCCGCTCGTCGGTGGCGGTGAAGGCGATCCGTACGAACCGCTCCCCCGCCGGGCCGTAGAACTCGCCGGGGGCGACGAGGATGCCGCGCTTGGCGAGGTCGCCGACGGTGTCCCAGCAGGGTTCGTCGCGGGTCGCCCAGAGGTAGAGCGCGGCCTCGCTGTGCTCGATGCGGAAGCCGGCGGCCTCGAAGGCACCGCGCAGCGCGGCGCGGCGGCGGGCGTAGCGCGCACGCTGTTCGGCGACATGGGCGGTGTCGCCCAGCGCCGCGACCGTGGCGGCCTGCACGGGCGCGGCGATCATCATGCCGCCGTGCTTGCGGATCTGGAGCAGGTCGCCGAGGACCGCGGCGTCACCGACGAGGAACGCGGAGCGGTAGCCGGCGAGGTTGGAGCGCTTGGAGAGCGAGTGGACGGCGACGAGGCCGTCGTGGGAGCCGCCGCAGATGTCCGGGTGCAGCACGGAGACCGGGTCGGCCTCCCAGCCCAGCTCCAGGTAGCACTCGTCGCTGAAGACCAGCACCCCGTGCTCGCGCGCCCAGGCGACGGTGCGGCGCAGCTCGTCGGCGCTCAGCACCCGGCCGGTGGGGTTGGACGGCGAGTTCAGCCAGAGCAGCTTCAGACCGCTGGGGTCCAGCTCCGTGGGGTCGTCGTAGACGACCGGCTCGGCGCCGGCCAGCCGGGCGCCGACCTCGTAGGTCGGGTAGGCCAGCCGGGGGTAGCCGACCTTGTCGCCGGGGCCGAGGCCCAGCTGGGTGGGCAGCCAGGCCACCAGCTCCTTGGAGCCGACGACCGGCAGCACATTGGTGTGCTCCAGTCCCCGGGCACCGAGCCGCTCGGCGGCCCAGCCGGTGAGCGCGTCCCGCAGCTCGGCGGTGCCCCACACCGTGGGGTAGCCGGGGCTGTCGGCCGCGTCGGTCAGCGCCTGGCGCACCAGCGCGGGGACCGGGTCCACCGGGGTGCCGACGGACAGGTCCACGATGCCGTCGGTGTGCGCGGCGGCGGTGGCCTTGTACGGCTCCAGGCGGTCCCAGGGGAAGACCGGCAGGCGGTCGCGGAGCGACGCGCGCGGGGATTCGGGCCGGGGAGACGATGCTGCGCCCACGGTGCTCTCTTTCTCGGGTGGTGCGGGGCCCTCGGCGGAAATGCTGCGGTCCCGTACGGCGGCAGGCCGTACGGGACCGGGGCGGCGCCGTGCGACCTCCCGTGGCTGACACAGGGAGGTGCCCCCGACGACACGGGAGCAAGAGGGAGCGGGCAGGCTCCCTCTTGATCCTCGGTCGTTACTGGTTCTGCGGCGGCAGGGCCGCGATGAAGGGGTGGTCCCGCTCGATCAGACCGAGCTTGCTGGCGCCACCGGGCGAACCGAGCTCGTCGAAGAACTCCACATTCGCCTTGTAGTAGTCCTTCCACTCCTCCGGGGTGTCGTCCTCGTAGAAGATCGCCTCGACCGGGCAGACCGGTTCACAGGCACCACAGTCGACGCATTCGTCCGGGTGGATGTACAAGGACCGGGAGCCCTCGTAGATGCAGTCGACCGGGCACTCCTCGATGCACGCCTTGTCCTTGACGTCGACACAAGGCTGCGCGATGACGTAGGTCACGCTGTCGTTCCTCCTCGGTAGGGCCGGCGGACCGATTGGCAGTACCGCCGCTGGGCGCGCGGGAGCGCGGCGTCGTCGATGCCCGCCATCTAGTATCTCCGTTCCCGGGCGCGAGACGAACAAGAGGGGCGGTTTGAGCGATGGAATTCCTGGCCGGCGGACGCGCGGAGGTCCGGATCACCCGTGCTGACGTGGGCAAAAGGGTATCCGTCCGGCGCCTGACCGGGGGCGGTGCGGGGGTTCCCGCGTTCACCGACGCGGTCGGCGTTCTCACATCCTGGGACCAAGGTGTGCTGAGCATCACACGGCGCAGCGGCGAGACCGTCCGGATCGAGGAGTCCTCGCTGGTGGCGGCCAAGGTGGTGCCGGACCGTCCGGCCACCGCCGGGCACGGGGCCGGGCGGCCGTCCTCGGGGGAACCGTCCCGCCGGCGGGGGCCCGCCGCCACCGCCCGTGAGCTCCAGACCGTCGCGGCCCGCGGCTGGCCCGCCGTGGAGACGGCGCATCTCGGGGAGTGGACGCTGCGGGCCTCGGGAGGCTTCACCCGCCGTGCCAATTCCGTGCTGCCGCTCGGCGACCCCGGGGTCCCGCTGGAGGTGGCACTGGAGCGGATCGGCCAGTGGTATGACGCGCGTGGTCTGCCGCCGGTGATCATGGTCGCCACCGGGCAGGCCGACACCGATGAACGGCTGGCCGCGGAGCTGGCGGAGCGCGGCTGGACCGACGAGCGGCACACCACTGTCCGGATCGCGGCGCTGGCGCCACTCGCCGACACCGACGCCGACACCACCCGCGTCACGCTGTCCCGGGAGCCCGGCGCGGACTGGCTGGCCCTGTACAACCGGACGGGCGAGGCCGCCGCGTCGGAGGAGGCCACCCGGATCGCCCGGCAGGTGCTGACCGGCGGGCCGTCGGTGTGGTTCGCGACGGTGCGCGGCGCGGACGGCGGGACGGCGGCGATCGGCCGGCTGGTCGTCGACGGGCGCTGGGCGGGCTTCGCGGCGCTGGAGGTGGCCCCGGCCGCACGGCGGCAGGGACTGGCCACGCTGGTGATGGCGGCACTCGCCGAGCGGGCCCTGGAAGAGGGCGCCTCGGCCGCGTATCTCCAGGTCGAGGCCGACAACGCGGACGCGCTCGGGTTCTACGGCCGGCTGGGCTTCACCGAGCACCACGGCTATCACTACCGGCGTGCCCGGCCCGGCGGCCGGCGCTGAAGGGTCCCACCGACATGCCCCAGGAACCCGAGCCGGAGCGGGACGGCGCCCGCGCCGCACGGCGGCAGCAGTTCGCCGAGGCCGCGCGGGCCGAGCGGCCCGACCTGACGCTGCTGTGTCTGCTGATCGGTGCCGAGGCCGATCCGGCGCTGGACGAGGCGGGCTGTGACGCGGTGCAGATCGAACTGGACCGGCTGGCCGGGCTGCTGCCGTACGCCCCGGCCGGTGGCCCCGGGGCCTGGGCCCGCAACGTCGCCGAGCTGCTCGGCACCCGGTGCGGCTTCGCCGGCTCGCCCGCCGACTACCGGCGGCTGG
The DNA here is from genome assembly GCF_055574515.1 of Streptomyces sp. NPDC029466. Classification (NCBI taxonomy): domain Bacteria; kingdom Bacillati; phylum Actinomycetota; class Actinomycetes; order Kitasatosporales; family Streptomycetaceae; genus Streptomyces; species Streptomyces sp. NPDC029466. The sequence goes on from NZ_JBVHZH010000028.1 coordinate 80,452, forward strand.
AGTCCTCGCTGCTGCACGAGGTGCTGCGGCGGCGCCGGGGCCTGCCGATCCTGCTGTCGGTGGTGTGGATGGAGGTCGCCCGGCGGGCCGGGGCCCCGGTGTACGGGGTGGCGCTGCCGGGCCATTTCGTCGTCGGCTTCGGCGATCCCGCCGGCAGCCACGTCCTGGCCGATCCGTTCGCGGGCGGCCGGCCGCTCACCGACGAGGACGCGGAGCTGCTGGTCGCGGGGGCGACCGGGGAGCCGCTGAGCGCGCGGATGATGACGCCCGCCGATCCGCTGGAGATCGTGCTGCGGATGCTCAACAACATCCGGGCCTGGGCGCAGGCCCGCCCGGAGCACAGTGCGGTGCAGCTGTGGGCGCTGGAGCTGTCGCTGCTGCTGCCGAGCCATCCGGCCCGGCTGCGCCATGAGCGTGCCCAACTGCTCGTCCAGCGTGGTGAGTTCCTGACCGGGGCGGCCGAGCTGGAGGAGTACGCCCGGGTGGTGGAGGCCGTCGACGCGGCCGGGGCGCTGGCGATACGGCGTCAGGCCGCGGCGGCCCGGGCCATGCTCAACTGAGTGGCGGCCGGGGTGCGCCGGACGACCAGCGCGGTCGCGTCGTCCTTGAGGTCGCCGCCGGTGAAGCTCTCCAGATCGGCGCGGAGGGTACGGGCCAGCTCCGGGGGCTCCAGGTCCGTCCACCCGGCCAGCCGCTCGGCCAGGGGGTAGAACTCACCGTCCTTGCCGCGCGCCTCGGTCACCCCGTCCGTGCACAGCACGATCCAGTCGTCGGGATCGGGGTGGATCCGGACGCTGTGCCGGGGCCCGCCGCCGAGCATGCCCAGGCCGAGCGGCAGTCCGCCCTCGCCGTCCCGGCGTTCGGTGACCTCACCGTGGCGCACCAGGTAATACGGGATGTGGCCGCAGGACAGCACCCGCCCCTGCCGTGAGCCGGCCGCGGTGCGGATCTCCATCAGCAGCGCCGTGACGAAGCGCTCGTCGGAGCCCTGCTCGACGGAGCGGGCGTTGTGCCGGATCAGCGCCTGCTCCATGCGCTCGGCCACCGACTCCAGCGACTCCTGGTACTGCGCGGCCTCCCGGAACGACGCCAGCACCTCGACGCCCGCGCCGATCGCCGGCATGCCCTTGCCCTGTACGTCGCCGATCATCAGCCGGAGGCCGTGCGGGGTGTCGATGGCCTCGTAGATGTCGCCGCCGACCCTGGCCCCCTCCTGGGCGGAGACGTAGAAGCCGTACGCCTGGACCGCGCCGGCGCTGAGCGGCAGCTCGCGCAGCATCGCCCGCTGCACGGTGTCGGCGACCAGCCGGGTCCGGGCGTGCAGGGCCTCCCGCTGGAGGCGGGTGCGGCACAGCATCAGGGAGAAGACGGCCACCAGGCAGGCGCCGAAGATCCCGACGACCCGGCTGGCCGGGGCCCAGTCGGGCACCGTGAAGAGGTCGATGTAGGTCAGGCACACCACGAAGACGGCCGCCACCAGGAGCGTCCGCCGGAACGAGCAGCGCAGCGCGGCGTAGAGCGGGGCGATGCCCAGGAAGGCCGAGATGTGCAGTTCCGGGCCGGTCGTCGCGTCCAGCACGGCGACCAGGAGGATCGTCAGGATGAGCAGCAAGGGAGCCCAGACGCGGTGGTCGGTGGGCTTGTCGGCAGGCATAACACTTCAAGCCTGCAAGACTCCGCCGAAGACCGCACCGGGACGAAGGTCCCGGCGCGCGCGGGACCGGCTCCCGCCCGTCGGGCTACAGCCAGCCCTTGTCACGGGCCGTGCGGACCGCCTCGGCGCGGTTGCGGGCGCCCGTTTTCTGGATGGCGGTGGAGAGGTAGTTGCGGACCGTGCCCGGGGACAGCTGGAGTGCGGCGGCGATCTCGGCGTTGGTGGCGCCGTCGGCGGCCGTCAGCAGCACCTCGCGCTCGCGCGCGGTCAGCGGGCTGGCGCCGTCGGCGAGCGCGGCCGCCGCCAGCGCCGGGTCGATGACCCGCTCGCCGCGCAGCACGCGCCGTATCGCGTCGGCGAGCCGGGCCGCCGGAGCGTCCTTCACCAGGAAGGCGTCGGCGCCCGCCTCCATGGCGCGGCGCAGATAGCCGGGGCGGCCGAAGGTGGTGAGGATGACGGTCTTGACCGTGGGCAGGGCGTCGCGCAGCGCGGCCGCGGCGTCCAGTCCGTTCAGTCCGGGCATCTCGATGTCCAGGAGGGCGACGTCCACCGCGTGCTCCCGCGCGGCGGGGAGAACGTCGTCGCCGCGCGCCGCCTGGGCCACGACCTCCAGATCGCCCTCCAGCGACAACAGCGCGGCCAGCGCCTCCCGGACCATCGACTGGTCCTCCGCCAGCAGCACTCTGATCATGCGGGTCACCTTAAGGGGTTCGTGGGGACGGTGAAGGCGCGGTGCCGGGGTCGCTCAGGGGGACCCGGGCGCGCAGAGCGAAGCCGCGGCCGCGCGGGGCCGGGCCGGTCTCCAGCCGGCCGCCGGCCAGGGCGAGGCGCTCGCGCAGACCGCTGAGGCCGTTGCCGTCGTGCTGAGCGCGGGGCGGGCCGGTGCCGTCGTCGAGCACCGTCAGGCACAGGCAGGGGCGCTCGCCGGGCTCCCGCTCCTCGGTGAGCAGCAGCTCGCAGCGGCGGGCGCCGCTGTGGCGTATGACGTTGGTGACGGCCTCGCGCAGCGCCCAGGCCAGGGCGCCCTCCTCGTCGGCGGCGAGCCCGCGGTACTCGTCCTCCAGGGCCGGGTCGACGACGGCCGTGACGCCGGCGGTGCGCAGCGCGGCCCGCGCCCCGGCCAGTTCGACGGCGAGCCGGGGGCGGCGGTAGCCGGTGACCGCCTCCCGTACGTCGAGCAGGGCCTGCCGGCTGACCTGTTCGATGTCGGCGACCTGCCGGGCGGCGTCGGACGGCCGGTCGGGCAGCATCCGGCCGGCCAGCTCGCTCTTGAGGGTGATCAGGGAGAGGGAGTGGCCGAGGAGGTCGTGCAGATCGCGGGAGAGCCGCAGCCGTTCGTCGTTGGCGGCGAGGCGGGCGACCTCCTCGCGGGCGGCGCGCAGTTCCCTGGACGTATGGATCAGATGCTGCACGCCGACCATCAGGAAACCGCAGCCCAGCGCCGGTAGCCCGTAGGCGAAGAGGTAGTAGCCGCGGATCTGCGGATCGTGCGCGCCGACGGCGAGCAGCACCGCGGTGACCAGCGGGATGGACCAGCGCGACAGCTGCCAGGGCAGCACCACTCCGCAGCCCACGCTGGTGAAGATGAACAGCACCAGCCAGGACGAGTCCAGCGTCCAGGACAGCACCATGGACAGCACCAGCAGCAGCACCAGGGAGCCGTGGACCACCGAGCGGCTCCGCTCGCCCCAGATGTGGCGGAAGACCAGGCCGAAGTAGCAGAGCACGAAGAGGGTGAGCCCGAGGCCGCCCCAGATCCGCTCGGCGGTGGGGACACCGGGCCGCAGCAGCCCGCTCACCGGGCCGGCCAGATACAGCAGCCAGAGAGAGATCCACATCGTCTTGACCAGCGCCTGGCGGCGGTTGCGGGGCGGCTGCCCGATCAGCATGGGACTGCGGCCCACCGGCTCACACTTCCCCGTCATGCGTCTCACGCCTGGTGGGTGTCCTCGCGGTACAGGCCGGCCGCACCGGCGGTGAAGACCAGCAGATGGCCGACCAGGATGGCCACGTCCTTGAGGTGCGGTGCGCCGCCGGCCTCGACGGCGGTGCCGAGCGCCGCGTAGGCGTGGGTCGGGAGCCACTCGGCGATGTTCTACGCCCACTGCGGCTGCCCGCTGTGCTCGTCATGCTTTTCAGCTTCCGGCCTCCGCACGCCGCGCGGCAGTGCCGGCTGTCAGCACTCCCCCATGACATTCGTCATGAGGGAGGCCCCCTAGGGGTCCTCCCGGGGTGACCGGGAAAACGCCCTGCGGGGGCCTCTCACCTGCGATGTTCGCGTGTACGGCGGTCAGTTGCCGTTGGTGGCGATGGTCTGCACCCGCTCGGCCGGGCTGGTGCCCTGGAGGGCCTTGCCGACCGCGCTCGCCACCTCCTCGACGCTGACCGGGTGCTTGGAGCCGTCGCCCTTGGTGACCATGACGCCGTTGAAGGTGTCGCCGTAGAGCTGCTTGAGAGCCGGCCGGTCGTAGTAGGGCACCAGAGCGCCGTTGATGATCTTGAACGACAGGAACTTCGGGATGGACTTCTGCGGGCTGAAGGAGACCGTGTGCGCCGCGTCCGTACGGACCGTCACCAGTCCGGACATCGCGGGCTCGGCGAACTGCTTCAGCGCCTTGTTCACCGCGGCCTTGCTGACCTGCGGCTGCTGGGTGCCGGCGGCCAGCACGACGGGGGCGTCGGTGCCGGTCGCGGCGCGCTTGCGGTAGGCGTCGGTGACCTTCTTCTTGGACGCGTCCACATCGATCGCCTTGTGGGGCGCGCCGTAGTGCGGCACCGCCTTGCCGTTCTCGAAGGTGATCCCGCCGTCCTCGGTGGCACCCCCGGGCCCGGTGGCGTTCTCCAGGGCGATCTGCAGCTTCTCGTCGTCGACGATCACCGCGGGCTCGGCGGTGCGGTGCACGCCGACCAGCGAGCCGATGACGGAGACCGGGTTGTAGTCCCGGCCGGCCGCCCTGCGCACGGTCGCCTGCGGGTCGATGTCCAGACCCGCCGTGGTGGGCCGGAGGGTCGCGGGCTTGCCGTCGACGCTGAGCTTGAGCGGCGCGGTACGGCTGTTCTTGAGCGCCGTCTCCAGCTTCTTGACGGCCTCTTCCTTGGTGGTGCCGCCGATGTCCACCCCGAGCACGGTGGTGTTGTTGGGCACATCGGCGTGGTCGAGCAGCAGTCCGGCGCCATAGGCGACACCGGCCAGCACCACGACGCCGACACCCACGAGAACGAGCTTGTTACGGCCCTTCTTGGGCGGGTTGATCGGCTCGGGGATCTTCGGCCGCGGCTTGGGGGCCGCGCTGTCGCCCTCACCGGCCGGGGCGTGCGCGAACGGCGACGGGGACGACGGCTTCTCGTCGCCGGGGATCTTCGGGATGCCGCTGACCAGCGTGTCGCCGGACACCCGGTCGCGGCCGCCGGGGGCGCCGCCCTGGGGGCCCTTCGGGCCGCGCTTGCCCTTGGGGGCGGTGGGCAGTCCGCCGGTGACACCGCCGCCGAGACCGCTGCCCGGCCCGGCGAGCGGCGCCGGCGGCTGCGGGGTGAGCTCCGCGGTGTCGTCGACCCGGGGCGTGCCGCCGGTGCCGGGGTCGCTGAAGCCGGGCGGGAGGTTGAGCGCCGAATTGCCGCGCGCCGGCCCGGTCGTCGGACCGCTCGGGCCGCCTGCCGGGGCGTCGAACGGGCTGTGGTCGCGGGTGGGAGCGGCGGGGCTGTCGAACGGCGTAGGGCCGCCGGGCGCCGCGCCGTCGAACGGCGAGGCGGCAGCACCCGGGCCGCTGTCGAACGGCGAGCCGCCGCCCGGCCGGGCACCGCCGTCGAACGGCGAGGCGCCCTCCTGCGGTGCCGGGCTGTCGGAGAAGTACGGCAGGTCCGGGCGCTGCGGCGGCGTGCCGCCCGACGGGGCGCGCGGCGGCGTGGCACCGCCCGGGGCGGGCGGCACCGCGTGGGAGCCGGTGGAGGAGGACGCACCGGCGCCGCCCTGCGGCTTGCGCGGTGCGAACCAGTCGCTGGTCTTCTCGGGCGCACCGCCCGCGGGAGCCTCGTCCGCCGGGGCGTCGGGCCGGGGCGTGTTCGCCGTACGCTCCGCGTTCCGCTCGGGCGTGCCCCGGGAACCGGCGGAAGCGCCGGAACCAGCCGGTCCGTTCATGCCGGCCTCCTCACCGACGGGCTTGCGCACGACGACCGGCGGGATGGGGCGCGACCCCGGAATGTTGATCTTGATCCGCGTCGTCAGCGTGGTCTCGGTCTTGGGCTCCTCCGGCTGCGCCGCGGCACCGGACGCCGGCGGGTCGCCGGCCTCTCCCCTGGGCGAGCCGTACGGCGGCGTCCCGGACGGGTACGCGGCTCCGCCACGGCCCTGGGGGCCGGAGGACGAACTGTCAGATTCACGACTCAAAGCAGGTTCTCCCGGTTGGCTCCGCCGCTCGTCAGAGATGATCCCCGGCCACAGGCCGGGAGGTGCCCCCAGGGCGGCGCGACGGCGCGCACCACCATACTGTCCGCCGCGGGCGGCCACCCGGGGAGCGTACGAACACCCCCGCCCCGGGCGAACCCCCGGGGCCCGGTCCGTTCACCCGGACCGGCGCGGCATCCGTCCCGGTTTGGGCCACGTCATCCGCCAACTCCGCCGGGCCGGACGCCCGTCGGACGCATCTGCTTCGCGGTGGCGCAGATCACAGCGACCACGATGCCGCCCAGCAGGAAGATGTACGAGCCGAGTCCCGCGCCGAAGAGAAAGTCACCTTCCGGCCGGACGTTGCTGAGCAGCAGAAACACGGTCACCAGCCAGGCCGCGCCGGGCACCAGCACGCCCGCGGAGGTACCGGTCGCCCGGCCGCCCCCGTAGAACAGGCCGCCGACACCGGCCAGGGCCAGCACCAAACCGCCGGGGAACCAGGCCGCTTGCACCAGCGTTCCGGCACCGGCCACCAGCACGCCCGCGACCAGAAGCAGCACATATATGCCGACCCGTCCCACCGTCAGCGGCGCGGCCGGCACGGAACCGGCCATCGGCGCCACGGGGACACCGGACGGCATACCGGACGTTCCGCCCGAACCCGCCCGCGACCGCTTCCCCTTACCGGAAGCCGCGCCGCCGTTTTCCTCACCGGCGTTCCCGCCGCCCTTCGCCGTGCTCATTCCGCCGCCTCCTCAATCCGGGCACTCTCCTCCATACCCACCATTTCGCCGATACCCGCGAAGAGATCGTCCTCCCGGACCCCGTCCGCGGCACCCGGGACGCCGTGCACCAGCCGATAGTGCTCCGTGCCGAACAGCGGCTGGCCCAAGTCGTTGGAGAGCGCGAAGAACGGCCCGTCGACCGCGATCTGGGTGTAGTGCGCCCGCATCGCCGCGGACTTCGCGGCCGCGTACCGATCGCCGGTGAGGGACGCCGTGACCTCGGAGTCCGGCACCACGCCCGGCACATCGTCGACGGTGGCCACCCCGGGGAAACCGTGGCCGGCCGCGCGCAGCCGCGCGAAACCCTCCTCGACCACCGACCTGGGGTTGCAGTTCCAGTAGACCTTCGCGATCTCATGAGCCCGGCCCAGTTCCGGCCGGAAGTCCGCCCGCGCGGCGAGCTCGGCACCGCGCATGGCGACGCGGTGCGCCTGGATGTGATCGGGGTGGCCGTATCCGCCGTTCGGGTCATAGGTGACCAGCACCTGCGGCCGGACCTCCCGGATCACGGCCACCAGTTCACCGGCCGCCTCGTCGAGCGGGGCCTGCCAGAAGGCGTCCGGCCGGTCGTTCTGGGGAGCGCCCATCATCCCGGAGTCCCGGTAGCGGCCCGGTCCGCCGAGGAAGCGGTGGTCCGTGACGCCCAGGGCCGCCATCGCGGCGGCCAGCTCACCGGCGCGGTACGGGCCGAGGGTGTCGTCGCGGTCCGGCGCGAGCGCGGCGAGCTCGGCCGGGATGACCTCGCCCTCCTCGCCGAGGGTGCAGGTCACCAGGGTGACCAGCGCGCCCTCGGCCGCGTACTTGGCCATGGTCAGGCCGTTGTTGATCGACTCGTCGTCGGGGTGCGCATGCACCAGCAGCAGCCGCCGGGAAACGGCGGCGGGCGAGTCGCTCCCCTCGGCGGGTGGCTGCGAGGGACGGGCGGGCTGATCGGTCATGCCGACAGCCTACGAGCCGCCCCGTCCGCCGCCCGCAGGCGATCCCGTCCGCCACCCGGGTGCCCGGGCCGGCGGACGGGCCCACCTCGGGCGGGCCCGGCCGGGGGCGGCTCAGAACTTGATGTTCCCGAGCATTCCGGCGACGTTCGTCGTCAGCTGCTTGATCGTCGGGGCGATGGACGAGCTGGCCAGATAGAAGCCCAGCAGCATGCAGACCAACGCATGCGGGGCCTTCAGTCCAGACTTCTTGACAAGCAAGAAGACGATGATCGCCAGCAGCACCACCGCCGAAATCGAGAGTGCCACGGCGGCTCACCTCCAAGTACTCACGGTCCGGACAGAGTTGAGGGCGCACGGACCGACTTCACGACCCGCGCACCCGGGTATGCCAAGGGCTCTTTACCCCGTACCCACTACGCGCAAGGGATCATAACTTTCCGCGCTAGCGCATAAGTCGGAGCACGGAAGCAGAGCGGGGGCGCACATGATCTTCACGAGCGCGACCGGGGTGAGCCGGTCCGCCGCCGGGGACGGATCCGACGGCTCCGACCCGGTCCTGACCGGCGCGAAAACCCCTAGGCTCGCCCCATGACCGGACAGCCTTCGTTCCCGCGGCAGTACGCCCGTACGCAGCGCTTCACCCTGGGTGCCCCGCGCAGCTACGTCCTCTCCCCCGACGGCGCGCGCGTCGCCTTCCTCCGCTCCGGTTCGGGTACCGACCGCAGCCAGCAGTTGTGGGTACTCGACCTGGAAGAGGGACGGGAGTTCCCGGCCGCCGACCCGCGGGCCCTGCTGGCCGGTGCGGATGAGGACCTCCCCCCGCAGGAGCGGGCCCGCCGCGAGCGCAGCCGGGAGAGCTCGGCGGGCATCGTCGGCTATGCGACGGACTCCGCCGTGGAGTTGGCGGCGTTCACGCTCTCGGGGCGGCTGTTCGTCTCCGAGCTGCGCGCCGGCACCACCCGTGAACTGCCGGTCCAGGGGCCGGTGGTGGACCCCCGGCCGTCGCCGGACGGCCGGCAGGTGGCCTTCGTGGCGGACGGCCGGCTGCGGGTGGTGCCGGTGGACGGCGCCGCCACGTCGGACGAGGGCGGCGGCGAGGACGGCGCGGCGGCCGGCGGGCGGGCGGACCGGGTGCTGGCCGAGCCCGACGGGCCCGAGGTGACCTGGGGGCTCGCGGAGTTCATCGCGGCCGAGGAGATGGGGCGTTACCGGGGTTTCTGGTGGTCACCGGAGAGCGACGCGGTGCTGGCCGCGCGGGTCGACGAGGCGCCGGTGCGGCGCTGGTGGATCTCCGACCCCGCCCATCCGGACCGGGAGCCCGCCCAGGTCGCGTACCCGGCGGCCGGCACCCGCAACGCCGGAGTCACCCTCACCCTGCTCGGCCTGGACGGCACCCGCACCGACATCGTCTGGGACACCGAGCGCTATCCCTATCTCGCGCGCGTCCACTGGTCAGCGGCCGGGCCGCCGCTGCTGCTCGTACAGGCCCGCGACCAGCGCGACCAGCGCTATCTGACCGTCGACACCGCGACCGGCGCGACCCGGACGGTGCACGAGGACGAGGACGAGGCCTGGGTCGAGCCGTTCCCCGGGGTGCCGGCCTGGACGCCGGACGGCCGGCTGGTGCGGATCGCGGACGAGGGCGGCGCGCGCAAGCTGTTCGTCGGCGACCGGCCGCTGACCGGGGCGCCGCTGCACGTCCGGGCCGTGCTGGACATCGGCGAGGACGATGTCCTGTTCTCCGCGAGCGGCACCGATATGCACGACATCGGCGTCTACCGCGCCTGGTTCCGCGGCAGCGGTGACCAGGGCGGCTGGGAGCGGGTGGGCGAGCGCCCGTATGCGACGGTGTCCTCCGCGGTGCGCGGCGGGGCGCTGACCGTGCTGTCCCAGGCGTCGCTGGAGCGGCCCGGCACCCAGGTGGAGGTGGTGCGGCTGGATGCCGACGGCGGGGAGAAGACGCTCGCCACGATCGGTTCGCACGCCGAGCAGCCGTCCCTGACCGCCCGCCCCCGTCTCGTCCTGGCCGGGGAACGGGAGATTCCGTGTGCCGTGCTGCTGCCGAGCGGCTATCAGGAGGGCGACGGCCCGCTGCCGGTGCTGCTGGACCCGTACGGCGGTCCGCACGGCCAGCGGGTGGTCGCCGCGCACCACGCCCATCTGACCTCGCAGTGGTTCGCCGACCAGGGCTTCGCGGTGATCGTCGCGGACGGCCGGGGCACCCCGGGCCGCTCCCCCGCCTGGGAGAAGTCGGTCTCCCGGCGGCTCGCGGAGTACGCCCTGGACGACCAGGTCCATGCCCTCCAGGCGCTGGCCGGATCCTTTCCCCTCGATATGGAGCGGGTGGCCATCCGCGGCTGGTCGTTCGGCGGCTATCTCGCCGGGCTCGCCGCGCTGCGCAGGCCCGATGTCTTCCACGCGGCGGTGGTGGGCGCACCGGTCACCGATCTCCGGCTGTACGACACCCACTATCAGGAGCGCTACCTCGGCCACCCGGACGAGGAACCGGCGGTCTACGCGGAGAACTCGCTGATCACGGACGAGGGGCTGTCGGGAGCGGTGGAGCCGCACCGTCCGATGCTGATCGTGCACGGCCTCGCGGACGACAACGTGGTGGTGGCTCATTCGCTGCGGCTGTCCTCGGCGCTGCTGGCGGCGGGCCGCCCGCACGAGGTGCTGCCGCTGTCCGGGGTGACGCATATGGCGGCACAGGAGCAGGTGGCCGAAAACCTGCTGCTGCTCCAAGTCGACTTCCTCAAGCGGTCATTGGGTATGCCGTCCTGACCACGGGAATACCCTGGGCCACTGCCCCGTTGTGGCTCCGCAGGGGCACCCGCACCCCCTACGGGATCCGTTCGCCCGCCCCCTGAGAACCCCCGCCCCCGGCCCCTGAGATCCGCCCCCCGCCCCGTCTCACCAGCCGGGCGGGAGCGTGGACGGCGGGGGCGGGGCGTGCGGCGGCCGTGCCTCGCCGGGGGTGGCGCCGTACGCCAGCACCTCGTCCGTCTCCGGGGCCGCCGCCGGGACGCCGGGCCGGGCCGCCGTGATCAGCGCGGCCAGTCCGGCGGCCGCCACGAAGCCCGCGGTGCCCAGCTCCAGCTGGGCCCGGACGGGCAGCACGGCGAAGCGGCCCAGCTTCCCGGTGTGGCCGGCGAAGGCGAGTGCCACGGCCCCGTGCACGCACAGCAGGGCCGCGGCGGTCAGCGCGGCCGGCCGGGACCAGGCCGCCCGGCGCAGCGCGGCGGCCGCGGCGCCCAGGGCCAGCAGCGCGAGCGCCAACGCCTGCCAGTGCACCGGCGGCTGGAGCAGCGCGCGGAAGACGGAGGCGTCGCCGAACAGCCCCTTGGCGTAGATGTCCCCGCCGAGCTGCGCCCACCAGTGGATCTCCCAGCCGGTGACGGCGATTCCGGCGGCGCCCAGGAGGACGGCGACGGTGACGGCCGGCCCCTTGAACGGCCTGCCGGGCACCCCGGGGCCCGCGGCCGGCGGCACCGCACGGACCACTCCGTAGGCCGCGGACCGCGGTGCCGGCAGCCCGTGCGTCCGGCGCCCGGCGGTCCCGTCCGGCCGCCGCCCCGCCGCGCACACCGCGATCAGCGCGACCGCCAGGGCGAGTTGGACCAGGGCGGTCAGCCGTGCCCGCACCATGAGACCGCTGTCCAGCCCTTGGAGCCAGCCCGCGCCCAGCATCCACACCAGCGGGATCCGCAGCAGTGCGGTGGCGGCCGCGAGGGAGAGCAGGGCGCCGGTGACCATGGTCGAGGCGACGGCGGTGCGCAGGGCGGCGACCGCGACGACGAGCGCGGCGAGCACCAGCAGCGGGTCGAGTGCCGAGGTGGCCCAGGCGGTGAACTCCCGTGGCCTGGGCAGCTGTCCGAGCCAGAACCGCCCTACGTCAGCGCTGTGCTGAGCGATGGTCAGGTCCCGGATGATCCAGCCCACGCCGATCAGCGCGAGCAGCAGGCAGACCAGTGCGCCGAGGCCGCGCGCGCCGCGAGTGAGAACGCTGTCCCGCACTGTGGACACGGCTCGCCCCCCGTCCGTGTCGAAGTACCCGAGTCGTCCATGACACCCCGCGCAGGAGGTGTCCCCGCAGGTCTACTCGACTCCCGGCCCGGCGACAACAGAGCGGGCCGGGGCGGTGGGTGAAACTCGGACAAAGCAGCAACCGGCCGGGGCGCCGTCTGGCGTCCCGGCCGGTCTACGGCACCCGCACGGCCGTACGTTGTTCATCATGGCGCGTCCGTATATCGGTGTTGCGACAGTGAAGTTGCCTTCATGTTAAAGAAGTTGATGGCGATATGTCTCCCATGCCGCATATCGCGGACCCCTGTCAAGCACGCCCGGGCGTCGATCTGCGCAATCTTCGCTCAAGAAGTAGACGACCTGTTCACGAGCACACCCGATCCCCTTGACTCCGCCATAAATCACTTGCGAAAGTCCGCTCATCCAGCGGTGCGACCAGGTGCCGCTTCACTCTCCAAGAGAACTCGGCGCGGGGGCACTTCGCGATGACTAGTCCATCCCAGACCGCGGCAACCACGTCCGATCCACCCGGACTTGATGCCAAGGGTCTGAAGAAGACGAAGGACGGCAAGGACGGTGAGCTCGTTGGCCGTTCCCCCGGCCAACTGATGTGGCGACGCTTCAAGCGCGACCGCACGGGCGTCATTTGCGCGGTCATTGTGCTGGCCTTCTTCGTCGTGGCCGCGCTGGCTCCGGTGATCGCCTCGCTGTACGGCAAGAACCCCTACACCTTCTACGGCAACGAGGATCCGAGCCTCTTCGATGAGTTCGGCTATCCGATGGGTGCCAACGGCGGTATCTCCGGGGACTTCTGGTTCGGCATCGAACCGGCCCTCGGCCGCGATCTGTTCACTTCCCTGATCTACGGCATGCGGACGTCCCTGGGCATCTCGGTGGCGGTGACCATCCTGGTCGTCATCACCGGCACCCTCCTGGGCGTCACGGCCGGCTATGTGGGCGGCAGGACCGACTACTGGCTCGGCCGGGTCATCGACTTCCTGCTCGCCTTCCCCAGCCAGCTGACCTTCGTGGCCTTCATGCCCGTGGTCGTGGCGTTCTTCATCCCGCCGGGCGACGAGACCCCCACGTATGTGCGCGTCGTGGCGCTGATCCTGGTGCAGTGGGCGCTGGGGTGGATGGGCCTGGCCCGGCTGCTGCGCGGCCAGGTGCTGTCCCTGCGGGAACGGGAGTTCGTCGAGGCCGCGAAGATCACCGGCGCCTCCCCCTGGCGCATCATCCGCAAGGAACTGCTGCCCAACGTGGTCACGCCGATCCTGGTGCAGGCCACCTACATGCTCCCGCTGTTCGTCACGGCGGAGGCCGGTCTGTCCTTCCTGGGCGTCGGCATCATGGAACCGACCCCGGACTGGGGGCGGCTGTTCCACACGGCCGGCATGGTCTACGAGAACGACCCGACCTTCCTTCTCTTCCCCGGCGCCGCGATGGTGATCTTCGTGCTGTGCTTCAACCTGCTGGGGGACTCGGTCCGGGACGCCTTCGACCCCAAGTCCGGGCGCTGATCGTCCATTTGAGGGGGGCGCTGTCACCCCCGGGCCGGGCTCGTACCGGTTGCGTCAGGCAGCACATCTGGACAACAACCGACAGGCAGGTGCTGGAACCTCATGAACGCACTATCTACGCGCAGAGCACGCGCCGTGATCGTGGCCCTGGCGGCCGGTTCGCTCGCGCTCACCGGGTGCAGCAGCGGCGGCGGCAGCGGCAAGGACAAGTCCCAGACGGACAAGGACGCCGCCGCGCAGTCGAAGACCGTGGCGCTCGGCACGGCCGCCGACTCCACCGGCCCGGCCGCCGAGGTCAAGGGTGCCCACAAGGGCGGCACCATGCGGGTCTTCCAGCGTGACAGCTTCAACCACCTGGACCCGGCGCAGATGTACGTCAGCGACCTGGGTGATCTGTCCAAGTTGATCTTCCGTGGTCTGACCACGTACAAGCAGGACGACGCGGGCAAGAAGACGGTCGTCGGCGACCTCGCCACCGACGCGGGCCAGATGTCCGACGGCGGCAAGACGTGGAAGTACACGCTCAAGGACGGCATAAAGTTCGAGGACGGCAAGCCGATCACCTCGAAGGACATCCGCCACACCTTCGAGCGGATGTACGCCAAGTTCATCACCGACGGCCCCACCTACATGCAGACGTGGCTGTCGGGCGCGGGCACCACGTACCGCAAGGCGCTGCCGGACGGTCCGTACAAGGGTGACCACCTGCCCAAGACGGTGCTGGACACCCCGGATGACAAGACCGTCATCTTCCACTTCAAGAAGCCGCAGTCGCAGGTGCCCTACGCGCTCGCCATGGCGGGCTACAGCGTCGTCCCCGAGGGCGCGAAGGACACCAAGGAGAACTACGACGTCAAGCCGGTCTGCGCCGGCCCGTACAAGTTCGCCTCCTTCAAGGAGGGCAAGTCCGCGAAGCTGGTGCGCAACACCCACTGGGACCCGAAGACGGACCCGATGCGGCACCAGTACGTCGACGGCTTCGACATCACCTTCAACCACCAGTTCTCGGACTCCACCAAGCGGCTGATGTCCGACCAGGGTGAGTCCAAGAACGCGGTCAGCTTCACCAACTCGGTGGAGCCGACGCAGACCAAGCAGGTGCTGGACAACCCCAGCGCCAGCAAGCGCCTGGTGCAGGGCTACCAGCCCTACGTCTGGCAGATGAACATGAACATGGACCGCATCAAGGACAAGAAGATCCGCGATGCGATCACCTACGCCATGCCGAACTCCCAGATCGTCCGCCTCAACGGCGGCAGCTACGGCGGTGAGGTCGCCGGCGGTCTGCTCGCCCCGACCGTGGCGGGCTACGTGAAGGGCTACGACCCGTACGGCAAGCTCACGCACCCCAACGGTGAGCCGGAGAAGGCCAAGAAGCTCCTCAAGGAGGCCGGCAAGACGGGCATGAAGCTCGTCTACGCCTACTCCAACACCGAGATCCGCCAGAAGGAAGCCGCGGTCATCGAGGACGCCCTGAACAAGGCCGGCTTCGACGTCCAGAAGAAGGAGGTCGACTCGGCCTCCTGGTACCAGCAGATGGGCAAGGTCGACAACGGCTTCGACATCTACATGACCGGCTGGGGCCAGGACTGGGCGGACGCCTCCACCGTCATCCCGCCGTCGTACGACCCCCGTCAGATCCAGGACGGCGCGGCCAACTACTCGCACATCCGTGACAAGCACGTCAGCGAGGAGATCGACCGCATCGAGAAGATCACGGACATCAAGCAGCAGACCGCGGAGTGGCAGAAGCTGCACCGCTACATCGTGGAGAAGGTCAACCCGGCCGCCCCGGTGTACTACACCAAGGTGCTCCAGCTGCACGGCTCCAACGTGGGTGGTGCCCGCTACAACAGCGACACCAACTACCTGGACGTGAACACGCTGTTCCTCAAGAAGTAAGACGCACCCAGAAGCAAGCACCGGAAGCGGTCCGGAGAGCGCGCGGCACGGCGGAGCGCGCGCTCTCCGGGGCCTTCCCCGCCACTCCGTCACTCCCCACAGCCGCCGTCCTGAGAGCAGCGAACTGCCATGCTTCCCTTTCTATTCCGCCGGATCTTCGGCGCGGTCGTCATCCTTCTCCTGCTGAGCGCCTTCACGTTCTTCGTGTTCTTCTCCACGGGTGACCCGGCCATGATGGCGTGCGGCAAGAACTGCACCGCCGACAACGTGGCCCTGATCCATCAGAACCTCGGTCTCGACAAGCCCCTGCCGACGCAGTACTGGGACTTCCTCGTCGGCATCTTCGCGGGCCGCGACTACTCCATCGGGCACTGCAGCGCCCCCTGCTTCGGCTACTCCTTCGCCACCAAGCAGGACGTCTGGACGACGATGATGGACCGGCTGCCCACCACGGCCTCGCTGGCCGTCGGCGGCGCGGTCGCGTTCCTGGTGATCGGCCTCGGTGCCGGTCTGCTCGCCGCCTGGAAGAAGGGCTCGGTGCTGGACAAGACGGTCACCGGCGCGTCCATGGTGCTCAGCTCGGTGCAGATCTACATCCTGGGCCCGATCGTCCTCGGCATCTTCGTCTACAGCGGCGTCATGGCCTCCCCCAAGTACGTGGAGCTCACCAGCAACCCGGGCGGCTGGTTCATGGGCCTGCTGCTGCCGTGGCTGGTGATGTCGACGATCTTCACCGCCCAGTACACCCGTATGGCGCGCTCGACGATGATCGAGCAGCTCCAGGAGGAGCACGTCCGCACCGCCAAGGCCAAGGGCATGCCGGCGCGCTACGTCTTCCTCCGCTACGCCTGGCGCGGTTCGCTGATCCCCATCGTCACGATCCTCGGCATCGACCTGAGCTCGCTGTTCGGCGGCGCCATGATCACCGAGTACACCTTCTCGCTGGCGGGCCTCGGCCGGCTGGCCATCAACTCCGTCATCACCCTCGATCTGCCCATGATCCTCGGCGTGCTGATCTTCAGCGCCGCGCTGATCCTGGTGTTCAACATCATCGTGGATGCGACGTACGCCCTCATCGACCCGCGCGTGCGCCTGTCCTAGGAGAGCCCAAGTGACCACACTCACCAAGACCGAGGATGCGCCGGTCCCGGCCGGCTCTGACCCCTTCCTCTCCGTCCGCGACCTGCATGTCCGGTTCTCCACCGAGGACGGCATCGTCAAGGCGGTCGACGGCCTCTCCTTCGACCTCGAACGCGGGCAGACGCTCGGCATCGTCGGCGAATCGGGATCCGGCAAGTCCGTCACCAACCTCGCCGTGCTGGGGCTGCACAACCCCAAGAGCACCGAGATCACCGGCGAAATCACGCTGGACGGCCAGGAGTTGACCGGGGCCAGGGAGAAGTCCCTGGAGAAGCTCCGCGGCAACAAGATGGCCATGATCTTCCAGGACGCGCTGACCGCCCTGTCGCCGTACTACACGGTCGGCCGGCAGATCGCGGAGCCGTTCATCAAGCACACCGGCGCCAGCAAGCGCGAGGGCCGGCAGCGCGCCATCGAGATGCTGACCAAGGTCGGTATCCCGCAGCCCAATCTGCGGGTGGACGACTATCCGCACCAGTTCTCCGGCGGTATGCGCCAGCGCGCGATGATCGCCATGTCGCTGGTCTGCAACCCCGAGCTGCTGATCGCCGACGAGCCGACCACCGCCCTGGACGTCACCGTCCAGGCGCAGATCCTGGACCTTCTCAAGGACCTCCAGCAGGAGTTCGGCTCCGCGATCATCCTGATCACCCACGACCTCGGCGTGGTCGCCAACATCGCCGACGACCTGCTGGTGATGTACGCGGGCCGCGCGGTGGAGCGGGGCTCCGTCAAGGAGATCCTCGGCCGGCCGCAGCACCCGTACACCTGGGGCCTGCTGAGCTCGATGCCCCGGCTCAGCTCGGACGTCCACGAGGAGCTGCACCCGATCCCCGGGACGCCGCCGAGCCTGCTCACCCCGCCCTCCGGCTGCGGGTTCCACCCGCGCTGCGGCTTCACCGGCGAGGTCGGCGGCGCCCGCTGCGCCGACGAGCGGCCGCTGCTGGAGCTGGGGCGCGCCGCCGCGTGCCATCTGAGCGCCGAGCAGAAGCAGACCCTCTTCACCGAGCAGATCAAGCCCCGGCTGGGCTAGGGAGCTATCACCATGGCAGAGAACGTCACCCTCCCGGCGCCCCGTGACGCCGCGCCCGCCCAGGGCGAGCCGCTGCTCACCGCCGAGGGCCTCACCAAGCACTTCCCGATCCACGGCGGCTTCCCGTTCAAGCGGAAGGTCGGCGCGGTCCAGGCGGTCGACGGCGTCGACCTGACCGTGCACGCCGGTGAGAGCTTCGGTCTGGTCGGTGAGTCGGGCTGCGGCAAGTCCACCACCGGACGGCTGCTCACCCGGCTCATGGAGCCGACCTCCGGCAAGATCACCTACGCGGGCCGGGACATCACCCACGCGGGCCGCAAGGAGCTGGCGCCGATCCGCTCCGAGATCCAGATGATCTTCCAGGACCCGTATGCCTCGCTGAACCCGCGGCAGACCGTCGGCACCATCATCGGCGGCCCGATGGAGATCAACGGGATCAACCCGCCCGGTGGCCGGGAGAAGCGGGTCCAGGAACTCCTGGAGACGGTCGGTCTCAACCCCGAGCACTACAACCGCTTCCCGCACGAGTTCTCCGGCGGTCAGCGCCAGCGCATCGGGGTGGCCCGGGCGCTCGCCCTGGAGCCGAAGCTGATCGTCGCGGACGAGCCGGTCTCCGCGCTCGATGTCTCGATCCAGGCGCAGGTCGTCAACCTGCTCCAGAAGCTCCAGCGGGAACTGGGCATCGCGTTCCTGTTCATCGCCCACGACCTGGCGGTCGTGCGGCACTTCAGCGAGCGGGTCGCGGTGATGTACCTCGGCAAGATCGTCGAGGTCGGCACCCGCGACGAGATCTACCACCGGCCGCGCCACCCCTACACCCACGCGCTGCTCTCGGCGGTGCCCGAGGCCAAGCTGGCGGAGGACGAGGAGGAGGACCGCGAGCGCATCCGCCTCGCCGGTGACGTCCCCTCCCCGGTCAACCCGCCCTCCGGCTGCCGGTTCCGTACGCGGTGCTGGAAGGCGCAGGACAAGTGCGCCACCGAGGAGCCGCCGCTCGTGCGGATCGGCGGGAACGAGGCCGGGCACCTCACCGCGTGCCACTTCCCCGAGGAGCCGACGACCGCGGCCCGCGGCGAGGACATCATCCTCGACCCGGCGCTGGCCGCGATCGAGGAGTCCGCGGCGGCCGAGGACGCCGACCCGGCCGAGTAACCCTCCGTCCGGAGCCGGAGCCCGCTTCCCCTACGGGAGGCGGGCTCTTCGGCGTCTGCGCCTCCGGCCGCGCACAGCCGTCCGGCCCGTACGGCTACTCGCTCGGCACCACGTGCCGCTCCTCGGCGAAGTGACAGGCCGAGGCGTGCCCGGCCGGGCTCGCCGTCCCGCGGAACTCCGCGGGCACGTCCAGCGGCGGTACCACGTCGGCGCACAGCTGCCGGGCCTTCCAGCAGCGGGTGCGGAAGCGGCAGCCGGAGGGCGGGTTCGCGGGGGACGGGACATCGCCGGCCAGCAGGATGCGGTCCCGGTGGGTGCGGGCGTCCGGATCGGGGACGGGCACGGCGGACAGCAGGGCCTGGGTGTACGGGTGCGTGGGGTGGTCGTAGATCTGCTCCTGGGTGCCGGTCTCGGCCAGCCGCCCCAGGTACATCACCGCGACCCGGTCGGAGATGTGCCGTACGACGGACAGATCGTGGGCGATGAAGAGGTACGACAGCGCGAACTCCCGCTGCAACTGCTCCAGCAGATTGACCACTTGCGCCTGGACCGAGACATCCAGCGCGGAGACCGGCTCATCGGCGACGATGATCTCCGGGCGCAGCGCCAGGCCGCGGGCGATCCCGATGCGCTGGCGCTGGCCGCCGGAGAACTGGTGCGGGTAGCGGTTGATGAACTCGGGGTTGAGCCCTACCACTTCCAGGAGTTCCTGGACCTTTCTGCGGCGGTCCCGCTTAGGGGCCGCCTCGGGGTGGATCTCGTAGGGCTCGCCGATGATGTCGCCGACGGTCATCCGGGGGTTCAGGGAGGTGTAGGGGTCCTGGAACACCATCTGGATGTTGCGGCGTACGGCCCGCAGCGCGCGGGCCGAGAGGGTGCTGAGGTCCTCGCCCCGGTAACGGATCTGACCGGACGTCGGACGTTCGAGGCCGACCAGCAGCCTCGCGACGGTGGACTTGCCGCAGCCCGATTCACCGACGATGCCGAGCGTCTCGCCCTGGTGGAGGTCGAAGGAGACCCCGTCGACGGCCTTGACCGCGCCGATCTGCTTCCGGAAGAGCACCCCCCGGGTGAGCGGGAAGTGTTTGACCAGGTCGCGGATCTCCAGGATCGGGGTCCCGGGGCCGGCCGCCCGCGCGGCGCCGTCCCCGAACTGCTGGGGTCGGCCGGGCTCCGCGTCGTCCACTGCGCGGCAACCACCACCGTGCTCCATCGGAGGTCCTGGCAGAGGGTCCCTATCGTCAGGCGAGGGGGGAATGCCTTCTTTCAATGGCTCTGACCTCGGCTTTCGGCATGGAGTTGAAGTGTTGTCAGTGGTGACCCGTAGGTTGGCCAGGTGAGGGGAGGAGAGCAACCGTGCGCCGTAGCTACAAGTTCTTGTTGAGGCCGACGGTGGGCCAGCAGGGCGCGCTGGTGGCGATGCTCGCGGATCATTGCGACCTCTACAACGCAGCATTGCAGGAGCGGCGGGACGCCTGGCGGCACTCTTCGAAGACGACGGTCCGGTACAGCGACCAGTCCGCGCAGCTCAAGGGCATCCGGACCGTCGTCCCCGAGCAGGCCCGCTGGTCGTTCTCCTCCCAGCAGGCGACGCTGCGCCGGTTGAACAAGGCGTTCGAGGCCTTCTTCCGCCGCGTGAAGTCTGGGGATACTCCGGGGTACCCCCGGTTTCGGTCCCGGGCGCGGTTCGACACGGTGGAATTTCCGAAGGACGGCGATGGTTGCCGCTGGGACTCCACCCCGCGCGGCGGGGCTACCCGCGTCCGTCTCCAGGGTATCGGTCACGTTCGCGTCCACCAGCACCGGCCAGTCAGGGGTCGGGTCAAGACGGTGAGCGTCAAACGTCAAGGCCGCAAGTGGTTCGTGGTGCTGTCCTGTGATGACGTGCCCCCTGAGCTGCTGCCCGCCTCCGGGCGCGAGATCGCCATCGACATGGGCACCACCCACTTCCTGACCACTACCGACGGCGTACACATCGAGAACCCGCGCCTGCTCACCAAGGCCGCTGCCGAACTGGTTGCCGCGCAGCGGAACCTCGGCCACTTCCCGAAACAGGGCAAGGCGAAGAACCGCACGAAGAAGCACCGCCAGGCCGTACGGCGGGTCGCGAAGCTGCACGCGAAGATCCGCCGTCAGCGTCTCGACCACGCACACAAGACCGCTAACTTCGTGGTACGTGACGCGGACGTGATCGCCCACGAACGCCTCGACATCTCGAACATGACGCGCCGCCCAAAGCGCAGGCCCGGCAAGGACGGCACCTTCGAGCCGAACGGGGCCGCCGCAAAAGCCGGCCTCAACAGAGCTATCTTGGACGCGGGTTGGGGGGTGTTCCTCGCGGTCTTGACCGCCAAGGCAGAGTGCGCCGGGCGTCGACTGATCGCGGTGGACCCCCGCAACACTTCCCGCACCTGTCCGCTGTGCGGGCATGTGTCGGCGCAGAACCGCGACGGGGAGGGCTTCAAATGCACCGCCTGCGGTCTCATTGAGCACGCGGACACGGTCGGTGCGCTCAACACAGCGATCAGGGCCGGGCTGGCCCTCTGCGCGGCGACATAGCCAACGACGCAGGAAGCCCGCCGCTTCAGCGGTGAGTGGAGTCACCGAGGGTCTCCTTCCAGAAGTGGCAGGCGCTGGCCCGGCCGGGGCCGGCCTCGTACAGCGGCGGCGGATCGGTGCGGCAGATGTCCTGGGCCAGCGGGCAGCGCGGGTGGAAGGGGCAACCGGGCGGGATGGCCGTCAGGCTGGGCGGCAGGCCCTTGATCGCGTAGAGCCGCCGCCCCTTGCGGTCCAGCCGCGGGACGGAATCCAGCAGTCCGCGGGTGTACGGGTGGGCGGGCGCCCGGTAGAGCTGGTGAACGGGGGCGGTCTCCACGATCCGGCCGGCGTACATCACCGCGATCGTGTCGGCGACGTCGGCGACCACCCCCAGGTCGTGGGTGATCAGGATCAGCCCCATGGTCAGCTCGCGCTGGAGCTCGGCCAGCAGGTCCATCACCTGCGCCTGGACGGTGACGTCCAGTGCCGTGGTCGGCTCGTCCGCGATGATCAGGTCCGGGCCGAGGGCCAGCGCCATGGCGATCATGATGCGCTGGCGCATCCCGCCGGAGAACTGGTGCGGATAGTCGCCCACCCGCTCCCTGGCCGCCGGGATGCCGACCCGCTCCATCAGCTCCACCGCTTTGCCGCGGGCGTCCTTACGGGACATCCCCTCGTGGACCTGGAACATCTCCCCGAGCTGGGCGCCGACGCCGATGACCGGGTTCAGCGCGGACAGCGCGTCCTGGAAGATCATCGCCATCTTCGCGCCGCGGACCTTGCGCCGTTCGTCCTTGCGCAGGGTGAGCAGATCCCGCCCCTGGAAGATGACTTCGCCGCCGGTGACGCGTCCCGGCGGGGAGTCGAGGATGCCCATCACGGCCTGGGCGGTGACGGACTTCCCCGAGCCGGACTCGCCGAGCACCGCCAGCGTCTGTCCGGGCGCCACGCGGTAGCTGACGCCGTTGACGGCCTTGGCCACGCCGTCCCGGGTACGGAACTCGACCCGCAGGTCCCGCACGTCGAGCAGGGCCGTGGCGGCGCCGGTGGACCGCGCGTCCTGGTTCGTCATCTTCCGGCTCCTCAGCGCAACTTGGGGTCGAGGGCGTCGCGTACCGCGTCGCCGAGCAGGATGAACGCCAGCACCGTGATGCTCAGCGCGCCCGCGGGCCACAGCAGCATGTGCGGCGCGCTGCGGATGTAGGGGGAGGCCGTGGAGATATCGATGCCCCAGGAGACGGTGGGCGGCTTCAGGCCCGCGCCGAGGTACGAGAGCGTCGCCTCCAGCGCGATGAAGGTGCCGAGGGCGATGGTGGCGACGACGATGACCGGCGCGACGGCGTTCGGCGCGATGTGCCGCAGCAGCAGCCGCCGGTTGCCCGCGCCCAGCGCCCGCGCGGCCTGGACGTAGTCGTTCTGTTTGGCGGTGACGACGGAGCCGCGGGCGATACGGGAGATCTGCGGCCAGCCGAGCAGCACGATGAAGCCGACCACCGGCCAGACCGTGGTGCTGGTGACCATGGAGAGGAAGACCAGACCGCCGAGGATCACCGGGATGCCGAAGAAGATGTCGGCGAGCCGGGAGAGCAGGGTGTCGCCCCAGCCGCCGAAGAACCCGGCCAGTCCGCCCAGCAGGCTGCCGAGCAGCGCCGCACCGGTGGTGGCGCAGACGCCGACGGTGATGGAGGCGCGGGCCCCGTAGACGACCCGGGTGTAGACGTCCCGGCCCTGGGTGTCGAAGCCGAAGGGGTGGCCGGGCTGGGAGCCCTGCTGCGCCTTGGCGAGGTCGGCGCGGTAGGGGTTGCCGGTGGCGATCAGCTGCGGCCAGATCGCGATGACCACCAGGAAGAGGATGACCAGCGCGGAGAGCACGAAGACCGGGTTGCGGCACAGGTCGTGCCAGGCGTCGCTCCACAGACTGCGCGGCTTGCCGACGGGGGCCCCGGGTGGCCCGGCGCCGGGCGGGGCCGCACCGGGCCGCCGTTCCAGCGACTCCGCCTCGCCGATGGCCAGTGCGGCGGACCCGCCGTCGCCGTGGCCGATGGCTTCCTTGGGGACGTAGGACTCAGGCATAGCGGATCCTCGGGTCGAGGACGGCGTACAGCAGGTCGACGAGGAGGTTCGCGAGCAGGAAGACCAGCACCAGGATCGTCACGAAGCCCACGACGGTCGGCGAGTTCTGCCGCAGGATGCCCTGGTAGAGCTGGTATCCGACGCCGTGGATGTTGAAGATGCGCTCGGTGACGATCGCGCCGCCCATCAGGGCGCCGATGTCCGTGCCGATGAAGGTGACGACCGGGATCAGCGAATTGCGCAGCAGATGGCGGGTGATGACGCGATGCCGGGGCAGGCCCTTGGCGAGGGCGGTGCGGACGTAGTCGGCGCGGGCGTTCTCCGCGATCGAGGTCCGGGTCAGCCGGGTGACGTAGGCGAGCGAGACCAGCGCCAGCACCAGCCCCGGCAGCAGGAGTTCGTTCAGCGGCGCCTCGGGGGCGACGGACGGCGCGGCCCAGGCCCACTGCACCCCGAACAGGAACTGGAGCAGATAGCCGCTGACGAAGGTCGGGATGGACACCACGACGAGGGTGAGGACCAGCACCGTGGTGTCGATGTCCCGGCCGCGCCGCAGCCCGCTGAACACCCCCAGCACGATGCCCACCAGCATCTCGATGACGACGGCGACCAGGGCCAGCCGCAGCGTCACGGGAAAGGCGGAGCCCATCAGTTCGGTGACCGACTGGCCGTTGAAGGCGGTGCCGAAATTGCCCTGGAAGATCTGCCCCATGTAGTGCAGATACTGCTTCCACAACGGTTCATCGAGGTACAGGTCGCGGCGGATTCGGGCGGCGGTGGCGGGGTCGGGGGCCCGGTCGCCGAACATCGCGGCCACGGGGTCGCCCAGGGCGTACACCATGAAGAAGATGAGAAAGGTGCTGCCGATGAACACCGGGATCATCTGGAGCAGCCGGCGGATCACATAGCGGCCCATGAAGCACCGGCCTCCCTCGCCCCGCGGCCCGTGGGCACGGTCAGTTGACCTTGATCTCGTTGTAGACCGGCACGCTGAACGGATTCAGTGCGACATTGCTGATCCGGTCCGAATAGCCGCCGCTGCCGTTCTGGTACCAGAGCGGAATGGCCGGCATCTGGTCGGCGAGGATCTTCTCCGCGTCCTGGAAGGTCGCGACGGCCTTCTTCTGGTCCGTTTCCGCGTTCGCCTGGTTCACCAGCTTGTCGAAGGTGGCATTGCTGAACTTGCCGTCGTTGGCGGAGGCGTTGGTGTAGTACAGCGGCTGGAGGAAGTTCTGGATCAGTGGATAGTCCATCTGCCAGCCGGCCCGGAAGGGACCGCTCATCCGTCTGGCGGTGAGCTTGTTGCGGAAGTCGGCGAACGTGCCGACGGGGGCCCCGACACATGACTGGTCCTCTCCCAGCGACTTGTTGATGCTGTTGCAGAGGGCGTCGATCCAGTCCTTGTGGGAGCCCGTATCGGCGTTGTACGCGAGGGTGATTTTGCCGCCGGGGAGGCCGCCGCCCTCCTTGATCAGCTGTTTCGCCCTGGCCGCGTTGAATTCACAGGCTTCGCCGCACAGCCCGGTCTTGTACCCGCCCGCCGGCCCGAGCACCGGTGAGGTCCAGTCCGTGGCGGGCGTCCGGGTCTTCTGGAAGATCTCCCGGGTGATCTGGTCCCGGTCCATCGCCATCGACAGGCCACGGCGCACCTTCTCCGCGCCCGGCCGCGCCCACCGTTTGTCGTACATGGGAAAGGCGAGGGTCTGGATGATCCCGGCCGGCTGATTGATATAACGCCCGCCCAGATCCGCCCGCACGTTCTTCAGCTGTGCGGCGGGCACATCGTCGACGAGATCGAGGTTTCCCGCCTGGAGATCGGTATAGGCCGTGTTGTTGTCCGTATAGACCCGCAGATCGATTCCGCCGTTCCGCGCCGGATCGTCCCCCGGGTACTTGTCCCACTTCCGCATCCGCAGCACCGACCCCTTTTCGTAGGAGTCCACGGTGTACGGCCCGTTTCCGACCGGCTTCCCGATCCAGGCTTCATGGTCCCGGAAGAACGCCTGCGGCAATGGCATGAAGGCCGCGTAGCCCAGGGTGTCCGGCCAGCTGGAGAACTTCTGGTTGAGCTTGACGGTGAAGGTCCGGTCGTCCTTGACCACCAGCCCCGACAGGGTCTTTGCCTGCGGGGTTCCCTTGTCCGGATGGACCTGGGCGAAGCCGTCGATGTACTGGAAGAACGGTGCGTTCTTCTGCTTGTTGCTCAGCAGCGCGCCATAATTCCAGGCGTCCACGAAGGACTTGGCGGTGACCTTTTCCCCATTACTGAAGGTCCAGCCGTCCTTCAGCGTCACCGTGAAATTCTGCGAATCCTTCGTCTCGATCCGGTCCGCGATCACATTCTCCGCGGCGCCGGTCTTCGGGTTGTAGCGCTTGAGCCCCCGGAACAGCATTTCCAGGACCTTGCCGCCCTGGACCTCATTGGTGTTCGCCGGCTCCAGCGGATTCTGCGGATCCCCCCAGGAGGCGCTGACCACGCCGGAACGGCTCGCACCGCTCCCGCCCCCGCACGCCGTGGCCACGAGGGCGACGGCGACGGCGGATGCGCCCCACTTCGCGCACGTGGCTCTGCGCATGACGCCTCCTCAGCTCCGGGATCATGCCTAGGGCCACATGAGATCGCAAAGCGGGACGTACCGCACTTCGGCGGCGTGCGCCACTGCTCCGGAACCCGGAGAAACCCCTCGGATGCCCGATCGGGGGCGCCTCGGGGGCGCCCCCGAGGTCCCTCCATGTGAGGCACGGACCAGCCGGCCACCGACGACGAAGGGGCGCCCCTCGCGCAGAGGGGCGCCCCATCGTTTCGGGCTTTCGGGCCGGGAACCGGCGGCAGCCGTTACCGCTTGGCGCGGTCCTTTAGCGCTTCGCGCGGGAAGCCGTGCGGCCGCGCTCCTTCTGGTCCAGGACGACCTTGCGGATGCGCACGGCCTCCGGGGTCACCTCGACGCACTCGTCGTCGCGGCAGAACTCCAGGGACTGCTCCAGCGACAGCTTGCGCGGCGGCACGATCGCCTCGAACGAGTCGGCCGAGGAGGAGCGCATGTTGGTGAGCTTCTTCTCCTTGGTGATGTTCACGTCCATGTCGTCGGCGCGGGAGTTCTCGCCGACGATCATGCCCTCGTACACCTCGGTGCCGGGCTCGGTGAACAGCACACCGCGCTCCTGGAGGTTCGTCATCGCGAAGGCGGTGACGGCGCCGGAGCGGTCGGCGACCAGGGAGCCGTTGTTACGGGTGGTGAGCGTGCCGAACCACGGCTCGTGGCCCTCGTGGATCGAGTGCGCGATACCGGTGCCGCGGGTGTTGGTCAGGAACTCGGTACGGAAGCCGATCAGGCCGCGGGACGGGACGACGAACTCCATGCGGACCCAGCCGGAGCCGTGGTTGGACATGTTGTCCATCCGGCCCTTGCGGACACCCATCAGCTGGGTGACGGCGCCCATGTGCTCCTCGGGCACGTCGATGGTCATGCGCTCGACGGGCTCGTAGGTCTTGCCGTCGACCTCCTTGGTGACCACCTGCGGCTTGCCGATGGTCATCTCGAAGCCCTCACGGCGCATCTGCTCCACCAGGATGGCCAGCGCCAGCTCACCGCGGCCCTGCACCTCCCAGGCGTCGGGACGCTCGGTCTCCAGGACGCGCAGCGAGACGTTACCGATCAGCTCGCGCTCCAGGCGGTCCTTGACCTGGCGGGCGGTGACCTTGCGGTCCTTGACGGCGGCCTTGGCGTCCGCGCCCTTGCCGGTGCCGCCCCGGCCGACCAGCGGCGAGGTGTTGGTACCGATGGTCATGGAGATCGCCGGCTCGTCGACCGTGATCAGCGGCAGCGCGACCGGGTTCTCCGGGTCCGCCAGCGTCTCGCCGATCATGATGTCGGGGATACCGGCGACCGCGCAGATGTCGCCCGGGCCGGCCTTCTCGGCGGGCTTGCGGGTGAGCGCCTCGGTCATCATCAGCTCGGTGATGCGGACGTTGGAGATGGAGCCGTCCCGCTTGATCCACGCGACGCTCTGGCCCTTGGCCAGCTCACCCTGCTCGACGCGGAGCAGCGCGATACGGCCGAGGAAGTTGTCCGCGTCCAGGTTGGTGACGTGCGCCTGGAGCGGGGCGTCCGCGTCGTACTGCGGGGCCGGGACGGAGTCCAGGAGCGTGGTGAAGAACGGCTCCAGGTTGGTGCTGTCGGCCGGGACGGTGCCGTCCTCCGGCTTGGTCAGCGAGGCCACGCCGTCACGGGCGCAGGCGTAGACGATCGGGAACTCGATCTGGTCCTCGTCCGCGTCCAGGTCCAGGAACAGGTCGTAGGTCTCGTTGACGACCTCGTCGATCCGGGAGTCGGGGCGGTCGGTCTTGTTGATGCACAGGATGACCGGCATACGGGCCGCGAGGGCCTTGCGGAGCACGAAGCGGGTCTGCGGCAGCGGACCCTCGGAGGCGTCGACCAGCAGGACGACCGCGTCGACCATCGACAGACCGCGCTCGACCTCGCCACCGAAGTCGGCGTGGCCGGGGGTGTCGATGATGTTGATCGTGATCGGGTCCCCGCCGTCCTTGGGGTGATACTTCACCGCCGTGTTCTTGGCGAGGATCGTGATGCCCTTCTCACGCTCCAGGTCGTTGGAGTCCATCATCCGGTCGTCGAGCTTCTCGGCGGCGTGTTCGGCGAACGAACCGGCCTGCTTGAGCATGGCGTCGACGAGGGTCGTCTTCCCGTGGTCGACGTGGGCGACGATGGCAACGTTACGAATGTCGTGGCGGGTGGGCATACTGGCGGCGCTTCTCCCGGAATCGTGGGTGGCGACGCGTCCATTCGGTACGCGCGCCCGCCGGGCATAACGAAGCCACGGCCTCACCCCATCGTACGGGGCCGCGGCGGCAAAGGCCGCCGCGGCCCGTACATATGCGCTATGACCTGCGGATTCTTACCATTTATTCGCCCGGAGGCCACCCCTACTTCCGGTAGCCGATGTCCTGGAAGCGGGGCGTGGCGAAGCCGAAGGCGCCGACGTTGGCGAGCGACTTCTTCGTCGCGACCAGCTCGGGCCGCTGGTAGAGCGGAATCGAACCGGCGGCCGCCCAGATCCGGGCGTCGGCCTGCGCCACCAGCGTGTGCGAGGCGCCCTCGTCCAGCTCGGAGGCGGCCTGGTCGAAGAGCTGGTCGATGTGGTCGGTGCCGACCCGGGTGTAGTTCTGCTCGACGGTCAGCGAGCCGTCGGGCGCGGGCTGCGGCTTGGCGTAGATCGGGCGGGCGTCGGTCGCCGGGTAGGCGGTGCCGGGCCAGGAGTACAGCGCCAGGTCGTAGTCCCCGGAAGCGATGTGGTCCTGGAAGTAGCTGGCGTCGGAGACCCGCTGGAGGGAGGTCTGGACGCCGATCTTGCCGAGCATCGAGGCGATCCGCCGTCCGACGGTGCGCAGCTGCTCGGAGCCGGCGCCGTCGGGGAGCACGAAGCGCAGGGTGAGCGGCTTGCCGTTCTTCTTCACGGCGGCGATCCGGGACGTCTTGCCGTCGGCGGGCTGGGGTGCGGCCGCCGCGTCGGCGGCACGCTCGACGGCGGCGTGCCGGGCGCCCGGGTGCCCGCCGGACCCCGGCAGCGGCCCGGTCTGTCCGGTCTCCACCTGCTCGGCGGCACCGAGCGCCTCCGCCGCCCGCTTCTTGTACCGCTTGTACTTGGCGTATGCCGCGGACCCGGTGTCACCGTCCGCGTCGGCCTTCTCACTGGCGGCCGCCTGCTGGTAGAACGAGGCGCTCTGCCGCAGCAGGGCGGACTGCTGGACCTCCGAGCCGACCGCGCCGGTGAAGGACAGCGGGGCCTCGGCGGCGGCGGGCCGGTCGCCCCGGCCGGGCGCCCCGGCGTGACCGCGGCCGGCCCGCGCCGGGTTGCGGTCGTCGGAGCCGTCCGGCCCGTCCTCCGCGGAGTCGTCCCGGTAGTCGTCCTCGGCGTACCGGTCGTCCGGCCGCCCCTCGCCGTCCTCGTCCGGGTATCCGTCGGGCGCCGGTGCGCCCGGCTTCTCGCCGGCCTGCTGGTGGTCGGCGCCGTCGCTCTTCCAGCCGGCGTCCGCGAGCAGCGCCTTGGCCGCCCCGGAATCCTGCTCGCCGAGCGCGGCGCTGTGGTCCGCGTAGCCGTACTGCCCGGCCATCAGCAGATGGCTGCCGAGCGGCTTGGACGGCAGGTCGAGCGGCTTGAGGACGGTGTCCGCGAGGGCCTGCCGGTCCAGGGCCCGGGCCACCGCCCGGCGCACCCGGTCGTCGGCCAGCGGCCCGCTGCTGCCGTTGAGGGCGAGCTGGGTGTAGGCGGGCTCCAGCGCCTTGCGGATGGTGTAGCCGCGCAGGGCGGTGGTCTCCGCCGCGGCGGCCTTGGCGCCGGTACGGGCACCGGCCCGGGCGCCGTCGCCCTGCGGGCCCGCGTGGCCGTCGGCGGGCGCGCCGGAGGCGGCCGGACGCCGGGCGGAGGCGACCCGCTTCGCGGCGATCTGGTCGACCGCGGCGACATCGACGCTCCCCTCGGCCAGCGCCGCGGCCCGCCTGTCGCCGGGCAGGGACTGCAGCACGATCCGCTTGAGCTTGGCGGGCTCGCCCCACCACCGCGGGTTGCGGACGAGGATGACCCGTCCCTCCTTGACGTCCCGCTTCTGGACGAGGAACGGGCCGGCGCCGACCTGGAGCTGCTCCCGCGCGCCGTCGTTGAAGGCGTTGGCGCTGCCCATCACGCTCTTGGGGTAGAGCGGCGTGAACAGGGACCGCCAGTCGGCGTAGCGGCGGGCGAAGGTGACCTTGACCTCATGGGCGTTCGCGCCCTGTGCGACCTTGCCGATCCGGTCGTAGCCGGCGTTACGGGCGGTCCAGTAGGCGTTGCTCTTGCCGCGCAGCGCGGTCCACTGGGCGACGAAGTCCGCGGCGGTGATCGCCGTACCGTCGCTCCAGCGCGCCTTGGGGTTGATCTTGTAGGTGACGACCTGCTTGGGGTCCCGGCTGCTGACGTCCGCGGCGTCGAGGAAGTCGGCGTTGCGCTGCGGTCTGCCGCTGGCGTCGATGGTGAACATGCTGGGCAGCACCGCACCGGCGATCCGCGCGGTGGTCGCGTCGGCGTCGGACTGGAAGGCGTTGAGGGTGCCGGGCATCGCATCGACGGCCCAGCGCAGGGTGCCGCCGCTCTTCAGCTCGCCGCGGGGCGCCGGGGCGATGTCCTGGGACGCCGCGACGGACGCCTCCCGGTCGTCTTCGCTGCATCCGGTCAGGGCCGGCAGCGGGAGCAGCACCCCCGCCGCGATGAGCGCGGCACAGCGGCGTCTGCGGCACACCGCGCGGCGGCCTGCAAGGTGATCGTGGTCGGTCATGACGGTTACCTCCGGGCTCGCCCGCGCCGCGCCGAGCACCGCCTGGGGCTGACCGGCGCACCACGTTCGGCCGACTTTGCGGCTCATCACATCTATGGCACCCCTACTGAAAGCGACCGCGCCCGGACCGGCAGTCCGACACGGCGGCCACCGCACCAAGGCCACCCGCCCGGCCCAACACAGGGCCCGTGGGGCGGGTCACGGCGGGGTTCGCGGGGGTGCGGGCCGCCGTCCGCCGGCACCCGCTCCCGTATCGGCGTTCGACCTACGCCGGGGCGCATAGTTGCCGGAACGCACCGGTTCGAGTCGTAATCGCGCTGGACCCCTTCCCAACGCCTACTGTGACGCGCGACACTCTCGGGCGCATGAGATCGCCCACCACACCTTCAAAAGTGAGGGCACGTTATATGTCCCTACAGGACGCAATGACGGCGGTTGAGCGCAGCTTGGACGACCTGATCCGGTCGGTGGGAAAACTGGAGACGCAGCTCGGTGCCGGCCTGGACATCCGCCGGGTCCGTACGGACACCGACCATCTGCGCGAGAGTCTCACCCTGCTGAAGCAGAGCGTGGCGGCCGCTCCCCCCGCCCACCGGCGCACGCCCGAGGTCGAGATGGTGACGGTCTCCGACGCCCCCTACAACTCCGCGCTGTGGACCGACGCCCAGGACGAGGGCCTCGGCTCCAGGAACGGCCACGCGCCCTAGGGGAAATCCCCTGGTGGAGGCCCCTTAGGGGGTGGCTTCGCCCCACTCAGCCCCTACCCCGTTGCCGCCCCGGTGGAAGCCTTCCGGCCGGAGCGCCTTTCACGGAGACCGACGTTGGCCACTGGCACCGAACCCTCATCGCAAGCGGGCGCAACCGGCGTGCACGCCGCCTCGCGCGCCGCCATCCCCGCCCGTCATCTGCGCACCGACCGCTGGTGGCTGGCGCCGGCGTGCACCGCCGCCGGGCTGCTCGCGTTCATCGTCTACTCGACCTGGCGGGCCTTCGCGAACGCCGACTACTACGCCGCGCCCTATGTCTCGCCGTTCTACTCGCCCTGTCTGGCGGAGAACTGCCACACCATGCGCGGCGGTCCCAACTGGGAGATCTTCGGCAGCTGGTGGGGCCTGTCCCCCGCCCTGCTGATCCTGATCTTCCCGCTGGGCTTCCGGCTGACCTGCTACTACTACCGCAAGGCCTACTACCGCGGCTTCTGGGCCTCGCCGCCGGCCTGCGCGGTCGCCGAACCGCACAAGAAGTACACCGGTGAGACCCGCTTCCCGCTGATCCTGCAGAACATCCACCGCTACTTCTTCTACTTCGCGATCCTGGTCGCCGGTGTGCTGACCTACGACACCGCGCTGACCTTCCGTGACGAGCACTACGCCTGGGGCCACATGGGCCTGGGCACCCTCGTCTTCCTCGTCAACATCGTGCTGATCTGGGCGTACACCCTCTCCTGCCACTCCTGCCGGCACATCATCGGCGGCCGGCTGCGGCACTTCTCCAAGCACCCGGTGCGCTACCGGATGTGGGGCTGGGTCGGCAGGCTCAACGAGCGGCACATGCTGCTCGCCTGGTCCTCACTCATCAGCGTGGCCGCCGCGGACTTCTATGTCTTCCTGCTGGCCAGCGGGGCGTTCGCGGACCCGCGCTTCTTCTGACGACAACTTCTCCTAAGGAAAGGTGTGCCCCCTGATGGCGCATGTGGACCGGCAGGCATGGGACGTGGTCGTGGTGGGCGCCGGCGGCGCCGGACTGCGGGCCGCGATCGAGGCCCGCGAAGCCGGTATGCGGACGGCCGTGATCTGCAAGTCCCTGTTCGGCAAGGCCCATACGGTGATGGCCGAGGGCGGGATCGCGGCCAGCATGGGCAACGCCAACGAGCATGACAACTGGCAGGTCCACTTCCGGGACACCATGCGCGGCGGCAAGTTCCTCAACCAGTGGCGGATGGCCGAGCTGCACGCCCGGGAGGCGCCCGACCGGGTGTGGGAGCTGGAGACCTGGGGCGCGCTCTTCGACCGGACCGCCGACGGCCGGATCTCCCAGCGCAACTTCGGCGGCCACGAGTACCCGCGCCTCGCGCATGTCGGCGACCGTACGGGCCTGGAGCTGATCCGTACCCTCCAGCAGAAGATCGTCTCGCTCCAGCAGGAGGACGAGAAGGAATTCGGCGCGTACGACGCCCGGTTGAAGGTCTTCCAGGAGTGCACGGTCACCCGCGTCCTCAAGACGGACGGCCGGGTGTCCGGCGCGTTCTGCTACGAGCGGGAGTCCGGCCGCTTCTTCGTGCTGGAGGCACCCGCTGTGGTGCTGGCCACCGGCGGTATCGGCAAGTCCTTCAAGGTGACCTCGAACTCCTGGGAGTACACCGGCGACGGCCATGCGCTGGCGCTGCTGGCCGGGGCGCCGCTGATCAATATGGAGTTCGTGCAGTTCCACCCCACCGGCATGGTCTGGCCGCCGTCGGTGAAGGGCATCCTGGTCACCGAATCCGTCCGCGGCGACGGCGGGGTGCTGCGCAACAGCGACGGCAAACGCTTCATGTTCGACTACATCCCGGACGTCTTCAAGGAGAAGTACGCGGAGACCGAGGACGAGGGCGACCGCTGGTACGAGGACCCGGAGCACAACCGCCGCCCGCCCGAGCTGCTGCCCCGCGACGAGGTGGCGCGGGCCATCAACGCCGAGGTCAAGGCGGGCCGCGGCTCCCCGCACGGCGGCGTCTATCTGGATGTCTCCACCCGGATGCCGGCCGAGGTGATCACACGCCGGCTGCCCTCGATGCACCACCAGTTCAAGGAACTGGCGGATGTGGACATCACCGCCGAACCGATGGAGGTCGGCCCGACCTGTCACTACGTGATGGGCGGTGTGGACGTCGATCCGGACACCGCGGCGGCGACCGGGGTGCCGGGGCTGTTCGCGGCCGGTGAGGTGGCCGGCGGGATGCACGGCTCCAACCGGCTGGGCGGCAATTCGCTGTCCGATTTGCTGGTCTTCGGCCGCCGGGCCGGGCTGCACGCGGCCGAGTACGCGGCGTCGCTGGCCGACCGGCCGGTGCCCGATCCGCTCCAGATCGACACGGCGGAGGCGGAGGCGCTGCGCCCGTTCAGCGCCGAGGACACCGGCGATGGCGTGGCCGCCGGCCGGGTCCCGGCGGAGAACCCGTACACCCTGCACCAGGAGCTCCAGCAGGCGATGAACGACCTGGTCGGCATCATCCGCAAGGAGAGCGAGATGTTCGAGGCGCTCAAGCGGCTGGCCGATCTGCGGGTACGGGCCCGGCGGGCCGGCGTCGAGGGGCACCGGCAGTACAACCCGGGCTGGCATCTCTCGCTCGATCTGCGGAACATGCTGCTGGTCAGCGAGTGTGTGGCGCGGGCGGCGCTGGAGCGCGAGGAGAGCCGCGGCGGGCACACCCGCGACGACCATCCGGCGATGGACCGGCACTGGCGCCAGATCAACCTGGTCTGCGAACTCGCCGATCCGCAGGGCGATTCCCGGGCCGCTGACCCGGCGCTGGGCCAGATCCGGCTGTCCCGCCGGGAGAATCCGCCGATCCGCCGCGATCTGCTGGAACTGTTCGAGAAGGACGAGCTGGCGAAGTATCTGACCGACGAGGAGCTGAGCCGGTGAGCCAGGCGCAGACAGAGCAGCAGTCCGGGACCTACCAGGCGCACTTCCGGGTCTGGCGGGGCGACGCGGACGCCGGGGAGCTGGTGGATTTCACCGTCGAGGTGCACGAGGGCGAGGTGGTGCTGGACATCGTGCACCGGCTCCAGGCGACCCAGGCGCCCGATCTCGCGGTGCGCTGGAACTGCAAGGCGGGCAAGTGCGGTTCGTGCAGCGCGGAGATCAACGGGCGGCCGCGGCTGATGTGTATGACCCGGATGTCGGTCTTCGAGCGTACGGAGACCCTCACGATCACCCCGCTGCGGGCCTTCCCGGTCGTCCGTGACCTGGTCACCGATGTGTCCTTCAACTACGCCAAGGCCCGTGAGATCCCGTCGTTCGTGCCGCCCGCGGAGCTGGCGCCCGGTGAGTACCGGATGCAGCAGGAGGACGTCGGCCGCTCGCAGGAGTTCCGTAAGTGCATCGAGTGCTTCCTGTGCCAGGACACCTGCCATGTGGTGCGTGACCACGAGGAGAACAAGGCGGCGTTCGCCGGTCCGCGCTTCCTGATGCGGATCGCCGAGCTCGATATGCACCCGCTGGACGCGGCGCCGGCGTCGGGGATCGACCGCAAGGCGACCGCGCAGGACGAGCACGGGCTGGGCTACTGCAACATCACCAAGTGCTGTACCGAGGTCTGCCCCGAGAACATCAAGATCACCGACAATGCGCTGATCCCGCTGAAGGAGCGCGCCGCGGACCGTAAGTACGACCCGCTGGTGTGGCTCGGGAACAAGATCCGGCGCCGTACCGAATGATCCGGTGACGGGTGCGGGGGGGGGGGGGGGGGGGGCGGGCCCCGCGGTGCGCGCGGCCGGGTTTTTGAACCAGAGCCACCTCTCCGAACAGGGCCGGCACGGCCCCCGCCGGATCCCCCACCGTCCGCCCCCCCTC
>NZ_JBVHZH010000029.1:0-18355 GCF_055574515.1 Streptomyces sp. NPDC029466
CAACGAGGGGCCGCCCTCCTCCCCCCCCCCCCCCACCCCCCCCCCCCCCCCCCCCCCCCCCCCCCTCCCTCCCCCCCCCCCCCCCCCCCCCCCCCCAAGGCGCCGGTTCGGGGCCGTGACGCTGCGCTGGACGCCCGCGCGGAAGATCTCCGCAGAGAGCCTGGAGTGTGTGCAGGCGGTCGCGGACGAGCTGGCCGCCGACCTTGAGAAGCTGTCCGAGCAAGGGGCGACCTTGGAGCCCCCTCGCGTCCCGCGGTTCGTCTACCCGTCCCTAGACACCGCCCCCCACCGGCTGGCCGCGGCCGTCCCGGAAGCCGCCGCCCCGGACCAGCGGGAAGAACCGGCCGATGGCTTGCTGACGGGTCACGCCTACTACTACCCACTGCACAGGCTCGCCTTCGAGCTGGCCGCGGCAGGCCGCGTCCGGGACATCGTCGCGGCGGCACAGGCCCATGTGCGGCCCTTGGGTGCACGTGGACTCATGCTGTCCCTCGCCGAGAAGGGCCGTCTGCACGTCGTGGGCGCCGCGGGCTTCTCACGGGAGGCGGTCCATCAGATCGAGGGCACGCTGCTGTCCGAGCACACCCCTGAGACCGACACCATCACCCAGGCCGAGGCCCAACTCTTCGCCACAGAAGGTGAGTTCCGCAAGGCGTACCCCGACGCCGGCCACCCCCCTGACTTCCAGGGCCGGGCCTACCTCCCCCTGGTCTCCGCCGCCGGAGCGGTGGGCTGCTGCACCCTCGATCTCGACACCCCCGGCAGTACCCTCACCTCCGAGGAACTGGCCGTACTGGTCATCATGCTGGAGCAGGTGGGACTGTCCCTGGAACGTGCCCGTTCCTACGAGATCGAGCACGCCCTCACACAGAGCCTGCAACGCACCCTGCTGCCCCGCAGCCTGCCCCACCTGCCCGAGGTGGTCGCCACATCCCGGTATCTGCCCGCGAACGAGGGCGCGGAAGTGGGTGGCGACTGGTACGACATCCTCCGGCTGCCCGACGGCGGCCTCGGGCTCGTCATCGGAGACGTGCAGGGCCACAGCCTGGAAGCAGCAGGCACCATGGGCCAGCTGCGCAGCGCGACACGGGCCTACGCCGCCGAAGGCCACGAACCAGGCCGGGTGCTGGAGCGGAGCAACCATCTGCTCGCGGGATTGGACACCGACCTGTACGCCACCTGCTGCTGCCTGTGGCTGGACCTGACGCTCGGAAGCGCCGGCCTGGCCACCGCCGGCCACCCGGGGCCGCTGATCAGCGACGCCCAGGGCCGGACCGTCCAGGCGCAGCCACCCATGGGACCGCCGTTGGGCGTCGACCCGCATGCCGTGTATCAGCAGAGTGAGATCCTCCTGTCGCCGGGCTCGGTGGTGGCCTTGTTCACCGATGGCCTGCTGGACACACGCCGGTTGGGGGTGGATGCAGCCGTCGAGCGGCTGGCCGGTGTGCTGGCCGACAACTGCACAAAAGACGTCGAGGTGCTGGCGGATCGATTGACGCAGCACTGCACTCCGCGCCCCCAGCAGGCCGACGACGTCGCACTGCTGGTGATGCGCTACGAAGGAGCTCAGCCCGGTGGTCAGCGCCGGGTGGCACGCACCTCGGTCCAGCGTCATGATCTGCGCGGTGTGGCGCACGTACGCCATTTCCTGCGGGAGCTGCTGACCCAATGGGACCTGATGCCCTTGCTGGACAACCTGGAGTTGCTGGCCTCCGAGGTCGTCACCAACGCCCTCATCCATGCACACAGCGACGTGGATCTACGGCTCCGGCAGTACCCCGACCGGCTCCGTGTCGAAGTACGGGACAGCGATCCGCATCCCCCCGTGCCGACCGAGATCCTCACCGCCGGTGAGGCCGACAACAAGGAGGCCGAGTCCGGGCGCGGACTGCTGATCGTCGACGCCCTCGCGGCCGACTGGGGCAGTTCCCCCGCCGGGCGCGGCAAAACGACCTGGTTGGAACTCTCCACCCTCTGAGCCCCTGAGGAGGGGGTTGGAGTGGGCGGACGGACCAAGGGCCCGTGCCCGCGGAGGCTCGGGCCGTCTCGTCGGCGCACGGCCAAGCGGCGAACGATGGGGAGGCCCCCGAAGTAGCCCGCCCCTTCTCACTCCCGGGACAGCACTGTGACACCCAGGGGTTGAGGGCTTGTCAGTGCCTCTGGGTACGCTGGCACCGACAGGAAACTGAACCGGCAGCTCGATGACGCCGGTTGGTGAACGGGGGCGCGGTCATGGGCGACGGGTTCAAGAGCAATCCGGAGATGCTGAAGGTCGAGGGGAAGAACTTCTCCGAGATCGGCAGGGATTTCTACCAGGCGACCACCAGGCTGAAACAGGGCCTGGCTGCGCAGGGTGACGGTGGAGGCGGCGGAGGCGAAGCGCCGAAGGAGACCACGTTCTCAAGTGTCGCCCAGGACGCCTGGAAGGGCCTGACCACCTTCAGCGACAAGGAAGGCACCCCACCGTGGGGTGACGACGAGCTCGGCGAAAAGTTCGGCGTGGTCTACGAAGGGCTGCGCGACGGCATGACGGACTCGATGGAGCACCTTGCCACCAAGCTCAACGAAATCGGCAAGGCGCTGGGGCGGATGGCGAAGAACCACGAGGAGAACGAGGACTTCAACAACGCTCTGATCAAGGAGCAGAAGCCGGAGAACCAGTTCGGCGGCGAGGTGCGGATTCTGAGGCCCGCGAGCAAGTGACACGGCCCGCACCACGGGGGCGTGTGGCGACCGCCGCATGACCGCCCCTGACCCGCAGTAGCCCCTTCCCTGATTGGAGAGAGTCCGTGTCGCATCCCGACGCGCCGGAACCGGTACAGCCCATCCCCACCACTGCCGAAGAGGCATTGGCTGCCGCTCGCGCCCGATTCGAAGTACTGGATCTGGAAGGAAACCCGGCGCCGTTGTACGTGGTGGAGTTCGACATCGGCTTCCTCGTCCACGCCGTCATGCCCCCACCGCCGCCCGGAACTCAGGCGCCGTTGGGTGGCAGTCACATGGTGATCTCCAAAAGCGACGGAGCCGTCACCTATGTCCCCAACTTTCCGCCGGACTCCGCGATCGAGCTGTATCGCAGCCTGCGCCGGCCCAACGGCTAGGACCGGCCGCCTGAAGGCTGTGGGGGCTTTGGGTCGGATGCCTGCTACAGCACTGTGACACAACAGAGTTGAGGAAACTGAAGGGCCGTTGGCTAGGCTCTGGCAGGGGCATGAGCTCTGCGCCGACGCAAGCCGGTTGAGCACTCACGAGGCTTCGAATGGCGCCTCCGGCAGCAGCAGAGATGCGGGGCCCTTCCGCCGGCGGTGAGGCGGATGGGGTCGGTCGGCCCACAGGGCCGGGACAACAACACGAAATACATGGGCGACAACGGGGGACTACGTCGTGGCTTTGATGCTGCCGAACGCACTTGAGTGGGTTCTCGAGATGTGTGGCTTCGAATGGCCCACAGGCAACGAAGACAAGATGATGGAGTGCGCCAACACCTGGCGCCAGTTCGCCGCTGATGTGGAGAGCCTCCAGGCCCGTGGTGCGAGCGCTGCCGGCAACGTCCTTGCCGAGAGCGCCGGCGACTCCATCGAGGGCTTCAACAAGACCTGGGAGAAGTTCTCCGGCGGCTCGGGCTACTTCGACGATGCCCGCCAGGGCGCCGAGCTGATCGCCATCTGCCTGGACGCCGCGGCGATGCTCATCATCGGGCTAAAAGTGGCGGTGATCGCCCAGTTGATCATCCTGGCGATCGAGATCGCCGCGGCCCAGGCCGCCGCTCCCTTCACTCTGGGGCTGTCCGAACTCGGCGCGATGGGCGCGGTCGCCGCCACCCGGATGATCCTGCGCAAACTCCTCAAGGAGATAGCCCAACAGATCTTGCAGGCGGTGTTGGAGACCGCCAAGGAACCCTTTGTCTCCGCTCTGGAAGCCATGGTCTCCGACCTGGTCGCCCAGACCGTCGAGCAGAACTTCGGCAAGCAGTCGGGCTACGACCTGGGCCGCACCGCCAAGAAGGGTTACGAAGAGGGCAAGGAGGCCCTGAAGAACTCCGGTTCCACCTTCGGCGAGTCCCTGCGCGACGGCGCCGGCTCCCGCGCGGGGCGTGGCGCCCGCGACGGACTGACCAACAGCGGAAGCGACGGCTCGTCGGACTCCGGCAACGACAGCTCGTCGAACTCCAACGATTCGTCGTCGAACGACAGCAGTTCCAACGACTCTTCGTCCAACGGCTCTTCGTCCAACGACAGCAGTTCGTCCAACAACTCCCCAAGCTCCTCCAACTCGTCGAACTCGTCGAACTCGTCGAACTCGCCTAGCTCGTCCAACTCGTCACCGAGCGACAGCAGTTCGTCGAGTAACTCCCCGAGCTCCAGTAGTTCGCCGGGTTCGAGCAGCGGCGACTCCGGGCGCAGGGCACCGGATATCGGCGGTCCGTCGTCCTCGTCTCCGTCGAGCGGTTCGGACAGCTCTTCGTCGAGTCCGTCCTCGTCGTCCGATGGCCCGTCGGCTTCGAGTTCGCCCGCCTCTTCCTCGGGTACGCCGTCCCACAGCAGCACGGACAGCACCGGCAGCCCGGACTCGTCGAACCCCTCGTCGTCCTCGCCCTCGCCAAGCCGTGGCTCCGACTCGCCCAGCCCCTTCGACGTGGGTACCCAGGCCTACAACGAGAGCATCGGCCGTCCTCCGGGCGACGACTCGTCCACCCCCGACTCGTCTCCGGACTCGTCCACGCCGTCCACCACGACAAGGCCGGACGTCGAGGGCGGGCCGGCCCCCGACACCACCCCCGACGCCACCCCTGACTCCGCCCGTCCGGACAGCACACCGGAGGCTCCGCCGAGCACGGCACCGGGCAACGAGCCGTCCATGCCCTCCAACTCCTCGCCCATCGAGGGCCCGGGCACCACGCCGGATGTCGATGGCTCCCCGGCGCCGGACACCACTCCGGACAGCGCTCGCCCGAGCCGCCCGGACGGCATCGACGTCCACACCCCGGAGCAGGGCGCGTCGATCCCGGACCCGCGCAACGCCGAGCCCGCGCCCATGCCGTCCCCGCCGCCGGAGACAGACCGGCCCGAGGCCGCACCGGCCCCGGCTCCCGACGACTCCCGCCCCGAACCGGGCGTGCACCAGGCCGACCGCGACTCGGTCACCACCATGCCCGCACCGGCCCAGGGCCCCACGCCGGGCGACTCCAACGACGGCAGCAGCAACGACAACCAGAACCAGAACCAGGCCGGCGGCCGTGGCACCATGCCGAGCGGCCCCATGCCCGGCAACACGCCCACCGCACACCCCAGCCCTGGTCAGGGCCACGCGCCGACACCGTCAACACCGACCGCGCAAGACCCGGACGACGAAAACATGGGCCTCATGGGCAACGTCGCCACGGCGACGCCCCCGGCCCCCGGTACGCATCCCGGTGAAGCGAGCATCCCGCAGCAGGCAAGCCCGTCGTCCGCGACGCCCTCAACGTCGACCCCTGGTGCCATGCCACCACCGGCGGCCGGCCCCATCCCGACCCAGGCGCCGGCGGCAGGCAACCCCACGAGGACACCGCGGGCCACCACGCCCAGCGCCACCACGCCGCGTACGGAACAGCCGAGCACCAGGCCCACGACGCCGTCGCGGGACACCCAGCAGAACCGCCCCGCATCGCCGCCGCGCACCGAGCCGCCGCGCAGCGAGGCACCGAGCCGCTCGACCACGCAGCCGCGCACCGACACACCGCGTACCGAAACGCCCAGCCGCCCCACCACACCACCACGCACTGACACCCCGCGTGCCGAGACTCCGCGGACCGAGACGACTGGGCGCCCGGCCACGCCGCCCACTCCGCACCGCGGCGAGCAGCCGACGAACCGTCCGACGGACCAGCAGTCACCGGCCGCGTCCCCCGCTTCCACGCCGAACGACCAGGGGATGCCGGCACCGAACAACCAACAGCCGCACCCTCAGCAGCCGGACGCCACCAACCAGACGCCCGACCAGAACCAGGCCCCCGCTGACGACAATGCGCCCACGCAACCCACTGCGCCTCCGCCTCCGCCCCAGGCAGACAACCTTGCGGACATCCGCAGCAACCTGAACATCCCCTTCGAAGGCCTGACCACACCCGACCCTGCCCACCAGCAGGACCTTGAGAACGCCCACCCGAGGAACCCCGACGGCACCCCGCAGGTGTACGCGGACCCGCGGCAGGGAAACTGGGCCGCTCTGCAGAACGACGGCGGCGTGGGGGTGCCCGGCCGGTCCAACAACTGCGCCGACTGCACCCGCTCGTTCCTCGAGACATGGTTCGGCCGCCCGACGGTGTCCGCCCCGCGCACGTTGGACCTCAATGCGGACGGCAGCCTGAACACCTTTTCCGCGGAGCGCGACTCGGTCGACAACCAGGCGCGTTGGGCGGGCGCACCCAGCACGTATGCGGGCGATGACCATCCCAGCCCGTACGCTCGTATCGCCTACGAGCTGTCGCAGGCCGGGCATGGCTCGGCAGCCGTGATCGGCGTCAACTGGCCCGGCGGTGGCGGCCATGCCTTCGCCGCGGTCAACCACAACGGCCAGGTCCTGTTCGTCGACGCACAAACAGGCGTCGTCAGCGAGAATCCGATTCACCTGGGCGCCAAAGAGGTCTTCTACACCCCGCTGGACGCCAATCGAAATCCGATCACTCCGTACTTCCTGACCCCGTCGACGCCTCAACCGTCCACCCAGAACACCCCGGACACCAACAACAGCCCGGGCCCCGACTCGTCGACGGATCAGTCAACTGCCGACGCGGAGTCGGACGGACCTTCCACCACCTCACCGTCCACTCAGCAGTCCCCTGACGAAGCGCCCTCCGACAACGACCACTCGACCTCCGAACAGAACGCGAACGACGGCAGTACCGACACAGCACCGCCGTCGACGACCCCGGAATCCTCCACAACGCCGGAGACGACGCCGGCCCCGGAAATGACGCCGACCCCGGAGACGACGCCGACCCCGGAGACGGCATCACCGCAGAACGAGGGCGTCTCTCCGGACACGAACACCACCCAGGAATCCAACCCGGACCAGGTATCCGAGACCGATCCGGACGCGGACTCCACCACGGACCGGGACCCGGATGCGCCCCAGGACTCGGATGCGCCCCAGGACTCGGACGCGACGGACCACGACAGCCCGCAGCCCGACAATGCGCAGGACACGCAGGACACGCAGGACAGCCAGGAACCCCAAGCCCCTCAGGATTCCCAGGACACCCACGACACCCCGGAAACCCCGGAAACCCCGGACCCTCAAGAGTCCGACCAGCAACCGGAGTCGAGGGAACCGGTCTTCCCGTCCACCGCCACCCGCCCCTCCGGTCCGCCGGATGGCTACGACGACCCCACCGACGCCGACACCCGCGCGCAGCAGGAGAGGTTCCCGCGCAACGAGGACGGCTCGTTCCAGCAGGCCCCCGACCCACGTGAGGGCACTTGGGTCGACGACATTCGCGGCCAGAACCCCGACGAATCCGGCCGCGACGTCAACTGCCCCGATGGTGCGCTGGCGTTCGCCGATTCGTACGCGGGCAACCCCACGGTCGCCGCCCGCCGCAGCCCGAACGAGGACGGCACCCCCGCCGACACTCCCGAGCCGGGCGGACGCGACCGTATCGAGAACACCCTGGGTGCCGAGTTCGACGACTTCGGCGACGGCCGCGACGCGTACAACAACCTGGAGACCGCCCTCCTCAACGAGGGCCACGGCTCCCAGGCCGTGATCATCACCCAGAACGCCGATGGTCGTGCCCACGCCTGGAACGTGGTCAACCACAGCGGCCAGATCGTCTACGCCGACCCGCAGACGGGCCAGAGCAGCACCACCCCGCTCCACAGCGGCAACAACGGCGTCTTCGCGATCCCGTTGGACGCCAACCGCCGGCCCATCGACACCACCAACCAGCCCACCGCACAGCCCCAGAGCCAGAACGCACCGGCGCCCCAGCGCCCCGCTGGCGCGACCTCCGATCCCAACGACCCCACCGCGGAAGCTCGCGCGCGGCGCAACCAGAGCCTCCCCGCCCCGGAATCCGCGGACCAGAAGCATGCGAACCTCCCTCCGGACGAGGCTCAGCGCAAACTTCGCACCTCACGCAACGTCCATCGCATCGGCCTGGACCCGGTCCATGACCAACTGCGGCAGTGGGCCCAGCCGAAGGGCGAGCCGCCCCGGTCGCCCTTGGCCGACGTACTGCAGGACTCCATCACCCGCCGCCAGGAACACGCGGAGTCGGCACAGCGGGTACGTGCGGCCCGGCACGACTATGACAGGGCTCTGAAGGAAGTCTCCGCCGCCACGGCGGCGCGGACCAGGGCGACGAATGCCGAGGCCAGGGCAAAGACCGAGGCCGCGAGGCAGGCGGCTCAAGCCAAGCGGGTCGAGGCGGAGAAGCGGCTCGCCAGTGCCAACCAGGTTCTTGGTCCGGCCGAGGCCGCCCACAAGGCTGCGATGGCGGCGCACCGGAACATTCCGATGCCGTCGACGAGCTTCACCGACAGCGATCTCCGACAGCATCTCGATCCCGCGTGGTCGGATATGAACGACGGCGAGCGGTACGCCGCGATCGCAGCCATGGCCCGCATCAGCCAGTCCTTCCACGCCAACAACGCAGTGGGCGTGAACCCGGGCCCGGCCGCGCACAACGACGCGTACAACGACGGAAAGTTCCACGAATCAGCGGCTGCCTGGCGACGTGAAGAAGCCGTGCTCCCGGGCGGGGCGCTCCCTCAGGACATCGAGGACCTCAAGCGGCTGGTCGAGGCGGCGGAGGTGGATTCGCCCGACTTCACCGGCAAGAACTATGCGGTCGTCGAGGTTTTCGACCCGAAAACCGGCGAAAGTCACTTCATCGTCGATTCGTCGGTTCCCGCCGGTGTGGACGGCGCCGCCCCGGCGCACTCCGAGTCCCACATTCTCAAGTGGATCGACGACCTCAATACGAACCGGGCAGCTGAGTCGCAGGTCAAGATCAAGGGTCTCTTCACCGAACGTGAACCTTGCGGCCTGCCCACCACCACGAAGACCGGCCCCGACGGCAAGGTCTCCCATCATCCCACCGGCCATGCCAACTGCAGCCAGACGATCAACGAGTCCACGGCGATGAACGGTGTACCCGTCTACTACGGCACCACCTATCGAGCGGACCCGGACCTCAAGGATCTGA
This sequence comes from Streptomyces sp. NPDC029466, assembly GCF_055574515.1. NCBI lineage: Bacteria > Bacillati > Actinomycetota > Actinomycetes > Kitasatosporales > Streptomycetaceae > Streptomyces > Streptomyces sp. NPDC029466. The sequence goes on from NZ_JBVHZH010000029.1 coordinate 9,191, forward strand.
AGGCGGCCGAGCCGGCCAGGCTGAGCGACGAAGGCAAGACCCCGTCTGAAATCAGGACCGCGCTCCGCGAGTACCGCACGCCGAACCAGCGGATCCAGGACGCGGAGATCAACAAGCACCTGAAATTCGTCGACGAGTTGGCGCGCACTCTGGCCCCCCAGAGGCAGACCTCCACTCCACCGCAAGGTCCCGACCAGAGCGCACCGCCCACCCAGGCACCCCAGTCGGGCCCGTCCAGTCCCATGGACCCCCACCGCACACCCCCATCGGACCCGGCGGGCACGGACCGACGTGCTCCCGCCGACCCGGCAGGCACGGACCGGAGGCCCCCGGCGGACCCAGAGGGCTCCGACCGTACGCCCGCGGCCGAACCGGCCGGAACGGACCGCACGCCGTCGCGCGCCCCAGAGGAGAGCAACGACCGGACGGGCAACGAAACCCAGGAAAGCAACGAAACCCAGCCGGATTCGTCAGACCGGCCGGATTCGCAGCGGGCGGAGGCCCAGTCGACCCCCGAGGCGACCGCCGCACGCGACACGACCGGCAGCACTTCACGGCCCCATCAGCAGCAAAGCACCACGATCAGCGAGCTGGAAACCTCGCTTGCCGGCGAGGGCCACGGCGCTCAAAGGCTCTTCATCACGCAGGACACCAACAACCAAAGCCACCCACTGACCGCGACGAATCAGAACGGCCGGATCGTCTACACCGATCCGCTGACGGGCTCGCAGAGCTTCATCCCTCTGAACTCGGGCAGCAACGCCACACCCCTCCCGTCGATCCCGGGAGACCTGATCAGGGTGTTCCGTGTCGGCCAAGAGCTCGGACTCAGTCCGCTACAGATCGCGGATTTCGTCAACGTGGCCGCTATCAAGAATAAAAAGGTAAAGGAAGGGGATGCCCCGATAACCGACGCCAATATCATCGAACAGATGCAAAACTGGTCCAATGAGATCGAACCTCGGGGTTATCCGTACCACTTCGAGAGCAAAGAGAAATTCGATCAGTTCACCTCTCGACTGCGAGATCTCGCCCGGGAATTCGGCCTCCCGGAAGGCAGCATCGTGGTGCAAGGGTCTTCCTTGCGAAAGCCGGATGCAAAGGATGTCGACTTCGCCATGTTCGTGTCGGACGAAGCGTTCGACACCTACGTGGAGAAGTGCAGGCAGGGCCTCATCGATCGCAACACGTTGGAGGGCAGTCGCAAGCTGCGGAAGGACCTCCGCGGATACAACAACAAGGGTTTCGTCCCCAGCTTCCTGCTGGACCGGATCCCTGGCGAAACGGATCGCAGCTTTGCGAGCGAGGCGTATAGACTGACTGAAGAATTCGGTCTTCCGGGAATCGATTTTTCGGTCATGCGGGAAAGCAGTAGGTACGCCATGTACCCGAGTATGGAATTGTGAGGCCTAGGTGTCCAACGAAATTCAGCGCTTCTACCTGGATTGGGGAATCTACCCCGGGGAAGAGGTCGCTCGTGAGGAAGCCCTGGACGAGGGCGATTACACGCGGGCCCAGTTCAGCGAATCCGGCGCACCCCTGTTCGCCGAATTCTACGACGCCGGCAGCCTTTTCCACGTTGATTACTGGACGAGCGACCCGGAGGGCGTCAGGGATGATCACCTGTTGCGCCATCCGGGCATCCCCTTCGGAATCCAGTTGACCGTTCAGTGCATCGGTAATTACCGCTGGAGCGTCTCTCGCAGGTACGCGAGTTCAGGTGATCTTGCCGGTTATCTGGTCCACTTGGAGCGAATCAACACCTACGATGCCGCGCTCATGACGCTACAGATCGACCTCCAGCGGCAGTTGAAAAAAATCGAGAAGAATTCCTACGACAGCGACGGTCAACTGCACTACGTCTTCGAGTACAACCCGGAGGGTGACGTCGTGAGTATCCATGACTCGCCGGAGGGCAGCACGCCGCAGCTGGCGGCGGCCCTTGATGACGTTGACATGCCGGACTTCTATCGTGAGGGCTTTGCGCTGCCTGCGGGCATCGACCGCTCGTCGATCCCACTCCTCGGCGGGCAGTCGGGGGCATAGAGCAGTGCGGGTGACCGCGTGACACTCTGAGTCTCGCGGGGGCACGTCGTTCGTATCCGTGACCCGTCCCCTGCTGCGAAGAGTCGACACAAGCCAGGGAGGGGCATCATGCCCGAGCCAACCGCCGCCACCCCCGGAATCCCCGAGGAAGAGGTCGCCGCTCGCGTCGGCGCGTGGTGGCGTGAGGGTGGGCGCGCCGGCCAAGTGGCCTTTCTTGCCCTTGCGGACGGCCACGACGCCTCGGCCATCATGCGGGAGACGCACGAGCGCGTGCCTGGCAGTGTTGTCGTCGACGCCACCGGTCTCACCGCCGATCAGCTCATGCAGCAGGCCCTCACGGCGCTCGGAGTCGATCTGTCCGCGGACGAGCGGGAGGACTGGCGTTTCGCGCTCGGCGCGTGGCCCGAGGAGCGGTTGCTACTGGTCGTCAATGCCCACCGTGCCGGGCCGACACGGCGGTCGTACGAGGCCGAGCGGTTGGTGACCCGGACTCTCCGGCAGTTGGCGCGTGGCAAGTTGGCCGTGATGGTCCATGTGGTTCCCCGGTTGCTGCCTACGAGGGCCGATCCCCAGGCGGTGTTCCGGGTTTCCGCGCCCGCCACCGACCCGTCGGTGGCCCAGGACTCGGCCGCCCTGCGGGCCTTGGCCATTGCCGAGCCCCGCGTCGTGCCTCTCCCCGTCTGGGCCCAGCTTGTCACCGCGCTGACCGGTGAAGCGGCATCCGAAGACGAACTCACCGAATTCGCGAGGGAAGAGCCCGGAATTCTTCGGCTCGGGCCGCTCGGGGTTTCCTTTGTCGACGAGGGCCTGGCCGAGACCTTGCGCCGGGAGGCCGAATCCGCCGAACTCCGACGTGTCCATGGGAATGTGGCTACTTGGCTGATGCGCTCGGCACCGGATATGCGCCACCCCGAGGGATGGGCCAGGCACGGTGCCGTCGGCCTGTACGCGGCCACTGGGCTCGCCATGCACGCCGTACAGGCGGGGACGTACGACGAAGTTCTTCGGGACGGTCGTGTCATCGCCAATCTGCCGCAAACGGCACTCATGGACGCGGCACGCAGCATCACCTACCTCATCCCCGGAAGCACGGCCGCCGCCGACGCCATTCATCTGTGGGACTGGGGAGTGACACCGCGGCATCAGACCGAGTGGGCTTCCTGGCTGCAGTTGATGGCGCTTTCACGCGACGATCTCGAGTTCGCGTCAGCGGTCGCCGCCTCTGGTGTGGCACTGCCCTGGCGGGCCAAGTGGGCACGGTGGCGGCCGCCGGGTGGCTATCACACGCGCTTTCTGCGGGCCGGGAGGTTCGCTGCCCTGACGGAGGTGCGCTGGCAGGGTCGACCCGCCATCGCCGGTCTGCAGCAGCGGACGGTGCTTGAGGAACAGGAGCTGTACGTCTCGGTCTGGGACGCGGAGACGGGGGAGCGTGTCGCGGACCCTTGGGAACACGACGAGATTCCGCAGGAGCATCGCGCGGACCTCACCTGGCCCGCATCACCCGGGAGCGACGCCGCCGCGCCCACACGCGTGCGAGATCTGTTCGCTGCCTCGTCCCCCCGACGCGACCAGCGCGCTTTCATGCTCCCCTGTGTGCCGCTGACCGTGGGGGACGTCGTCGTCTTCGCAGGCGACTTGGGGCTGATCGCCATCAGTCCCGCGGACGGCGTGGACATCTCCGGCTTGGGCGCCCTGGTGCGCCCCCTGAGCGGGGACTACACGGACGCGGGCCCGTGCAGTCCGATCGACGCGCCGGCACCGAGTCACGAGGACGTCATCCCCCTCTTCGGCGAGGACCTGCTCTGCCCCATCCCGGACGAGGACCTTCCGGATCGACTCACCCATGCAGCGACGCGCGAACTGCTCCTCGATTTCGGTCTGCCCTACGTGAACGAAGGGGCCATGGGGATCTTCCCGTACGGCGGCTGGGACATGGGAACTCTGGACGAACTGTCCGCCTGGCCCGAGGGAATCGAGCCCGTCCCCGAGAGCGGGCCCTTCTTCCAGATCGGCAAGTGGATGGGCGGCAAGCTCGTCGTCGACGGGCCCACCGGACACGTCCTGCGCGTTCCCACGGAGCCGGGCGAGGATCATCTCGCCGGCCTTCCCGTCGCGCACAGCTTCGAAGATTTCCTCACCATGGTCGCGCTGTTCGTCACCGGGTGGCGTACGCGGGACCTTGCGCCCCCGGCCAGTTCCGAGCGGGAGCAGGTCGCCTACTGGGTGCTGGGAGCGCTCGCTGAAGTCGACGAGGCGGGCGGTAAGCAGCCCGCCTGGTCGTACGTACTCCACAACACGTGATGCCGACCATGTACCTGCTATTGGTCCACCTGGACCGAGGACGGCCCTGGTCGCGCTGACGCCACCGGCGGAATCAATCTCCTGTTGGACTTGATGGACATCGTCACTGAAGGTTGTCCATTGCGCCTTCGGGTACATCGGGCGGCATCAGATCTCCTTCGCTGACGGTGTACGTCAGCGAGGGGTAGACGAAGTCCGTTTCTATGTTCTCGCGGCGCCGCATTCGGAAGAAGTCGCGCCTCTGCTCTTCGTCGGCCGACGTGAGCCGCGTGCCCTGCGGCAGGTACGGGAGACCGCCGCTGAACCGGATAAAGGTCTTCGATGTACGAAACGTCACTCCCAGCCACTGGTTGTTCGCCGCCCGGTCGGGTGCATCCAGCACGATCCTGTGCTTGAGCCGCCGGTTCGTCGCTACGGAGAAGGCGACGATGCCGTGGTGGTCGAGAGGGATCTCGAGCTGCTCGCCACCGGGCTGCTTTGTTTCGAAGATCAGCTTCCTTGGCGGCCCGCATTCGGGGTACCGGTAGCAGGAGAAGACAGCGATGAATGAGTCTTCCGCCAGATCAAGGGCCTGGTCGGAGTGGCTGCCCATCCTCGTGTATGCGTTCGTGTACCGCTCGATGAGGGCGTTGTTGAAGCCGACCGGAATTTCGGCACGTTCCTGGATCTGTTGCGCCAGCCGTTTGTGCACCGGCCTGAAACGCTGTGTCGCGCTGCCGTATTGAGCGGTGGTACGTACGAGAGGCACCCCACCGGATGTGTCGAGCTTCGTGAGTGCGGCGCCTTGCCGGCCTTTTCCTACATCTTCCCAGCGCACCGACGCGGAAAGTTCCGCGAAGAGGTTCTCTTCAGTCGGCAGAGAACAGAAGAATATTTCGTCCGAAATCCTAGGCTCGGGGGGCAATATAGTCTCCCGTGTTCATGCTGAAGAGGAATGCGTCGCCGTAGTCGATGAAGGACGAGGTCCTGTTCTCCTCGGCGTACAACCTGCGCAGCTCGGCCATGCCGGCCTCCGTGGGAGGGCTCAGCTGCGCCCGGCCGCTAGCCCCTCCCGCTGCCTTGAGGTAGGTGTGGCCGTCCTCGTGCACGGCTTCGGCGCTTGAGCAGCGGACCACGTATCCCAGCCGGGTCGGGATCAGTTCGGCGTCCAACGCCGACGGCCGGATTTCGTGCGTATAGAGGCGGTTGGTGGACAGCGGCATGAAGAAGACGGAGCCGGGGTGGAGCGTCACGATGAATTGCGCGGGGAGCGAGACGTCGCCGAGTTCTTCGGCCCGGTCCTTGAGGCGGAAGTGGAGCCGGGTCAGGCCGCTTACACCCTTCCTCCCGAAGTCGAAGGGGTCTTCGGCCAGCGGCCGCAGGTGATCGAGCCGGTCGTAGAACGTGCAGAAGGCCATGATGCCGTTGACGGGCATGTCCTTGGTCTTGTCGGCATGCGCAGAGATCCGGGCCTTGGACTGCTTGCGCTCCGCCGTGGCAAGGGTGTTGTGGTATATCTGGGCCAGCACGTGATTGAGCGGTGCCTGGTCCCGGAAGACAGTGGCGGCCTCGCGATTGAGATCCTCGACGATACGTGTGTCGGTCGGCCCGAAGTTCTCGGTGGGCCCCGAAAGATTCGTGGAGCACCGGAGCAGGCGGAAATGCAGCGCGTCTCCGTCTCGTGTGACGGGCGTCAGATAGATTCCGCTGCGCCGGGCCGTTCCCGGCTTGGTGGACTCTGTCAGGGACTGGAACGTGTGCTCCGCACCGATGCGGTCGAATTCGTCGAGGCCGGGTCCGAAGAAGCGTCGGTAGTACACACCGACACCGTGTACGCGGAGGGGGACTCGGCCGAGGTCGAGAAGGGGCCACGGCGCGCCGACGCCCTCGTCGGAGTAGCCGTGTGCAAGCTCCCGGATGACGAACACCCGGTCTGCAGGCTTCAGTTGACGGGCGCTGATACCGGATATGTCGCCGCACAGGTAGACCGTCTTTTGTACGAGGTCGGGCGAAGCGGAGGCCAGGTCCTCGGGCGTGATGGTGGTCCCGAAGAAGTCCCTGACCCACTCCTGGTCCTGCACCGCAGACGGCGCGACCAAGATGTTGCTCGAATCATCAACGCGAGCTTCTGCGGTCTCTGTTGGGCCCATTCGACGCTACCTGCCATCCACGCTTGTGAGTAATCCTCCGGCGAGGAGAACGAGGTGGCCAGTTCCTCTCCCGAAGAGCGAGAAGGTAGCCCGTTCATGTCCTCGCCCCCCGGAACGCTAGCAGTCGACGAGGCGGGCGGTGAGCAGCCCGCCTGGTCGTACGTACCCCACAACTAGTGACGCCGATCAGTCGGAGAGGCGCGCGACGACGCGCCTCAGCCCTTCCTGGCAGTTGACCCCCGTCTGAAGCACCTTCCAGGCATGGGCGGCCTCTGGCTCGGACAGGTCGGGCAGGGTCTCGTCGATCCGTGTGCGCAGGTCAGGCATGGGCCTGGTGCCGAACAGGTCCTTGGGGCGCATCGTGGCCATCAGGGCTTCGACCGCCGGCCGGTCGGCCTGGATCGGAAGGTCGGCCAGGACCAGCGCGGCCACGTCCACAGCCGCGAACTCCCGCGCCGCCGCCTCGCCCTTGAGCAGCTCGTCGACGACCCCGCCGACGTGCACGAATGGGGCGAGTACGCGGACGAGCCCGTTCAGGTCGAGGCCTGCGCGCAGGCGTGCGCGTTGGCGGTCCAGCCAGGCGTGCAGCGCCTCACGGCCCAAGGGCGTGCGGCAGATGCCGGGGGTGCTCTGCCAGCTGCCGAGTTCGGTGGCGCGATGCGGGCGGTAGTGATGGTGGTACGAAATCCCTGCCTCCGGCAGCCCCACCAGCTCTAGTTCGGCGTCGAGGGCGTTGCGCAGCTCGCGGGCGAAGCGCGGGTCCGCGAGCAGCCGGGTCAGGTGCGGGCGCCGGTGGACGAGCATGTTGGCGACGCCCGCGCCGCCCAGTCGCGGCGGAGGGTCCGCCAACGCAACCCCGTGTTCCAGGAGTTCGTCCGCCAGGTCGAGTGGGATGAGGGCGCGCATGCGGCCGGGCTCGGGACAGGGCAGGCGCACCGGGGCGGCGTCCGCCGCCAGGCGCGGGGCGAGGCGCACCGCCAGGTCGTACAGCTCGTCACTGCGCACACGCGACGTCGGCTCGCTCGCCAGCCAGTTGTGCAGTAGGCGGGCGGCCTCGCCGGCGGGGAGCCCCGGGCGCTCGCCCGTCAACTGCGCCAGGGCGCCGCTCCGTTGGAGCAGTGACAGCCATTCCTCCGCACTGTTCGCGTCGTCGGGGACCAGCCGCAGAACGTCGTGCACCGTCTCCGGGCGTCGCTCGACCAGCAGCTCCAGGGCCTTCCCCTTCAGGGCGTCGACCCAGAACTTGTCCGTGTCACCCGCGCACAGCCCGATCGTCGGCACGATGCCCTCAAGCAGCGCGGCCACCTCGGCCTCGGGATTCGCGCCCGCCGCCCGGGCCACCTTGCGCAGGTCAGCGGCCAGGCCCGGATACAGGTCGTGGGGCGTGTGCACGCGTCGTACCAGTACGTCGCGGAATCGCCGAAGCTGGTCCGTTGAGACCGCCGCGCCTCGGGGGGCCAGTTCCTTGGCACGCGCGCGTACCGCCCCGCTGGCCAGCGCTCCATGGTCAGCGAAGGTGGCGTAGCGGGCGTCGAGCCAGTGATCGTCGGGCTTGGTGTGCTGCTCACGTTCGGCGTTCCTTGCGCGCGTGAAGTACCCGGTGGCGTACTGCTTGTGCTTTCCGCCCTCCTTCAGGCACAGGTCGGCGAGTTCGTCGAGGAACGCGGGGAGGAACCCGGGTGCCGTCGCGGCCAGGTCCTCCACAGCGTTGTCCAGGAGGGACTTGTAGAGACTTGGGCTGCCCCAGAGGCTCCAGCCGAAGGCGTAGGCCGCTTCCAGGGCCTCCTGTTCCTGGCCGGGGTGTGCCGCCATCAGCCGCTCGGGGAACGGGAGTTCACTGTCCTCGGTGTCCTCGGTGTCCTCGGCGCCCCCGGTGTCCTCGGTGCCCCCGGTGCTCCCGTTGTCTCCCGGAGCCCGGATGCCGGTCGCGAACGTGTCCGTCAGCGCCCACTCCTCCCGCGCCGCCAGCAGCACGTCCCAGTGGCGTGCGAAGGGGGTGTTCAGGAGGAGCGTCATGGTGTGGTCGTCGGGGTGGACGTACGACCGCGCGACCAGCGTCGTCTCGTCGGCATCCGGCGCGGGCGGGTCTGCCACCGGTTCCACCCCGGCGTCGTCGAGTGCCTCGCGCCACACGATGTCGGACTCGGCGAGGGCCATGGGCACGCGCGTGCCCGCGGCGGCCCAGGATTCGGCCAGCACACGCGCCTGCCCGCGGTGTTCCTTCAGTGCCCGCCGCAGCCGGTACAGCCGGCGCGCGCTTTGGCTGTCCGCGAGCCAGTCGGGTACCTGCTGAAGACTCTTACCGCGTGGATTGCGATAGATGACCCGGAGGTCGTCGTCCAACTCGACGGTGTAACCGTCCACTTCGTAGCGCCGGCCCATGCTCCGGTACTGCCTCCCCGTACTGACTGTCGCGGCCGTCCTCGCCCGCGCACACCTACACCTGTACCGCCTTCGCGCAGATCCTCTCAGGCTGAGGACGTCGCGACGCGGCGCAGCACCACGGTCCAGTCGTCCTCGCTCGGCCAACCCGTCAAATCGTGTCGGCCCTACTCATTCTCCTCCTCCCAAGACGTGCACTGGTCGCAGGCACAGAATGCGTACGTACGCGAAGAGGCGGGGGGGGGGGGGGGGGGAAAGAAACCACCCCCAAAAAGACCAGGGGAGGCGCAAACAAACCCATCCCACC
>NZ_JBVHZH010000029.1:18365-115453 GCF_055574515.1 Streptomyces sp. NPDC029466
TCCCTCCCCCACCCCCCCCCCACAGAGCTGCGCCCCCCCCCCACCCCCCCCCCCCCCCCCCCCCCCCCCCCCCCCCCCCCCCCCCCCCCCCCCCCCCCCCCCCTCCAAGGCGATCGGGGTCGATCAGAACAACCCGTGCCACATCTGCTCGACGATCACCGACCACCAGTTCCTCGGGTCGTCCAGGGCCGATGCGTCGATGGCGACGAGCTGCTCCTGGAAGTCGGCGACGGCGCTGCCCGCCATGATCGGGTCGAGCGCGATCATCTCCTCCCGCGTGGTGTGCAGGAGCGCGAGGGAGCGGGCGAAGGCGGACACCGAGGCGTTGACGCGGCGGCCCGCGCCGGTTTCCGGAGTGACGGCCCAGAGCTGACCGACCGGCTCACCGTCCAGACCGGACCCCGTGCACTGGACGGTGATCAGAGCGACCCCGTCGCTGCCGATCCTGACGTGACCCTCCAGGAACGCGAGGGAGTCGGCGCTCGCCTCGGAGCCGACCTCGCGCAGATGCGCGGCGGCATTGCCGAACAGTCCGGCCGGGAGTTCCGCCTCCGGGTTGTCGGCCGTGAAGAAGAACGGGATGTCGGGTAGCCCGGCCCATGTCAGCGTGGCCTTGGCGGTCTCGGGGAGCGGGGTGCCCGCCACGTCGTCGGCGTCGTAGCGACGTAGGTCATCAGCGTCGAAGGCCTCCGCCAGCTGGCGGCCCAGGGCAACGTCGCGGAGCGGCTCGGCCGGCTCGACGTCGGTCGGCACCGGGGCGCGGTGAGGCCGGGGCGGCGGTTGCTGTCCCGCGATCTGGTGCATCATCTCGACGTGCTGGACCAGCCCGGCGATCGCCTCGGCGCGCTCCTCGCCCCGCAGGCCGTACTCCTGCGTGCAGGAGAACCGGGCGTTGGGGTAGTGACGGCCGAGCAGCACGCCCGGGTACCCGCCGGGGAGCAGGCTGGAGCTGAGGTCGGTGTGGATCGCGACCACGTTCTGCGCGGGGACGCCGAGGTCCTGGATGTCCGCCACGGCCTGGTACTCGGAGTGCGGCAGACCGGGGGCGGAGTTCTTGACGAGGCTCGTCTCCTCGCCCGTGCGCGGGTCGACGTAGGTGAGGACCGTGGTGTTGCCGGGGCCGGTGACCGGCGGCTGCGCGGGCGGCGCGACCTCCTGGCCGCCGCCGTGCTTCTCCTGATACATCCGCACGACCTCCTCGACCGGCACGGACGGCCAGGTGCTCAGCTCGCCGGTGCGGCGGTCGACCACACCGCAGGAGTGGCCGATCGTGGCCGGCGGCCGGCGCTTGCCCGTGACCGGGTCGCGCTCGATCGGCGGGGCCGCGGCCCACACCACCCAGCCGAGATCGAACTCCTGGATCCGCACCTCACGGCGCTCCTGTCCCTCGGGGTTGAGCCACCCCTCGGCGGTCGCGAGCGCCTGCTCCTGGCTGATCACGGGAACTCCCTTCGAGTCTTCGGACGGATGGGGCCGGTGCGGCCGGTGCCGGGCGAGCTCCGCGGCCCTCGTCCGAGTGGGCCTGAGTGCAGGCGGTCTGATGCGGGCGCCTTCGAGAGGCTTCGGGGCTTCTCGGCTTCGGGCCTTTGAGCCTAACGGTCCGCGGTGGGTGGGTGTCAGGTGGTCGGGTGGGCATCGGGCCCGGGGGCTTGTGGAGCCTGTGCGGCTTCCGGTGTGGGCTCGGGGGCCTGTGCGGGCTCGGGCTCGGCTGCCCGGGGGGCGGGTACGGCGTGCCGAGCGGTCGTGGCACTGGGCTGCGCCGGGCGGATCTGCAGCGCCTTCACACCGCTTTCCGTGGCAACGAGCAGGATGCCGTCGGGGGACAGGTCGGTTCCCGTGAAGGGCGTGGCGGAGATCAGGGCCGTGACGACCTTCTCGTCGCCCTTCTGCTCGCCGCGACGCCAGACGCGTACATAGTCGGCGCCGCGGCTGAACCCGAGCGGCCCCGTGGCGCGCTCGTCATCCGAGGGGCGCAGGATCTGGGTCGGGTCGGCATCGATGACGGAGCCGGTGGCGAGGTCCTGCACCAGCACGGCGGGGGCCGTGGCATCGTCGGCCTTCAACGGGTATGAACCCGGGGTGCCTTGAGGCACCGTGCTGACGGCGACCGCGAGCGGGGCCGACTCCGCGGGCCCCTGCTTCGCAGGAGCCTCCGCGGCGCTGTCCGGCGCGGCCGCGGACGGGGGCAGTGTACCGACGGTCACGGCGTCGACCCCGGCGACCGGTTTGCTCCACAGGGTGTGCCAGGGAAGCTCGGGTACCGTGCGGCGCAACGCCGCCGCGTACTCCGGCAGTCCGTCTTCGACGAATGCGGTCTCCAGGAGCGCCGCTCGAAGGATCGCGGGTGCCTGGGTGCGGGTGAGCAGCGGGGCCGTACGCAGATACGTGCGCGCCGCTGCGTCCAGCTGCTCCAGGGGTACGGCCTCCACCGCGGCGCGCAACCGCACCGGGTCGGCGTGGGCGAACAGGCCGGGGTCGGTGAGGAGCCGGGGGAGCAAACCGGCCTCCAGGGTGTGTCCCGCGATGTGATCGCGGACGTAGACCCCTGCCTTCGCCCAGTCCTGGTGGGGTACGGCCTCCAGCAGCTCCATGGCGATACGCGCCTGAGCGCCCGGAACATCCGGAATGCCCGCCCGAACGGCCTCGCCGATGGCCGGGTGCGGCAATCCCAGGAGCGTCCGCTCGTCCTCGGGGATGCCTTCGCCGGCCCGCTCGATGGGGCGGATGAAGGGGGCGACGAGCAGCATGCCCCGCCCCATGTCCTCGCTCATGTCCCGCTCGGCGACGGCCGAGGCGAGCGGGGTCAGCAGATGTACGGGCAGGCCGTCGTCCTCGGCAAGGGCAAGGGGCGCGAGGATCTGCCGCAGGGTACGGGGATGGGTGTCAAGTCGCTGGGCGTGCAGATCGAGCACTTCGCCGACGCTGCCGGGCAGTTGGCTCGCGTCCTCCGGGTCGAACCCCTCCGGGTGCATCAGGATCGACCGCACGGCGAGATGCACGGTCAGCCGGCTGCCCGCGCCGTCTCCGGCGTGCCGGGCGATCTCCTCGGCGAGCGCGCGTCGAGCGTCCGGCTCGGTCGTGAAGGGCAGGTCCGGGGCGCCGAATTGGGGATTGAGCAGCGCCTCGGCCTGCAGCACAAGCCCTTCGGGGTCGGCCCACTCGGGTGCGTCGAGGTCGATGATCCGGGCCACGCCGGGCGGCAGGCCCTCGGCGAGCTCGGCGGCGAACTCCCGGGGCACGTCGGCGAGAAGGCGTACGGACTCGACGGCGGCGAGGGGCTTCAGCACGTCCCGCACCACCCGCGCGGGCTCACCCGTCCCCCGCACCGGACCGGCCCGGTCCACATCCGGCACCACGATCGTCACCGGCCGCCCGGACAACGGGAGTTGACCGAGTGCGGGGAAGATGTCGGCGGTGCGGGTCGCGGACAACCCGTAGTGATCGGCGAGCAGCCACAGGGTCTGCGCTGCCGTCAGCCCGGCGACGCTCGGCACCGCGGGGGCGGGCAAGTCCGGAGGCACGGTCGCCGGATCAAACGCGTCCAGCTCTAGCCCTTTGCGATACTCCGGGTCGCAGAGCATCAGGAACCCCGTGAGCAGCCGCGAACACCCGGTGCCCGGACTTCCGGTCAGGATGACGACCCGAGGCGCGCCCGGCCGCTCCGTCCGCCACGCGGTGAGCGCGCGCAGCGCGGCATTGCGCCCCCCGATATAGGGGTGGGGCTCATGGGCCTTGGCCTCTTCTGGGGCCTGGGTCGGGCTGGTCATTGTCTCCCCGTTGTCCTGTCCGTCCGGCACCGTCACGTCGTGTTGGCCGTACGCCGTTCATCCTAGGAGCGTCGCACGGGGTGAACCGCACCCCGACCGCCGCTTGTTACCCAGGTGTGGCGTGCGCCGGCCACCCACGTGTCGCGCGGCGCCGGCGACACGGCTCGCTGACGATTCCGGCGGGGCGGACTCGTACACCGAAGTGGCGCCAACGTGCCGTTCGACAGGCGCGGTTGGAACGTGCGCGGCCGACCTCACGGGGTGCCCGCGATCACCCCGTCAAGCTTTCCTACCCGCATCATGCCGCACCCCACTGACAACGCGCCTGACCTGCCCTGATTCACGTCAAGGACGTTCATGCGCGGCCCCGCAGCGGTTCCGCCAGTCGTGCCAGCAGTCCCGCGACCAGGGAAGTCTGGGCGGGCACCGAGTCGGGGTAGATGAACTCGCCCCGGGCGTGGGCGTGGTCACCGACCGCGCCCATGCCGCACAGCACGGGCCGGCCAAGGGCGGCGACGAAGTTGGCGTCGCTGGCGCCACCGACGGCGGCGTCGGGCACGTCGCCGCGGCCCTGCTCGCGGGTGACCTCGCGGGCGAGGGCGAGGAGGCGGGCGGAGGAGGCGGTCAGGGTCATCGGCGGCCGGTTCCAGGCGTGGTCGATCTCGATGCGGACGCGGCGGTCGCTGACCCTGATGGCGTCCAGCGCCTCGTCGACCCGGAGCCGTTCGGCCTCGCTGCTGACTCGGATATCGATACTGGCGGTGGCCTGCCCGGCGACGACGTTGGTGCCGGAGCCGCCCTCGATGAGGCCGGTATTGATCGTGGTGCCCTTGCCGGGCGCGGCGACGGCCGCGGCGGCGACCACGAACTCGCACAGCGCGGTGATCGCGCTCGCCCCGTCCTGAGGTGCGAGCCCGGCGTGTGCCTCGACGCCGGTGGCCGTTACCCGGAAGATCCCACAGCCCTTGCGGGCGGTCTTGACCGCACCATGGGCGGTCGGCTCCAGCACCAGCGTGGCGTCGGCCTGCTGCGCGACCTCCTCGATCACCGGCCGCGAGGACAGCGAGCCGATCTCCTCGTCGCCGTTGAAGACAAAGGTGACGGTGGGCACCGGTACTCCGCTCGCCCTGGCCAGCTTCAGCGCCCAGATGCCTTGCACCAGGCCGGTCTTCATGTCGAAGATGCCCGGCCCGCTGAGCTTCTCCCGGCCGTCGTCGGACCCCTCCGGCTGCTCCCATCCGGCGAGGGTGCCGGTCGGCCATACGGTGTCGTAGTGGCCGACCAACGCGACGTGCCCGGCGCCGGTGCCGGTGTAGGTCAGAGTGAGGGTGTCGCCGCACTCGCCGCCGGGGTGCCGCTGTGCGTGGTCGGGGCGGCCGAGTCGGTGGACGGCGAGCGCGTGCAGGAGGTCCAGGCCCGCCGCGAGGCCGGGCAGGTCGTAGCTGCTGGTCTCGTGACGGACAAGAGTCAGGATGTCGGTGACGATCTCCGGCGAGACGTCCTGGGCGCGGGCGGTGAGCTCGCCAGCGGGAAGCGCGGTCATGGTCTGCTTTCTCGTACGGGGCCGGGGGCGGTGTTCCGCAGCGGGCGGGGTCAGCTGACACCGAAGGGGAGGCCCAGCAGGTACCAGGCCACGAAGAACGCGATCCAGACGACCCAGACGACGGCGGCGATCGGGATCGTGAGGGAGGCCAGGGTGCCGATCCCGGCGGACTTGCGGTATTGCTGGATGAATCCCAGGGCCATCACGAAGTACGGGCTCATCGGGGTGACGCAGTTGGTGACCGAGTCGGCGACGCGGTAGACGGCCTGGGTGGTCTCGGCCTCGATGCCGATGAGCATCAGCATGGGCACGAGCACCGGGGCGGCCAGCGCCCAGAGCGCGGAGCCGCTGGTGATGACGAGGTTCATGAACGTGATCAGCACGGCGAGGGCGACCAGCACGGTCCAGCCGTGCAGGTGCAGGTCACGCAGCGTCTCCGCGCCCTTGACGGCAAGGATGTTGCCGATGTTCGTCCACTTGAAGTAGGCGAGGAACTGGGAGATCGCGAAGAACAGGACGAGGATCGGCGCCATCGACCGGGTGCCGTCGGCCATCGCGGCGACGATGTCGCGGGCGGCGCGGAAGGCGCCGGTCATCCGCCCGTAGACGGTGCCGAGCACGGCGAAGAACACGCCCAGGACGAGCGCCATCCCGCCGACCAGCGGGGAGTCGACGAGGCCGCCGTCCTCGCCGCGCAGTGGTGAGGACGAGGGGACCAGGGCCACCACCAGGAACGCTATGAGGCCGAGGGCGACCAGCCCGGTCATGCGCAGTGCGCGGCGCTGCTGCCCGGTGACCTCGATCGACTCCAGTTCATCGGCGTCCGGCGCGGCGACCGGCTCGTCGGGCTCCAGGTCCCGGCGGCGGGCGAGGACCTTGTCGACGACGAGGGTGATCACCAGGGCCACCAGGACCGACGAGCCGACCCCGAAGAAGTAGTTGGCCAGCGGGGTGACGACGTAGTCCGCGTCGATGGTGTGGGCGGCGGCGGTGGAGATCGAGGACAGCAGTACGTCGGTGGTGGTGAGCGACGGGGAGGCGTCGTAGCCGGCGGAGACCGATACGTAGGCGACGATGCAGCCGAGCACCGGGCTGCGGCCCGCCGCACGGAAGATCAGTGCGCCGAGCGGCATGAGGGTGACGTAGGCGGCGTCGCCGGCGACATGGCTGACCATGGCCGTCATCGACAGGGCGAAGGTGAGGTACTTGCCCGGCACCCGCGCGACCATGCGGCGCAGCAGGGTGGAGAACAGTCCGCTCCTCTCCGCGACGGCGATGCCGAACATCACGGTGAGGATGGTGGCCAGCGGCGGGAAGGCCGCGAAGTTGTCGACGGCTCCCTCGACGGCCATGGTGAGGCCGTCCTTGCTGAGCAGGTTCTGCACCTTGATGATCTCGTGCGTGCCGGGGTGCACGGCGCTGACGCCGACCGTCGCCAGTACGGCGCTGAGGACGGCGACGACCCCGGCGAGGATCCAGAACAGCCAGAAGGGGTCGGGGAGTTTGTTGCCTATCTTCTCGATCGCCGCGAAGCATCGGAACGCG
Organism: Streptomyces sp. NPDC029466; assembly: GCF_055574515.1. Taxonomy (NCBI): domain Bacteria; kingdom Bacillati; phylum Actinomycetota; class Actinomycetes; order Kitasatosporales; family Streptomycetaceae; genus Streptomyces; species Streptomyces sp. NPDC029466. The sequence goes on from NZ_JBVHZH010000029.1 coordinate 25,221, forward strand.
GTGCGCAGGATTCTCGACTGTGGCTCGGTGGCGGGAGGCTGAGCAGAGGTGGCACTCATCGGAACCTCTTCGTGCATGCGAGGGATGTTCCTGCGAACAGTGGCATCCAAGTGAGAGATTCTCTAGCCTTTGGAGGTAACGGTAGGATTAACCGGCAGCTTAAAGTGGGGGACCATGACCCGCCCTCTCCTCGACGAGCTCGACCGGCGCCTCATCGGCGCGCTGCACGTGGCCCCCCGGGCCGCCTGGGACGACATCGGCGGGATCCTGGCCGCCGACGCCAGCACGCTCAAGCGCCGTTACGACCGGCTGCACCAGGCCCGGATGGTCCGTGCGATCGGGCATGCCTACTGGGGCATGCACTCCACGGCGATGCCGGTGCACGTTTTCCTGGACATCACCGGCGAAACCCCGCTCACCGTCCTCCACCGGCTCAGCGATCTGCCCCACCTCCAGCTCCTGGCACAGATCTCCGGCGACGACCCCCTCTACGCCGTCATCCACGCCCCGTCCGAGGCCGCTACCAGCGAGGCGATCGACCGGCTGTACTCCGTCCCCGGCGTGCGCCGCGTCAACGCCCTGCCGGCCCTCAGTACCCTGCGCCGGGGTATGACCTGGGACCCGCAGTTCCTCACCGACGCCGAACGCGCCGACCTGCTGAAGCTCACCGGCGCCCGCCGGGAGGGCGCCGCGACCGCGACACCCCCCGCCAAGCCGCTCACCGAGGCCGAACGCGCCGTCGTCGCCCAGCTGATCCAGGACAGCCGCGCGTCCGCCGCGAGCATCGCCCGAGCGGCCGGCCTGGCCACCTCCACCGCGCACCGCGTCGTCCGCCGGGTCCTCGACGAGGGATGGGTCAAACCGCGCCTGGAGATGGTGTCGGAATGGCTCGGCTTCCAGACTCCCTTCCTGCTCCGCCTGCGAGTGGCTCCGGGCGGAACGCCCGACGTCATGCGCCGCATCGACCAGCTTCCGCAGACCCGGCTCGCCGCCCACGTCGCCAGCGACATGTCCGTCCTCGTCATGGGCCTGGTCACCGACCGCGCCGCGCTGGCGCTCTTCATCGACCACGAGCTGGCCAAGATCCCCGGCATCCTCGCCGTCAGCGTCAACATCATGCTCGCCGAACCGCGCCGCTACTGGCTGGACCGGGACCTGACCTCCGGTCTCGGCGCATTCCACGCGCCGACGCTGCTCTAAGAGAGGAGCCCCGGTGCTCGCGGAGCCGGTGCGGCTCCACGAGCCGCCCCACCGCTGCCGGGCGGAGAGGTTCAGGGTATGTCGTGCACCTGGATGGCGGCGGCCGGGCAGACGGCGGCCGCTTCATGGGTGAGGGCCTGCTGGCCGTGCGGGGGCTCCGGCTCCAGGACGACGACGATTCCGTCCTCATCGCGTTGGTCGAAGACCTCGGGGGCGATCAGGACGCACTGTCCGGCGCCGCAGCACTTCTCCTCGTCGACGGTGATCTTCATGTGGGGGTCTCCTTCTGTCGGGGGTCGTATGTGTGCTGTCGTGCCGTCACCAGCGGACGGGGACCTCGCTGAGGCCGCCGACCAGCAGTCCTTCCAGGCGTTCGAGGTCGGTGGCGGGGATGTCCAGTTCGAGGGAGGGGAGCCTGCGCAGCAGAACTTCGAGGCTGACCTGGAGTTCGGTGCGGGCCAGGGCCTGGCCGAGGCAGGAGTGGGGTCCCGCGCCGAAGGCCAGGTGAGGGTTAGGAGTGCGGGTCAGGTCCATCTCGGCGGCGTTCTCGAAGGCGGTCTCGTCGCGGTTCGCCGCGCCCAGGGCGCACACCACCGTGGTGCCGTTGGGGAGGACCTCGCCCCCGATCCCGACGTCCTCGGTGAGGAAACGCCGCAGGCCGAACCCACCGTTGGCGTCGAAGCGCAACGCCTCCTCGACGGCGCTGCGTACCAACGAGGGGTTCTCCAGCAGCCGTTCCCACCGGCTGCGGTCGGCCAGCAGCATGGCGACCATCTTGCCGATCATGTTGGCCGTCGTCTCGTGCCCGGCCACCAGCAGACCTATGCCGGTGCCCAGCAGCTCGGCGTCCGTCAGCGCCGCACCTTCGACGCTGCTCTCCTCGATCAGGGTGCTGAGCAGGTCGTCGGTGGGCTCGGCGCGTTTGGCGGCGATGTGGCCGGACATGTAGGCCACGAGTTCGCCGACCGCCGTCTGCCGTTCCTGTGCGGAGTACCGGGTGAGGTTGAGGAAGTTGTCGGACCAGTAGGAGAAGCGGTCCCGGTCCTCGGCAGGCACGCCGAGCATGCCGCAGATCACGTAGACCGGCAGCGGGAAGGCGAACTGCGCCTTGAGATCGCCGGAGCTGCCGCGCCCGGTCATCTCGTCGAGTAGCTGGTCCGCGATCGCGGCCATCTGGGGCCGCAGGGCGGCCATGCGCTTGGCGGTGAACCACCTGCCCACAAGCCGGCGCCACCGCTGGTGGTCCTCGCCGTGCCTCGGCACGGAGAAGAGCGACTCCGAGGTGTCCGCTGCGGCCGATGTCGTGGCTGCCTCCTGCGCATTCCCGGTTCCGCCGACGAGATCCTGCCGGGTGAAGCGGGGGTCCGCCAGCATCTCCCGGACGTCGTCGTAGCGGGTCAGTAGCTTGGCCTGGCTGCCGTCGGGCATGGTGATGGTGGCCACCGGGCACGTGCCGCGCAGCTCAGCCCACTCGGCGGCAGGCTCCAGCGCGGTCTCGTAGGCGAGCGGGTACTGCAGTGTCTGCTCGTTCGGGCTCATGTGCTTCTCCTTCACGGGAATGGGCGGGGGAGGGGTGTGGGAGCCGCCTACGGGCGGTGACCTTGCACCCGCTTCCCACGCCTGTCTGTGCGTCTGCGGAGGGCTGCCGGGCCTGGTGCGGCGGGTCATGGTGCGGGGCGGACCGTGGTTGCCGGCTGTCCGTTCCGCGGAGCGCCGAGGTGCTTTTGGCGCAGCAGCCGGGCCTGTTTGGGCATGTTCCAGCCCAGGACGCCGGTCACCTCGCCGTTCTCCCGGTACACCGCGACGAAGCGCCCCCGGGCCGGGTCGCCTTCGGCGATGTGGGTCTCGGCGGCCGGGGTGGGCAGACCGTGGACCTGGAGCTTGGCGTCGTACTGATCGGTCCAGAAGTAGGGCGTCGGAGTGTAGGGGCGTTCGGCGCCGAGGAGGTTCGCCGCGACGGCCTGGGCCTGCTCGGTCGCGTTGGTGCGATTCTCCAGGCGCAGCCGTCTGTCCAGCCCTTCGTGGTGCCAGGACGCCGCGTCTCCGACGGCGTAGACACCGGGCGCGGCACGGCAGTAGGCATCGCACTCCACGCCGTCGCCGAGCGCCAGCCCGCTGCCTTCCAGCCACTCGGTGGCCGGCCGCGCCCCGATCGCCACGACGACCGTGTCGGCGCGCAGCACCTCTCCCGAGGCCAGACGGACCCCGCACACCCTGCCCCCGCTGCCGGCCAGGGCCTCGACAGCGACCCCGAGGCGCAGATCCGCCCCCCGCTCGGTGTGGAGACGCGTGAGGAAGTCCCCCACCCTGCCGCCGACCTGACTGCCCAGCAGGACGGACCCGAAGCCCGCGAGCGTGACCTCCACGCCCATGCCACGGGCCGAGGCGGCGATCTCCGCACCCAGCACACCCTCGCCCACCACCACCAGGCGGCGACCGGCCGCCAGGTCACGGCGCAGCGCCAGCGCGTCGTCGAGGGTGCGCATCACATGCACTCCCGCGAGCTCTTCCTGATCCGGCAATGTTCGGGGGCGCAGCCCGGTGGCAATGACCAGCGCATCGCCACGCACCACGCGCCCCGTGACCGTGGTCACCGCACGCTTTTCCGCGTCGCACATGACGGCCGGCTCGGCGCGGATGAACTCCGCCTCCAGCGAGGCGAGTTGCTCCTGCGAGCGCAACTGAGTCCGCGACGGCTCCCTGGCGCCGGTCAGCACCTGCTTCGACAACGGCGGGCGGTCATAGGGGAGATGACGTTCGGCGTCCAGGAGGGTCAGCCGTCCCTCGTAGCCCTGACGGCGCAGCGCCTCCGCTGTCGCCAGGCCGGCCGACGAGCCACCGACGATCACCACCTTGCCGGGGCGGGTCACCACGCCGCGCCCGCCGGGTCCACGGAGCCCCGAGGGGAAGCCGCTCCGGGAAACGGGCCTCGGTCAGTTCGGTTCCACATGTGAACGACTGCTCTCCTCACTTCATTCGACAGGGAGCTGCGCGCCACGGCCGACGCGCGACGGGACGGGGTCTCACGGGCCGGGGCGGAAGCCCGGTGCCGCAACCTCGATTCATTCCCGACACCTGTAGGTTAACCGACAGCTGTCGTATTGCAAGTGGTCGTGGCCCTTCGGGCTGTGTCAGCGGGGCGGATGCGCGTGCGGATGCGCGCGCGGATGCGCCGGGTCCGGCGGCTCGGGGCCTGGAGCTCGCGGCGGCAGGGGAGAGGGTGCTTGGGGGCGCAGTGAATGTGTGCGCCCCCAAGCACCCTCTGCGCAGGCCGATGGGCGAAAGCGCACATCAAAAGCGCACATCGGAGGAAGGGTCCGCGTGCCGGCGGGGCGGGCGCGGAGCCGGGGGGTGCCGCTGCGGGAGGGGCGGAGAGTTGATCGCGGTGCGCGAGGCGGTGGTTACGGCATGAGCGCACGCACACCGTTCGCGTGCAACGAGGGGTGCGAGCGGGGGTCGCGTAAGGCGGGTCAGGGAGGGGCGGCGCCAGGTAGGGGCGGTCTCATCGCCTCACGGGTGCGGCCCGCTCCGGCGCCGGGTTCCGGATTCTCGGCCGGCGGCCCTGTGGGCGGCGTCGCTCAGGCCGGCCGGGCGAGTGACGCGGCGACCAACTGCGGCCAGATCGCGGTGGCGAAGCGTTCCGGCGTCCCGGGGCAGTCGCGGTGGAGCCAGTCCGCGATGGCGCCGAGAAGCGCTCCGGAGACAAAGGCGGCCGCGGAGTCTTCCGTACCGCCCTCGGGGTCGGCGAGCCGGGCGGAAAGTCTCGGCCGGATGGATTCCGTCATGCGCTGCAGGAGGTGGTTGATCACCCGGGCGCTGCCATCGGCACCGAGAAGAGCCTCATAGAGCGCGCGATGTTCGGCGACATGGGCGAACACCGCTGTGAGGGAGGGGGACACGCCCTCCTCCGGGGAATCCCCGCTCATCGAGAGTGCCGAGGTGGCGGAGAGCAGCTGGTCGAACATCTCCGTGCATGCCGAGGCGGCCAGGTCATGTACGTCGGTGTAGTGCTCGTAGAAAGTCGAGCGGTGCACGTCAGCGCGGCCGGTCACGTCGGAGACCGAGATCTGGCTGAGGTCGCGGTCGCCGATCAATTCCAGCAGTGCGCCCTCCATCGCGGTACGGGAGCGGCGGGCGCGGCGGTCGCTTTGCTGAACGGGCACGGAGTCATTGTAGTGTCACCCACACCTGTGGGATACCCGACAAGTGTCGGATTCATGCGAGACTTCGCCGGAACGGCCTCTTCGACGGTTCACGAAACCCGGCCCGTAGCCCCGCACGCCCCAAACACCCGGCAGTTCTGCCGGCCATCGAGAAGGTGGAAGACATGAGCCAGTCAGTAGTCGTCGTCATCGGTGTCGGCGGGATGGGAGAGTCCATCGCCCGCCGTCTGGGCTCCGGAGCCCGGCTCCTGATCGCGGACTTCAACGCCGAGGCCCTGGAAGCCGTCCGTGCGCAGCTGGAGAAGGACGGGTACGCCGTAACGGCTGCCCCGGTGGACGTCTCGTCCCGGGAATCCGTCTGCGCGCTGGCTCGCCGGGCCGCCGACCTCGGTCCGGTGCGGACCGTGGTCCACACGGCCGGACTCTCGCCCGCGCAAGCGTCCGTCGCCGCCATACTCGCCGTCGACCTGTTGGGCGTCGCACTCGTGCTGGAGGAATTCGGCCAGGTCGTCGCCCCAGGCGGTTCCGGCGTGGTCATCGCCAGCATGGCCGGCCACCGCAACTCCGGGCTGTCCGCCGAAGAAGCCGTGCAACTGGCCACGACACCGGCCGACGAACTGCTCTCCCTCCCGGTCGCGGCCAAGGAGCGATTCTCCGGCCCAGGGGCGGCCTATACCTTCTCCAAGAAAGCCAACCTGTTGCGCGTGAGGGCCGCGAGCTCCACCTGGGGTGCACGGAACGCACGGATCAACTCCGTGAGTCCCGGAGTTATCGCCACCCCCATGGGGCAGACGGAACTCGTCGGCGAACAAGGGGACGTGATGCGCAGGATGATTGCCGCCTCCAACGCCAAGCGAGCCGGAACAGCGGCCGACATCACCGACGCCGTCGCCTTCCTCGTCGGCCCGTCAGCAAGCTTCATCTCCGGCACCGATCTCCTCGTGGACGGCGGCGTCACGGCACTCGCCGCCGGCTGACGCCACTGGCTCGGCTGATGCCCCTCACTGGCATCGGTGAGGGTGAGACCCCCAAACGCATGGGGCTGCGTGTTGGTCTGTCCGGGTGATAGTCGCGTCAACACGTGGTGTTTCGTTGGCCATTTCGGGTTAATGGTGGTGACCGTTATCCGGTGGGTTGCCCATCTCTCCGGGGAGAGAGGCAACCCCTGTGGTGCGCGGATGCGTGGTACGCATCGGCAGGTCTCTCTCTGTCCCGGTGTGCAAGCGGTGGTCCGGCGCGTATACGGGCGCCGTGCGACGCGGGCCCCGGATGGGAGTTCTCGGGCGGCCCTCTCAGCTGAGAGAGGTTTGTCATGGAACCGACTACGGGTTGGTTGGGAGCTCCGGCGGTAGCCGGCGGGCTTCGGCCGGTTGTACCGGCCGGTGTATCCGAGGTGGCCGCTGTACGGGGGCTTGCGGCCGTGCCGTTCAGTGCGGCCTTCTCCACGGTGACGATCCCGGCGGGCACGACCCCGCTGGGGGTGGCGGTGGCGCCGAACGGCAACGTCTATGTCGGCAACGCCAATTCGGCCAACGTGACGGTGATCAGCAGCACCACGAACACCGTCCTGGCCACCGTCCCCGCCGGATCGAACCCGGCCATGCTTGCGGTGGCGGCGAACGGCAACGTCTACGTCACCAACCAGAGCTCGAACAACGTGACGGTGATCAGCAGTGCCACGAATACGGTCCTGGCCACCGTCCCCACCGGCGGGGGCCCGTTCGCGCTGGCGGTGGCGCCGAACGGCAACGTCTACGTCGCCAACAGCACCTCCAACAACGTGACGGTGATCAGCAGTGCCACGAACACGGTCCTGGCCACCGTCCCCGTCGGCGCGGTCCCGGACGCGGTGGCGGTGGCGCAGAACGGCAACGTCTACGTCGCCAACCGGAACGCGAACACCGTGACGGTGATCAGCAGCGCCACCAACACCGTCCTGACCACCCTCCCCACCGGTGGTTTCCCGGGCTATGCGGCGGTGGCGCAGAACGGCAACGTCTACATCGCCAACCAGACCTCGAACAACGTGACCGTGATCGACAGCGCCACGAACACGGTCGTGGCCACCGTCCCCGCCGGCTCGGTCCCGGGGGTGATCGCGGTGGCGCAGAACGGCAGCGTCTACGTCACCAACACCGTTTCGAACAATGTGACGGTGATCGACAGCGCCACGAACACGGTCCTGGCCACCGTCCCCACCGGCGGGGGCCCGTTCGGGGTGGCGGTGGCGCCGACCGGCAACGTCTACGTCGGCAACAGCAATTCCAACAACGTGACGGTGATCAGCAGCGCCACGAATACGGTCCTGGCAACCGTCCCCGTCGGTGCGTTCCCGTTCTCGGTGGCGGCGGCGCAGAACAGCAATGTCTACGTCACCAACGCCAATTCGGCCAACGTGACGGTGATTTCGCCGTTGACGGTGACGACCTCGCCGGCGTCGCCGGTGTGCGGGCAACCGGTGACGTTCAACATTTCCGGGGGGACTCCGAACGGGACCGCGGTGGTGAACTTCGGGGACGCCAGCCCCACGGTCACCGTCCCTCTGGACGCCACCGGGAGCGGGCAGACCACCCACACCTACACCGCCGGTATGTTCACCGCGACCGTGAACGGCAACCCCACCCCTGTCACCGTGAGCACCAACCCGGCAACGACGACGCTGTCGGTGACGCCGAACCCCTCCAACTGCGGGCAGAGCGTGACCGTGTGCGCCACCATCACCCCGGCACCAGGCACCACCTCGGTGCCGACCGGCACGGTCACCTTCACCCTCCCCAACAGCCAGGTCCAGGTGGTCCCCGTCAACGCATCGGGGCAGGCCTGCTTCACCACCACCGCCCTGACCAGCGGCACCCTCACCGCCACCTACAGCGGTGACAGCTGCTTCACCGGCTCCGCCACCAGCACCCCCGTCACCGTGAACTCCAACCCCACCACGCTGACCGCGCAGCCAGGCACGATCCGGCTCCGGCTGACCCCGCTGCCCGAGTTCTACATCCCCACCCTCAGCGCCACCCTGAAGACCACCTCGGGGATGCCGGTGGCCGGTCAGCCGGTGACCTTCACCGCCACCACGCTCTTCGGCCCGGTCAACCTCGGCACCGCCGTCACCGACGCCACCGGCACGGCTACCCTCCACAACGCCGTCGTCCCCGTCTTCGCCATCGCCACCCCCTTCTACACCGCCACCTTCGCCGGCAATGCCTGCTACAACGCCGCCACCGCCCACGGCATCCTGCTGTTCATCCCCCTCCCGGGCTGATCTCACCGGCTCCGAAGCCCCACCTCACCTGGTCTGCTGCGACGGGAGGAACACGCCGTCGCTCAACTGGACGCGCTGGCAGACCAGTCGAGGGGTTCGGCGACAACGTATGGATTCCAGAGGCGGGGCTCGGGCCGTGAGGGCGGATCCCCCGGAGCTTGGTATGTGGTGCCGGCGGCGGAGCTTCTCGCGGTACTCCCTGGCGATGGTGCAGCCGCCGTCCGTCCCCACCCGTGTCAGCCCGGCTTCGGCGGCTTCTGCGCGTCGAAGGCGAAGAGTGTGTTCTTGGCCGCGGCCACGATCACCGCACGCCCCGCAAGAGTCACCCGCGGACTTGCGCCCTGCTGGCCCGTCAAACCATCGACCCGCGGATCCGTTGTCCAGAGGGGGTTGCCATCGTCCGGCGACAGCGCGACCACCCGGCCGGTGGCCGAGCTGAAATACAGTGCGCCGGCTCCCGCGACAGGACCCGCCGCGCCCTCCACGCCAGTCTGCCGCGACCACTTCTCCCGGCCGGTCGCCGGGTCGAGTGCTGTGACGAGACCGGTCTGCCCGCTCACGTAGACGGTGCTGTCCGCCATGCCGGGCGTCCCCGCGTAGGTCTTGGCCCAACGGGAGTACGTGACCTTCCGGGAGGCCGGGTCGACCCGCGTCATCCCGTTGTAGCCGGCCGGATCCGTGCCCTCCATGTGTACTCGCAGGAGTACGAGCCTGCCGTTGGCGACGCCCATCGGCACGGCGCGGCCGTTGACCTCGATGGGCCTGCCCAGAGCCCCCGAGGCGCGGTCGACCGGGTACAGGGTGGGGTGGCGCACCGCAAAGGCATTCACTTCCGCATTCGTCGCGCACATCGCGACGAGCTGCGGCCCCACCGGGACCGGAGCGCATTGCGTACCCGCAGGGAATGGCGAGGTCCAGGTGACCTGACCGCTGTGCGCGTCGCGGGCCTCGAAGCGGGAGTTGGCAGCGTCGACCGTCACGACGACGGAGCCGGTCACCATGGCGTCCTGGGTCCGACCCGTGACGGCCGTCGACTGGGCGCCGGACGGCACGGACCACAGCTCCCGTCCGGTGTTCGCGTCGAGGGCCACCACCTCGCTGGGAGGGTCCTGCGGGGCGTTCTGGGCGGCGAAGCGGTAACCGAGCACCGTGTCGTCGGTGGCGCCCACCAGGTGCATGCCGTTGACGGGGACGCCGGGGCTCTTCGCCGTCCACACCCGCGAGCCGTCCCTGGCCCTGACACGGGTCGCGACGACACCGCCGCCCCCGCAGAACAGCGCGTCGTCGTGCGCGAGGCAACGCAGCTCGTCGGGGATGTCCTTGCGACCGCCCGGCACGGTCTCGTGCCACGGCTTGAAGCCGTCCGGAAGTGCGGCACCCCGCACCGCAGGGCTCTTGCCCTTGCCGCCGCCGCTGTTCGCCCCGAAGCCGCCCGCCGTCAGTGCGGCGACTCCTCCACCGATCGCTGCCACCGTGACCGCGACCGCGGCCGCGAACACGGGACGCCAGCGGCGACGCAGTCGGCGGCCGGTGGGGGTGTCGGCGCTCCCCGTATCGGGAGCGGCCGGGGTGATGGTCGGGGCCGCCGGGGCGGCGGTGATGGTCGGGGCCGTCGGCGCCGGGGTGTTGGTCGGGGGCGCCGGCACCGGGGTGGCCGGCGGCGCGAAGTGATGCTCGGTGACCATGTCGCGGGTGCGGCCCGCGCCAACTCCCCTCGCGTCGATCTGGTCGAGGTCGGCCGGCAAATCCCGTAGCAGCACGAGGAGTTCGTCCGCCGAGGGCCGCCCGTTGGGCTCCTTGGCCAGGCACGACTCGACGACCGTGCGCAAGGCCACCGGCACATCCTCCAGCGACGGCTCCCTGTGCACCACCTGATACGCAGCTATGTATGGGCTCTCCGCGTCGAAGGGCCCGTGGCCCGTCGCTGAGTAGGCCAGCAGCGTCCCCAGTGAGAAGACATCGGACGGCGGCCCCACATCGCGCGGCGCCCGTAACTGCTCCGGCGACATGAAGGGCGGCGTACCGATGACCCGCCCGGTAACCGTCAGCGGCTGCTGATCCACGGCGCGCGAAATACCGAAGTCGATGACGCGTGGGCCCTCGGGCGAGAGCACGACGTTCGAGGGCTTCAGGTCACGGTGGACGACCCCCACCCGGTGGATGTCCCGCAGTGCCTCCGCCAGCCCGATGGCGAGCCTTCGCAGCTCCCCTCCGCTCAGCGGGCCCTTCGTCCCGATGCGCCGGGCGAGTGTGTGCCCCTGGATATAGGTCGTCGCCATCCACGGCTGCTCGGCCTCAGGGGCAGCGTCGACCACGGCGGCGGTGAACGCGCCACTCACCTGCCTGGCCGCCGCCACCTCCTGCCGGAAGCGGATACGGAACTCGTCGTCCGCCGCGAACTGCGGGTGGATCAGCTTGATCGCGACACGACGCCCGGAACTCGTACGGGCCAGAAAGACCGTGCCCATGCCACCCGAGCCGAGTCGCGCCTCAAGCGGATATCCGCCGATCTCGGCTGGATCACCTGCGCGCAGCGACACTCTTCCCGACCTCCCGTCCGTCCCTCGTGCACCTCTGCCACCACGGCCTGCGTACCTCTCCTGCACACAAGTTAGCCGCAGGGCGGTACAGCAGAGCAGGGTGGGGGACGCACAGGACCTCAGGGCTGCTGCTCGCGTGCCGGTGCGCCCCTCGTCGCGAACCGCAAACGTCCGGGCAGCCACGGCGGCCGTCCGCCGGCCTTCGACCGCGAGGAAACGGCCTGGCTACCTGCCCTGCCCCTGGCTCCCGGCACGGTTCCACAAGCCCTCACGGAAGGCTCACCCCATGGTTGTTGAGGGCCTCAACGACCGACTGGAAGTACGTGACGCCGCCGAAGTCGCAGTCGCCGGTGCCGCCGGAAGTGAGGCCGATCGCGGTGTTGCCCGAGAAGAGCGGACCGCCGCTGTCACCGGGCTCGGCACAGACATTGGTCTGGATCATCTGATAGACGATGTCGCCGTTGCCGTAGTTGACGGTGTAGTTGAGTCCGGTGACGGTGCCGCTGTGCAGGCCCGTGGTGCTGCCGCTGCGCTCGACGAGCATGCCGACGCCGGCATTGGCCGCACCGGTGATGGTGCGGTAGGTGCCGTTGTACAGATTCACGTTGCTGGGGTGCGACAACAACGCGTTCGTGTAGGCGATGTAGCCGTAGTCGTTGACCGGGAAGCTGGAGTAGGCCGTCGGGCCGATGGGCAGGCCGAGGGCGGTGCGCCAGGTCGGATAGCCCTCGGTGCAGTGCCCGGCGGTCAGGATGTAGTACGCGGTGCCGACGTGCACATTGAAGCCGGCCGAGCAGCGCCAGCCCGCGGAAGCGTAGATCGCCTCTCCGCCGGAGAGCAGTCTGGTGAGCTTGCCCCGCGTGCGCTTGATGCGCAGCGCGCCGGCATTCCGGCCCGCCGCCTTCTTGATCTTGGCGATTCCGGCGCGCGAGACGGTGCTGTCAGCCTGGACGATGACGGACTTGCGCTTCGTGTCGATGGTCCACGCCGTGCCGCCGATGTCCGCGGCGAGGATCGCGTCACTCGCCGCTCTGAGCTCTCTGGCGCTGAAGGGCCGGCCCTGGTCCGCATCGGCGGTTCCGGGGACGGTCAACGCGAACGCGGCGGCCAGACCCGATATGAGGGCCAGTGTCCGAAGCCGTCCAGCCGGGCGGCCGGGGCGGCTCGGCGGGCTGTTCCTCCGGGCGGTGTGCTTGATCCTCACGACGTTCCTCCTGGTGCAGGGTGAGAGGAGGCCCGCGTCGCTGCTGGGTTTCCCGTCGTCACGCGGGCGAAGAGAGCTGAAGCTCTTGTCGGCAACGGTGAGGGGAGCAGTGGCCCGGTACCAGGGCCGTCATGGGGCATTGAAGGGTTGCGCGGAATCCCGCGGACACGGTGATCAGGCCCGCGCCCCACGACGCGCGCTGCGGCGCCCAGATGCGCGCCGGGCACGCCCGCCTTCTTGTCACAGTGCGGAAGCAACCCGCTTCAGGAACGTGTGGTGTCGAGGGGGCGGCGACGGCATAGGGCGCGGGCCTCGGCCGGGCCTCCTGCCCCTCGGAGGGATTCGACACCCACGAGGTGTGCGGGAGGCCCGGCGTTCATACCCCTATCCCGGGAATCACCAAGCCAGGAAAGCAGTTTCGGCCTGCGACCGGACTTCGGGGAGTACGACAACGGCTTGTTGATGGGCGCTCAGGATCAGCGCAGGACCCACAGGGTGTAGATACCGGAGCCGATGTGCACGCACTGCCAGGCCAGCGCGTTGCCACTGTTGACCAGGGTGGTGCCCCAATTGACGCACGAGCTGTAGGGGAAGTTCCCGTACCTCTGCCAGGTCAGGAGCGGCGCGGGCTTTGCGGCGGCGGTGGTCGCAGCCGCGGGCCGGTCGGCGGCGGTGGCGCTCGTCGCGGCCGTCCCTCCCACCAGGAGGACCGCGCCTGTTGCCGCGATGGCGCCCAGCCGCGCCATGCGCTCCATGCGATTTACCACGTCATTCCCCGTTTCTGGTCGTTCGCCGATTCTGTTCGTTCTCCCATGCCCGGCACATGGCGCCGACACGGCGTCGGAGTGCCCTCACCCCTGCTGCGGCTTGGCCGGTTCCCCCGACTGGTACGCCCTTCATGCTGCCCGCGCTCGTTCCGTCGCTCCAGGCGCGGTCCACTGAGCGGAACTGTCAGTAGCGCAGTACGGGCGGCAGTTCGGCCATGCTGGCCGCTGCCCGCGCCAGGCTCGCCGCAATGGCGGCCCCGGCCCTCGCGGCCTGTTCGGCGACCCTCTCGAGTCGGCGGTCCGGCGGCACCATCGCGGTGATGGCCGCCCGCAGCCGCCCGTCGGGTGAGCGCATCGGCAGTGCGGCGCAGCACACTCCGTCCAGTACCTGCTCGCGTTCCAGAACGGCCCCCGGAAGCCGGCCCGTTGTCCTGCGCCGTGGACCGGTGGTGAGCACCTGCCCTGCGGCTGTCTCCAAGCTGAACCCCATCCCATCGCGGACCGGCGCCACGGATTCCACCTCACCGGGCACGGAGGCGACGGTCAGGGCCAGGCCGTCATGCAGGACCGTCACCACAGCGCTGGCCCCGGTGAGGGCCCGCAGTCTGTGCAGTGGCCCGCGGGCGGCCAGCCACAGTCCCGGATGGGGCTGCCATGCCTGGCCGAGCCAGTAGAGCCGGCAGCCGACCCGGTAACGGCCCTCGTGCCGCTCCACAGCACCGACTCTGACCAACTGCTCCAGCAGCCGGTGCGTACTCGCCTTGGGCAGTTTGCAGGCGGCGGCGATCTGGGTGAGCCCTGCTTCGCCGCCTCTTCGTCGTAACTCGTCCAACACCGCGAAAGCCCCCTCCACCACGCCTCGCCCTGAGGACACGGTCGCGGTGCCGTGCTGCATCTGTGTCATGAGTCCCCCCGGACACATGGCCCGGCCGTGTCCCCCTCTGGCACGATCGCGGGCCGCTGGCGAGCAGGATGCCTGACGGCCCATACGCTGGCGACACATTTGGCAGGCCATGGGGGAGGCCCGCGCAAAGCTTGGCCGAAACAGGCACGATCTCGATGGGAAACCGACCGAAGCTCCCTGGGAGTGCTCCTTCTGCCGCTGCCGCTGCCGGGCCAACGGGGCCGGACACCGGCGGGCTTGGGTCAGCGGGAGATGCGTGCCGTGATGAGCTGGTACGGCGTGGTGGCCGGGTCCCCACCCCGGCCCTGATCACGAGCAACGCACCGCATCCGTACCACCGGATCATGGTGAGCTACGACGAGCCGGGGTCCCGCGATCCTCTGCGACATCTCCACAATGAGCCTCTGACCTGCGCGGACCCCTCTCCGGGCGCAGTCGGCGACCACCCCCCCGCGGCTCTTCCTGACCGGGTGTCAGGATCTTGTCAGAGAGTCGGTAGCTTGGCCCGGTGAGTGAGAAGACCCTGCAACACCGGATCGACGGCCCGGACGACGCCCCCGTACTCGTGCTGGGCGCCGCTCTGGGTACCACATGGCACAGGTTGTAGATCGCGTCTCGTGTGGTCCAGGTGGTCCAGTTCAGGGGCGTAGGCGCAGGTCAGGCCCTTGTGGTCCAGGAGCGTCAATGCTGTTGGTGAGACGCGTGTGATACCGCGTGAGAGGTGAGGAACCCGAACCCCGTCGGCTTGCCGGCGGGGGTTCCTGCGTTCGAGGACGGGTCCGGTGGGCCGTCTTTTGGGCCGACACCGGCCAACCTCATTCGGATCCCAGCACCCGGCAAGACAGTCGTCGTCTATGCCGAGCATTCCAGGCGGACGGACCGGACGTCGCGTGGGCAAATCGATCGGCGGGGTGTTTGGCCGGCTACGCGGAGCGGGTGGAGCCGGGCGCTGGCTGACCGCGCCTTGACTCTAGCCTCGGCGGGAGCCCGGGGGCAGGGCATCGTCGGTCAGGCGGCGTGTTCACGGTGTCGGCGTCGGTGGCATGGGGACTGTCGACGCCTTCGCCACCGAGTTGGCGCTGCGGCTTCCCGGCCGCTGGACCTGCGCGCCGTCCCGCTCCATTGCACCTTCTCCGACGCCCCCTGTACGTGTTCCTGTCCGTGGCCGCGGGACCACTCCCGCCACAGCCTCGGCCGGTGTGGTTCGAGGTCACCGCCGAGGGCACGATCCAGCTGTTCACGGGTCCGGACACGCTCAAGGTGCGGCGCCTACGCCGCGACCCCCGCGCCTCCATCGTCGTCGCCGCCCCCGTGGGTGAACGCGAGCGCTGGCTGTCGATCGCCGGCCGCACCACGGTGGAGCCCGACGGAGCACACGACCTGGCCGCCCGCCTGGCCGCTCGCTACTGGAACCCCGACGACCCGGCCCGCGCCGACGACCTCCCCCGGGACCCTGGCCGCAGACTGGGTTCGTCTCGTCATCCACCCGGAGACCGTAAGCCGCTACGTGTACTGACCGCCGCGACAGCCTGTTCGAGTGCGCCGCCGTCCCGGCGGCAGCTACGCGCCGTAGCGTCATCGGTTTTGTGGCGGTGCTCAAGGTGTCGTCGGCCAGCTGGTGAAAGATACTGTCCGGGCCATGGGTGCGCGGAAGTAACAGACTTCGCTGTACCCGCTTGGTGCTATATGGAGTGCCTATGGGCGACACGCAACTCCAGCTATGAGAAGCAATTCCCGCTTCTGAGGCAATCTCGGCACACGAAACTGGCGGGGACGACCGCACTTGGAACCCTGCGGGTGCAGTCGGGCGGTAGGGCGAAATCTCGACCCCCGTTCGTTTCAAGGAGCGGGCGAGTTCACAAACGGGCGCATCGCCGACGTGCCAGTACGTCCGCGGCGCCTCGGTCGCGTCTTCGGGGAACGTTCCAGCGAAAACTTGGGCGCGATGCCCCCAGTCAGCGGCCCGAATCGGTCAGGTTGCTAAGACTGGGCCGATGTTCGCTCGTCCTGTTCCCTGAACTGGCCATGCCGAATGCAGGGATGAGGGGGGCACGCCCGTGTTCTAACTTGAGTACGCGGGCGAGGGGCGAACGGCTGCGGCTGAGGCTTTCGTTCCGTACTTGCGGAGCATGGTTCTGAAAGAACGTTCTGTTATATCTGGTGCGGTTGTTTCATGTTCGTCGATGTCTAAAAGTGACGCCCAGGTCGGCGGTGGACTTGCCAGGTATGGCTGGTCACGTGCAACCTTCGACGGTTGTCGCTGGAAGAATTGCCGTGTCGAGAAAAGATGGAAAAGTGAACTTCCTTGCTCCTGATGGTCGTACCGAAAGGTGCCAGTGCCCCACCGTATCCCTGGCGAGGTCCGGAGCTCACCAACGCGCAATTGCATGGCTAGATCCGGCATGTGTGCGCGGTGACTAATGGCATGTCCGTGCATACTGGCTCTGCGTATTTTCCAAGCGGGAGGTGAAGACGTGAAGGCCTATCATCTGATCTATGATATTCCCAGCAGCAACCCCCAGGCGCTCCGGGTGCTGGTCGCCTATAAGAATGTGTACGGAACTCGCTTTCGAGGTGAAGTGCGTCCTCCGGCGGTCCTGAATAGCGCAGGACAGCTCGTCATCCCCGGGGGGACGGTTACGGCAGGAAGCGTGATCGAGGGCGGGCAGGTTGAGTTCTATGAGGAGACCGGCATCAACCTTCGGGACCCCGCCGTGCGCGAAGGGATGAAGTGCTTCGGAGACGCGTGGGAGTATCCAATTGACGCGGGCAAAAATGCCCATTGTGTCTACCAGCAGGTAGAAGACGCGCAGTTGGTTCAGAATGCGTGTAACGCGAACATCGAACGCCGCCTGCCGCAGGATGAGGAGCTTCATCGTGCAGAGATCTACGACAATGTCGCAGTGATCAGGCTCTTCTCTGTCGTAGAGGACATCACGAAAGGCTGGCGCGGTACACAGTACGCAAAACTCTCTCCTTGGCAGAAGGGGGACGCACGTAAGAAGTCACGGGACCTTAGGGACTGGTATGTGAAGGCGGTTCGAAATCTCGACAAGCGCCCGAATCTGTAATTTGTTATTCCTGTTGGTCGGGGTGTGGCGAGCAGTATGCTGTCATGTGGGCAGAGTGCCGTGTCCTTTGCCTGGTGCCGTCGACGCCAGGCCATCGCTAACGTTGGTACTGCAAGCGCCGCACTGCGGCCGCGAACTCCTGCTGCATGGTGGAATGGCAACTTGCCAAACCCATGAACGAGCCATTGTCGGCAGGAATGGCAAACGGCAACTGAAGTGTTAGTTGCGCAGTTTGCTGATGTCTGGAAGGTGGCCCCTAGGTCGACGGCATGCTTGCCGGGCACGCGAACTCGAGGTCACGCTACGGCGGTTCCTGGCGGAAGGTTTGCCGTGACGGAAAACGAGAATCTCAAGGCTACGGTCGGTCGAGCTGAAGTGGAGCCGTCCTGGGACGGGACCGCCCACGCGGTTGGCGTCGGCCCGGTCGTCATCGGCGATAAGGAGATCGAACTCAACCTTTGGTTCGACGAGAACGGCAACCAGTGTTTCAGCGGCAGAGCAACCGACATCACGATTGGTGCACTGGTCGACTGGATCGCCGACAGGTGGGGTGCGGGCGCCGAGATCCCGGAAGGCCTGCGCGAACTCACGCTGCGGCAACTAACCCTCGATATCCTCACCGGTTCAAGAGAGTCGGAGTGGACATTCGCCGTAGCCACCGAGGCGCGCTTCGACAGCTTCACCGCCGACCTGTTCCTCTACTTCCACCAGTACACCTCGGGCAGCCGCAGTGAGTTCACGCTGTCCGTGGAGGCGGGCTTGGTCCTGGACCCGGAGCAGCCGCGCATGTGGTTCGAGGGTGCCTTCTCGCGCGCCACCGGCGGCCAGAAGGCCTGGTCCCTGCGCGGTACATGGAGGGCCGAGGGTAGGGGGCTGTCGCTCGCCGACCTCGGTGCCGCTCTCGGATGGCCGGATGCCGGGGAGCTGCTGGCGGACCTTCCGCCGGCGCTGCAGCCGGAGTTGCGGGAAGTGACGCTCGCGTACGACTCCCGGACCGGGCCCTTGCTCGCCGTGACGGTGGGGGCGTTGACCGTGGTGTTCGCCCCGGTGCGCGGCACCACGGGTCTGATCTGGTGCGTGCAGGTCAAAGCCGTGGTGGACGTGGGCCTGGGTGATGTGCCGTTGCTCGGCGGGGCGCTGCCGAAGGAAGCCGACCTGCGGCTCACCAGCCTGCGCGCAGTGTACGCATCGGCCGCGGTCACCAAGCCCCTGCTGGACACGCTCAACACCTTGGTCAGCGACGCTGGTCTGCCGGTCTTCCCGGCCGTGGCTCCGAACGGCGGCCTCCCGAGTGGTGGGCTGCTGTGCGTCGAGTGCGCCGTCCCCGGCATGCCGCCCAACACTCTCACCGTGTCCCTGGGTAAGTCGGCCGGCTCCCGTCCGCCCGCCCTGCCCGGCAGGCAGCGCGCGGTGCGCACGGACGCCGTGCCCGAACCCGGTCGGGCACCGGCCACCACTCGCCCCGGGGCCTGGGTGGACATCGGGTGCTCCATCGGGCCGCTGCACGTGCGCCGGATCGGGGTCACGTATGAGCAAGGTGTCGTCTGGCTCATGGTCGACGGGGCACTGACCGCATCCGGATTCACCATGTCCGTTGACAGCCTCGGCTTGGGGGTGGACCTCAGTGGCGAGGGATTCCCCGTGCGGGCCCGCCTGGACGGCCTCGGCGTCGAGTTCGAACGGCCGCCGCTGCGCATCGGGGGAGCGCTGGTCAACCGGCTGCCCCCGCCTGCCGGGTTCGAGATGATGGTCGGCGGCGCACTCGTCGTACAGATGCCGACGGTGGGGGTGACTGCCGTAGGGGCGTATCAGCGGCGCTCGGACGGCCTGCCCTCGCTGTTCGTGTTCGGCCGCGGGACGATGGCGCTCGGCGGGCCGGCGCCGTTCCGGTTGCGGGGCGTGGCCGCCGGGTTCGGTTTCAACAGCTCCATCAAGCTCCCGGCCGCCGACAGGGTGGCGGACTTCCCGCTGGTGTCCGGGCTGGGCGGGGGGCTGTCCGACGACCCGATGGTGGTGCTGGGCGAGCTGACGACCGGTCAGTGGGTGGTTCCGCGGGAGGGCAGCATCTGGCTCGCGGCCGGCCTGGACTTCTCCTCCTTCGAATTGCTACACGGGCGACTGCTCCTGTTCCTGGAGGTCGGGGACGGGCTCACGCTCGGGCTGCTGGGCACGGCGCGCGCAGCCTTCCCGCCCACGGGACGGGCGCTGGCGCAGGTGCAGCTGCAGCTGAGGCTGGTGTACCGGTCGGCATACGGCGACTTCAGCGCGTCGGCGCAGCTGTACGACTCGTACGTGATCGACGCCAACTGCGTCCTCACCGGCGGATTCGCGTACACCATGTGGTTCTCGCCCAGTACGCATGCGGGGGACTTCGCGTTGACGGTGGGCGGCTACCACCCCTTGTATACGGCGCCCCGGCACTATCCCCAGGTGCCCCGCCTCGGCTTTTCCTGGACGCCGGGCGGGGTCAGCATCACCGGCACCGCGTTCTTCGCACTCACCCCGTCGGCGGTGATGGCGGGCGGCACCCTGGACGTGCGCTACTCCGCGGGGCCGGTCAGCGCATGGCTGACCGCCTACGCCCAGGTCCTGATCAGCTGGAAGCCGCTGCACTTCCGGGTGGGCATCGGGGTGACCGTCGGGGCGTCGCTCAACCTGGCGTTCGTCACCCTCAAGGGAGAGCTGGGGGCGGAGCTGGATCTGTGGGGACCGCCCACCGGGGGAACGGTCACCGCGAAGCTGGTGTTCGTCACCGTCACGATCGGCTTCGGGCAAGACCGCACCACCACCCCGGAAATACTGAAGTGGAACGAATTCACCGAACTGCTGCCGCCGCCCGGGCAGATTCTGCGGATCTCGGCCGCGCACGGGCTGCTCCCGGACGACCCGTCACAGCAAGGGCTCTCCGGTGAGGATCCGGACCGGCCGTGGCTGGTCGACGCCGACGGGTTCTCCTTCATCGCGGAAACCACGGTGCCTGCCTCTCAGGTCACCTTCCAGGGCCGCGACCTGGGCACCGGAGCGAAGCTCAACATCCGGCCGATGCAACTCACCGGGCTGGACAGCCCGTTGACCGTGCGGGTGGCCCGCAACACTGCCGCGCAGGGAGCCGCCGCCCGATGGGCACCCTTGGACGACGACGGCTCCTGGAAGGAGACCGTGCTCTTCGGCAATGCCTCCTCCGCGCTGTGGGGCGCACCCGCAGAATCGAACGAGGAACTGCTCGACGCCGAGAAGCGGCTGGTCGGGGGGCGTACCGGACTGAAGATCACCGTGCCCCCGCCGAAGTCCACCGGCGACCCGTTGCAGCCGATTGCCGACAGCTCGCTCAAGTACGAGCCCATGCCGGACGCCGAGGGTCCACTCGATCCCGCTGCCCCGCCCGCCGGCGACCGGACAGAGCCCGCGCCCGGCACCGGCGTCAGGCAGGTGGCGGACACCATCGCGGAAAAGGGCGGCGAGCGCGGGCGACTGCACCAAGCGCTGGCGGAACTGCTGGACCCGGAGCGGCACGGGTGCCTGCCCGACGGGTCGCTGGCCGCCTTCGCCAGTCATGTCCGCGAAGACGGGCTCAGAGCCGATCCGCTGCTCCTGGTTTCCGGAGCGCATGACCCGCAGGGGAGCAACGCCGATGTCACGCGGTGAGACGCAGCCGCCAACGCCCCGCTTCAAGGTGCACCTGACGGACGACTACGTGCCGCGTGTGCCGGCCGGCCAGTTCCGGATCGAGGCCGCGCAGACCATCTCCGGCATCCAGGACGGAGGCCAACTACCAGGATCAGCACGTATCTTCGAGGTGAGGGCGCCGCAGTTCCAGCTGGCTCCCGGCATCGTGCACGCGGTCAGTCCAGCACCGGAGACGCAAGGATGCCACGGCCGCGTCCTGGCACACGCCACGCTGGCGGCACGCATCCTGCCGTGGCAGCGCACCATCGACCCCGGCGAGCTGGACACCGGGCCCATCGAGGCCCGCCCCCCGTGGCTCGCGTTGCTCGTCTTCGCCGCCGGTGAACTCCCGGGCGACCCGAACGCGGCAGGAATCACCGACACCATGGCCATCAGTGATCTGCTGTGGCCTGCTGAACCGGACCTTGGGGAGATCAGGCCGAAGATCCCGCAGTCCCAAGTCGCCGAGGGCACGGCGACGGAGTGCCGGGTGCTCCGCGTACCCGGTGCCGTCTTCGCCGCCGTCTGCCCTCGTGAGGACGAGCTGCGCCACCTCGCGCACGTACGCTCCGTACGCGACCCCGCCGTCGACTCCCTCGGTGAGGAACTGACTGAGGGCGACTTCTCGGTGGTGATCTCCGGGCGGCTGCCGGATCCAGAGGGCGGTCGGCACGTCGCGCATCTGGTGTCGCTGGAGGGTTGCCGCGAGGCACTCGCATACGCCGCGTCCGCCGGCCCGCACGAGCGGGACGTACGGCTGGTGTCACTGCATCACTGGTGCTTCGACGCGCTGCCGGAGGGTGAGGGCGGGGCAGGGTTCGTCCAGCGGGTGCACGACCTGCTGTTCGACGACGCGGCGGAAGGGGCCGCACGCGACCTGCTGCTGCGGATCCCCGTGCCGGGTCCTTCCGGGGGAGTTGGTACCGGGCCGGACGACGAGGCACGGCAGCGGGCCACCGACCGTCTCGCGCAGGGATGGTTGCCGTTGCCGTACCAGGTCGACTCGGGAGAGGAGACGTACGCCTGGTACAGGGGCCCCTTCACTGCCGCCCCTTCCCACGAGCTGCCCTCGATGCCCGAGGGCGGCTGGATGACGGCCGGTGGGCTGCTGGCGTACGACCCGGACTGGGCGGTGTTCGACACCGGCTGGGCCGTGGCCTGGACGGTGGGCCGCGCCCTGGCACTCGCCGACGACGACTTCGCCGCCAGGCTGGGCAACTGGCGCGACCGGGCGCGATTCCGGGCGGCACAACTGGCCCAACGCCTGGCCGCGGCACCACCGGAGTCCGACGCCGCGGCCTCCCTGGGGCCGCGACCGCGTGCGCGGGCCCTGCGGGAGCGCGTCGAGGACGGGACCCTTGAGCGGCTCATCCGCGAACTGAGCGAGGTCAGGACAGGACCGGAACGGCCGCGGTCGGCCGGAAGCGCTGCCGCCGACCTGACACAGACCGGTGCCCCGCCACGCCAGGCGCCCCTGCACCGGGTGCTCGCCGAAGCACTGGCCGGTCCCGTCACCGCGTCCGGCCCACACGCCCAACGGCTCACTGCGCTGCGTGCCGCCCTGCGCGAGGAACTCGCCGAGGACGAGGAGACACCGCTCGCCGACTGGTTCGCGAGACTGCGCCTGCTGCACGGCGTGCCGTTCGCCTACCTCGTACCGTCCGAGACGATGCTGCCCCCCGAGTCGCTGCGGTTCTTCCACGTCGATCCCGGCTGGCTGACCGCCTTGCTGGCCGGGGCCGAGAGCGTCGGCGCGTCCGGCGAGGCGGACCGGGCCCTCGCGGCGTTCGCCGGCCCCTGGCGGAGTCAGGTCACCGCGGCCGACGACCCGGGTCCGTGTGCGGGCATGCTGATCCGGTCCGCGCTCACCCGTGAATGCCCGGAGCTCAGCATCCAGGCGTGGCAGGGGGAGGAGGCCGTCGGGTTGCTGCGTCGGGAACTGCTGGCGGGCGACATCCTCCTCGTGCTCTTCGACCGGGTGCCGGACGCGGTGGAGCTGTCCGAGCCGCCTGAAGGGCTCTCGTTCGGCGCCGACCCGCACCCGGTCGACGGAACGCCGGTCCTCAACCTGCGCAGCCTGGGCGGCGGCGACGCTCCGCCGGGCGAGACGCTCGACGGCGCGTACTTCCCGCAGGAACCGGGCGAGGACGGACTCCTGGCGTACCTGCGACCCAACCCGAAGGGAAAGCGCGAGTGGCGGCGTGTGCTCGATCTGCGCCCGGCGGACCCCGACGCGCTGATCGGCGCGCTCGCCACCCGGCTCCGCGAGGCAGGTGAGCTGTCCGACGGGCCACTGGCACCTGCCCCCTTCGGCCTCCAGCTCATCAACGCTCCCTACCGGCAAATGATCCTCACCCCTCCCCTCGCCCCGACGCCTCCACCGGGAGCCGGCCATGAATGAGCCCACAGCCCTGCTGGTCCCCGTCCACGTGGACGCACTCGTGGTCAACGACCAGGTACGGATCGGTGAGAACTTCCAGCGCTGGCAGCCCAATTACGCGCTGCTGCGCCACCGGCTCTCACCGGAGCCGCCGCCGTTCGCGGGCATCGACACCGAGTTCGCCGTACGGCCCGAACGCGGCGGCGTCTACCTCCAGTGGCAGCTTCCGCAAGCACTCACCCATGGCTGTCAGGAGAACCTCGAGGCCGACATCACCTTCCCGCTGGTGCCCAACCGCTGGCTGGTGGTGCGCACCCACGGCCCCTCCGCGGGCGGCACCCGTGAGCGGACCGCCTGGATCGTGGAAAGCGATCACCTCGACCCCGCCACCGGCACCAGCCCCTACGTCACCCGCGACGGGCAGATCACCCGCATCGGCCGGCGGATCGCCCTGGCGGACGAACCGTGGAGCGAACCCGGAGCACCGGACGGCGGACTGTTTCTGACCGCCATCGGTCCCGGCCTGGCCACCTTCGCGGCTTACCAGCCCTACAACACCGACGTGTTCTCCCTCCACGACACCATGGACGGCCTCGACCACGACCGGGAGCACGCCGTCTCCTACTTCGTCGCCGGCTGGTACAGCGACACCGGCGCCGACCCGGTAACGGGACTGACCACCGAACAGCTGAAGACCCTGCTGACCACGTACGACTGGACGGCCGCCGAAGGCCAGGACGCCCCCGCGACCCGCCTGTTGTGCCACGGCACGGTGCTGGGCCTGACCTGGCACCGCACCGGGCCGAGGCCGTCCTCGGCACGCCCCGACATCGTGAACGCCGCGGTCGGCAACACCACGGCACACGCCACCGGCGCCCTTCGACAGGAAACCGAGCCGGGCGACGACGCGCGAGGTCCCCGGAGCGCGGCGGCGCTCCTCGGGGCGCTCCAGCACGGCATGCTGGACGAAGCGGAAAGCCCCTGCGCGCAGGCCAGACGGGCCTTCGCCGCCTGGTTCACCCCCGCCCCCGCCGGCTACACCTGGCACCTGGAGGAGGACCCGGACGCCCCCCAGGCCTCCCGCCGCGCACGACGGGCAGCCCGCCGCTCCCATACGGGCCTGCTGGACCGTCTCAACAGCGCCCAGGCCGCGCACGACGCCGCGGTCCAGGATCTCGCAACGGCCCGGCGCAGGCTCTACGACCTGTGGTGGGCGCAGGGCATGCCGGAAACACCGATGCTGCTGCCCGGAGGGAACCAGCAGGATCCCGACGCCTACCGGGCACAGCTGAACCAGCAGCTCGCCGCCGCCGAGCAGGAAGCCACCGCCTGCGAGGAAGCCCTGGAACAGGCCCGTGACCGCATCCCCTGGGGGATGACACCCGACAAGCTGGCCGCGGACATCCAGGAATATCTCGGCGACGCCGCACCGGGATTCGTGCTCAAGCGGGCCCCGCTGCCCGATTACCACCGGCCCAACGAGCCAGTGGTGATCCTGCGCGGGACGAAGGCGGACCAGCAGATCCGGTCCAAGGCCGACGAAGCCCTGCGCTGCCGCCGCCCCGCCGAGCTGGTCACCGGGGTGTACCTGGACGCCGAGCGTACAGACCTTGCCGCCGCGCCTGCCTCCGCCGTCCCCGTCCCGCCGAACCTGCCGCACAGTCCGGAGGAACTCCGCCCGCTCCTCGCGGAGTTCTTCCATCTGGACCCGGCCGGGGCGGCCGAGCTTGCCGCCGCCACAGGAGTGCCGGAAGAACGGGTGGCGGACCTGCGCGCGGCCATGGCAGCGCCGCAGCGCCAGGCACGCGGGGTGGCGCCCGCACACGGCACCGCTCCCTGGTCACAGCCGTGGTCGCCACTGTTCTTCCAATGGGAGGTGGACTACTACCCGATCGCCTTTATGGAGCCCGACTCGGCACAGGAACCGGAGAACGCCAACTGGGTCTTCGACGGCTACCGCTATTGCTGGCCCCGCCGGCGCGGCGTCGGCGCAGCGATCACGCTGCGCGGCCGCCAGTTCCTCACTCCGACACCCTCCCAGCAGCAGGAGGGCAGGCTGCGCCAGTACGCGGCGGACCGCTCGGGACCGTACCGGGAGCAGCTGCTGGCACTGGCCGCGCTGGCCGGTGAAGGCGACCTGATCGCCCAGACACTCGATGGCTTCCAGGACCAGCTCTCCGCACGTTCGGTCAACAACGCGCAGGAGACGGACGGCTCTTCGCGGGTACGCAGCGCCGCGGTGGCGGAGCAGGCCGCCCTCATCCGGCCCCCCGACCTGGGATCGTTGCCCCACCCCTTCGTCTTGTGGCCGACGTCCCGGTTCCAGGAGATTCGCTCCGGACAGTTCGCCTTCCACCGGCTGAGCATCGTCGACCGGTTCGGCCGTGCCCTGCCGGTGGTCGTGCCCGACGAGATCCAGCTGCGGGACTCCATCGGCAACGGCACACCCGCCCACGCCTTCCGCCCCTGGATCGCCGACGAGTTGTGCCCGGGGCTCGACGAGAACAAAAATCCGATCACCGTGGTCCCCCAGGACCCCGGCCGCTTCGTGGAGGTCAAGCCGCGGCTGCCGCAGCCCGCACGCACGCGGCTCTATCCCGTCTCGGCAACCGACGACGACGCCCCCGCCGAGGGGGATCACGCAGGCGCCGCCCTGTGCGGCTGGCTGATCCCCAACCACCTGGACCGCACCCTGTTGTGCTACGGCCCGGACGGAGCGGCCCTCGGCGCCGTCGACACCGCGGTGACCATCGACGGAGTCACCCGGCTGGCCTGGCTGCCGCTTCCCGGCTCTCCCTACGAACAGCACGAGGACCTGGCCGAGGACCACCCGCACCTGCACGACCTGGTCGCCACCCTGCTGGAACGCGATCCCCGCACCCTGGCCACCCTGCTGCGCGCCCTCGACCGCACCCTGACGACGATCGCTCCGAACGGCGACCAGACCCCCGGGACCACTCTCGGACGCCTGCTCGGCCGCCCGCTGGCCCTGGTACGGGCCTGCGCCAGGATCGACCTGGACGGCCCCGCACGGTACGACCCGTCCTGGCGCAACCTGCTGGACCCCGCGCCCCCGGCGCTGCTCGGCTACCGCTGGCCGGTGCGGCTCGGCGAGCGCGACGACCTGGACGACGGACTGCTCGGCCACTTCCTGGAACGGGACTACGGCACCCTGCACACCGTCCTGAAAGACGAGGACCTCGGCGACCTGGACGATCCGGACGACTATCTGCGCCCGATCGCCGCCGGGTACGGACTGGCCCTGCCCGCGCGTGCACCGCGCGACCACGACACCGCCACCTCGGCACGGCTGACGCTCCTCGTCGACCCGTACGGAGCCGTCCACGCCACCACCGGAATCCTGCCGACCGCCCATCTCCGTCTGCCTGGACGGGCTTTCGAGGAGCCGTTGGAGGCATTGGCCGCAGCCTTCCGCTTCGGGCCGATGCCCCTGCTTCCCGCACCGGGCAACGAGAGCCCGGCCCTGCCACGCCCCTCCGACCGCCACGGCACCTGGAGCTGGCATCAGAGGTCCCCGGCCGGCACATGGCAGGAACTGCCGACCCGCCCGAGCACTCCGGAACCGCACTTTCCGCTGCCAAGCCCGCAGTTGCGGACCGGCTGGCTCCAACTGCACCCGGCCGAGCCCGAGGAGGACCACGCATGACGACCGGCCTCACCGTCGAAGAACTTCCACCACCGGCCTACGCCCTGGGCCGGGGAGCTCTCGACCACGCCCTGACCTCCGCCCCCTTCCCCCTCCAAGCCAGCCACGCCACCGAGCCACTGAACCGTGCCGACCTGGACCTCGTCATTTCGGCGGCCCCCGACGAGGAGGTGCTGTGCCGGGGCCTGGAGATCGAACTGCCGATGGGGACCACCGCCCAGGACCTGGTGGAGTCCGCCGACGGCATCACCATCACCCTGTCGGACGACTTCTGGAGCTGGTCGCTGGAGACCACCGACACCGCAGTCCGCTGCCTGTTGACCCCCCAGGGCGATGGATTCATCTTCGACGAGGACGGCCTGACGGTCGGGCTGCGCGGCCTCGGCATCAACCGCGAACACGGCAACACGTACCTCAAGGTCTTCGAGGATCACGTGCCGCTGGGACAGCACTCCACCAGGCAACCGGCGACCCTGGTCTTCGCGAAGGTGCCCTACCGCCCGGATATCGAATCCGGATCCCCCAACCGGTTCTCCGCGCACCGCTACTCGGGCAGCGGCGCCGACACCGCCCCCGCCACCCTCGTCAAAGCCGGGTCCGCCGTCACCCTGCGCTGGCAATACCGGCAGGGCGTCGAACGCCACCTGTTCGGGCAGTACCTGTCCGCGGACTACTCGGCGCCCGGCGTCGACGTCTCCCAGCTCAGCCGCTGCGACACCGAACCGCTTCAACGCGCGACCACCTTCACCTTGCGCACCCACGACCCGGAAACTGGTGAGACGACCTACGACACGGTCACGGTGCAGGTCGATGCGCCCACTCTGGCGGGGCTCGACCTCACCGGTCCCCTGAGCGGGTACGACGGCAGGCTCACCCTTGCCGTACCGGTGACCGTGGCCGGAACGCTCGTCGCTCAACAGGGACTTGAAGCATCCGGCACGTTCCACGCGTCCACCGCCCTCTCCGTGAGCGACACCCTGACCGCGGAAGCAGGCGCGACCATCGACGGCCCGCTCCAGGTGGACGGCTCCATCGAGGTACTCGGCGACGTCGAAGCGCAGCACATCACCACCGGGAACCTCACCGCGAAGACGACCGTCCAGATGCTTGGCGCAGAGCGAATGTGGCTAGGAGCAGGTGACTCCATGACCGTCGAATCCGACGGCCTGTGCGTGGGTTATGTGCGCTACCCCGGCGCGAATCTCAATCCGACGCTCACCCTGAAGGTGAACGGCGACCAGCGGCCGGTGCACGCTTACGCAGACGGTCGCCACTTCAGCGAAGCGTTCTTCATGCCCGTGTTGTGTGGCGAGACACTCACCGTCAGCGGCAATCATCTGTCCGCCGCTGTGCTGTGGTGGGTCCCGTTCGGACAGTCGACGAACCGCGTCCACCCCGATGCCCACCGCCCTTGAGAAGGCAGACATGACCACCGAGGCCGCCGTCACACCCCTGCTCACCCATAGCTTCTACACCGACCCCGATCCGCTGGAATCCGACCCTTCAGGTCCGACCGAAGCAGAGGTCACGCTGCTGGTCACCAACGGAGGCTGGAACCCCGTGCGGTGTACCGGCATCACCGTCACCTTTCCCGTCGGCCAGCGAGCCCGGGACCTGGCCGCAAGCTCCCAGGCCGTCCATGCCACCTCGGTGCCGGATGGCTGGGAGGCGGCGGACCCGATCCGCACCAACAGGTTCGTACGCTTCACCTTCACCCCGCCCGGAGGCTCCACGGTCATCACGGACAAGTCGCTCCGGTTCGACTTCTTCCCCATGGCCGTCAACAGCACCGTGGGCGTGTCCTACCCCGAGGTCACCGAGACGACCGCCACCGGAGACGAGCCACCGGAAGAGCGGCCCGCCATCCTCCGACTGCCCAAGTTCCCGGTCGGGGTCCGCAGCGGCGCCGTCACGGGTACCAACCTCACGGTCTTCCCTGAGCAACACACCGAAGCGGACCTGCCGTTGGTCCGGGTCGCTCGCGGCAGCAAGGTCACCATCGCCTGGAAACCCGCTCCCGGACTGGCCCGCATTCTGCACTGGCAGGACAGTGACACGGGAACCGAGATCGCGGACGGTGCGGGCAGCCTGGTGTGCGGCCCACTGCTCAGGGACACGACCTTCACCCTGCAGACCGTCTCCCAGGCCGACGGCGAGACCGTGAACAGGTACGACTCGGTGACCGTGGCAGTCGACGTGCCCTCCTACGCGAAGATCACGGTGCCCGGTGAGGTCGGTACGCCTGCCCCTTCCCTGCCGGTGCACGTCGACGGACAGCTCACGATCAGACAGTCGCTCACCGCCCCAAGTGCCTCGGTCACCGGAGACCTGAAGACCCGGGCCACACTCTCCACACCGTCAGTCGAAGCCGGCCATCTGCGCTTCCCGGGAACGGTGAACGCCACACAGATCCACTCCGCGACGCACCTCACCGCGGCCAGGGTCACCGCCAGGCAGGGGCTCACCGCGACCGGGACCGTACGCATCCTCCAAGTGGGCAGGGAGGATCTGTCCGCCGACGGAGGCACCCGGACCATGACCACGGACGGGATCCTGGTGGCCGGCGCCCACGGAGGGAGCGCTGAACTCACCTTGCAGGTCACCTTCTACGGAGAAACATTCCAGACCACCACCGTGGGGGGATTCGCCAGTCTCACCGTTCCCGTTCACGCTGGCCAGAGCGTCACATGGGCCGTTGACGGGACTCCCGAACCCGGCCAAGTCGGCTTCTACTTGTTCACATTCGGCGTGTAACCGCCGTTGCACGGACTTCTCCCCGCCTCCACCGCGAAGGGCAGCCATGAACCCCCCCGGCCCGGCAGCCGAACAGACGCTGCTCACCTATACCTGCGTCACGGTCCCGGAACATGTGTACGCGAGCCCTCCGGACGGTGAGCTCTCCCTGTGCGACCTGCGAATCACGGTGACCAACCACCGTACCGAGCCCGTGTACTGCCCACTCCTCACCATCCGACTGCCCGTCGGTGCCGGGGCCCGGCAACTCGTGGCATCCGGTAGCGGGATCACCCCTCTCGCCACACCCGCCACATGGACGGTGACAGCGATCCAGGAAGACGTGCTGATCGCCGTACCGCAGGATGGCACCGCCAGATTCACCCCCGCCGAACACGCGCCGCGGCAGACGGTGACGCCGAGCCTGGCCATCGACCTGAAGGGGCTCCGGATCAGCCGCGAGCCGGGCACCACAGACGTCGAGATCGTCGAATCCGCCGCCACCACGCCCGACGGGCCACTGTCCCCACGCACCCACTCCTTCGAAATCATCAAGCGAGGGCTCGGACTCGCCCCCGCGGGCCCGGCCGAGGAGGTCTGACCCATGGCGTCAACGGCTGCCAACTTCTCCGCCCATCTCAATCTCCCCGGAGAGCCGCCCCACCCCACCCCGGCGACCCTGATTCATCCGGGCGACTCGGTCGTCCTCCAGTGGAGCGGACCGGCCGGGGAACACACCTTGTACAGCGAGGACGAACCCTCGGGCCAACCCGTCACCTTTCCCCACGTCACCGGACCGCTCACCCGCGACTGCGTGTTCACACTGAAGAGCGTCGCGAGCGGGATGATGCGCTACGACTCGCTCACGGTCACCGTCGACCGGCCTGTACTGCCAGGCATCGAACTCGGCGAACTCGCGAGCGGCTCCGCCCTCACCATCACGGCCTCGCTCACGACCGACGGCCCCCTCACCATCGAGGGCGAGACCGTAACAGGCACCTGCTGCGCCGCCGCGGTGGTGGCCTCCGGCCCTGTGGAGGCCAAGTCCCTAACCGTCACCACAACGGCCACCGGCGAGGGCAGCGGGTCGCGGCTGACCACGGACGGCGAACTCACGGTGGTGGGCACCCTCCAGAGCGACGACTCGCTCAGCATCCAGCGAGGCCCCGTCGAACTCTTCGACAGGAACATCCGCAGCGGTACCGACATCGGCCCCTATTCCCCCGCCCCGGGCGACGGCTTCATCGTCACCACATCCGACCCGGAACCCGGCACTCCCTCGGACGTCCAGCTCACCACCATCGGCTCCGGGCACACCAGCGCCGCCGCCCGCGATTACAAGTTCAGCAGAGCCTTGGCGGCACTACCGGTCCGCCAAGGTGACCAGTTGAGCAGCACCGCATCCGACGCCTACTACTACCTGATCCGGTTCTCCACCAGCTCGTAGCCCAGGACCCCGGCAGGGCCACACCGGGTGAACCCATCAGCGCCGAGGCATCCCGTCTCCGCCGGAATCCCGTGGTGCTGTCGGCTGGTGCAGCGGTGCTGTGGTGAACCCGGGGAGGAGGTGGCCGCCGGAACCGACGTTGACCATGAAGTCCGTCGAGATCCGGGAGAGGCAGCCGGCGACAGTGTCGCCGACGAGCATGGGGTCGGTGCCTTCGAGGCGTTGGTGCCACGCGAGTTCCTTGCCGGCCAGGAAGGGAAACGTGGCTGTGGGGATGGGGACGCGTTCCTGGACGATGTGGGGGGTGCGCAGTGCGTTTTTGACCGCTGCGCTCCAGGCGTCCGGGGAGGTGTGCCAGCCGCACACCACGCCGCGGCCGGCGTAGTCGTCGTCGGGTTTGAGGACCAGGCGATCGCGTTGTGCACGGACGAACTCGAGAAGATCAACCGTGTCGCCTTGGTAGCGGGTGCGGCCTGGGCGCAGCAGTCGGGACCAGGGCACACGACGGCGGGCGGCGGCCGCCTCGTCGGCGGGAAGCCAGTCCAGGACCTGTTCGTCGCTCAAGAGCGCGAAGAGTGATTTGCGTGTGGTCAGTTGGGCGGCGAAGGAGTTGACCACGGCGCAGGCCCCGGCCATGGCGGCACGCACCAGCGGGTGGTGGACGACATCGGATCCGTACCTGTGGTGGAGGTCGGTGACCATGACCCGCCGGTAGACGAGGGTGACGGGCTGTTCGCCGGCTTGGTCGGTGTGCGCCATCAGTCGGCCGCGCGGGAACGAGAGGTCGTCCGGGGTGCAGATCACGGTCGGGATACCTCTGGTCCGCAGGGCGGCGCGGACGGGCTCGAACTCGCAGAGCAACGCACGGTCGGGCCAGTCCACCACGGCAACCTGTGGTGTGGCCCCCGGCTCGCCGGCATCGTGCCAGGCGGCCAGCAGAAGGTCGATGATCCTCTCCAGTGTCGGAGCAGGCTGGATGCGGCTCGTCTTGCCCAGCCGACGCATGGTGCAGGTGTCGGCGTAGATGCGGGCGAGCAGTTCCTGGGCGACCAGGGAGCCGGCGCTGTCGGCGTTGTACTCCACGAACATGACGTGCTCGCCGCTGCCGAATCCGTCCAGTCGTCCCAGCATGCTCGGTTCCTGGCCCGGGTGGGGGATGCGGGCCAGGGCCGCCTGGGCCCGGTCAAGGGGGATGCTCTCGCGCACGACAGCAGGTAGGTCAGCGTCCGGGGTCGACAGGCTCGCGGCCAGCCGGCGTGCCGCCCGGGCGACAAGGCGGCCGGCCTCGGCGACGGTCTGCTGGTCTGCTTCCAGGGCCAGGCGGGGGCGCAGCACATGCGTCAGGAGCCGGTCCCCGTATGTCAGACCCGCCTCGCGTTGTCCTGCGACCAGTTCTTCATGCGTCAGCGCCGCCATCCCGGGCAGCTTCAAAACCTCATGGCACTGTCGCACCGGTTCCGTTGACGAGGAGTCATCTTCCACCGGGCAGGTCGTCATGGCCACGACCCCCTCTCCGTGTCCTCAAGTTCGTCACTCATGCCCTTCGGCTTTAGCCCTTCGCCCTCCCCGGCCGGTGTCCTCGGGCCGCGGGCGCAGAGAAGAAGCGCGGGTGGGGAGTGGACGGGGCGCGCGTGCAACGTGCTCGGTGTCTCCTCGAAGACTCCTGCGATCCGCCACAGGGGCACTGCACTGTCCCTGGTGGTCATGGCACCGCGAGGGGGACGGTTCAGCCTCCCAGGAACCCCTTGATCACCTGCCCGACGTGGTCGGTATCCACCAGAAAGCCGTCATGGCCGCAACTGCTCGCGATCTCCTCGACCGGGCCGCAATCGGCGATGCCTTCGGCCAGTTCGGTGGTGACTTCCGGCGGATACACGAGGTCACCTGCCATTCCGACCACTGTCGTGCGCGCAGTGATCCGGGACAACGCGGCCTTGACCCCGCCGCGTCCCCGGCCGATGTCGTGGCTGTTGCGCACGCGGGTCAGTGTCACGTAGCTGCCCGCGTCGAACCTCCTGGCCAGCTTCTGTCCCTGATGGTCCAGGAAGGACTCCATGGCGAACGCGCCCCCCGCGACGGGGTGCGCCTCGCCTTGGCTGCGGCGCCCGAACCGCCGGCTCATCTCGTTGCTGCCGCGGTAGGAGAGGTAGGCGATCTGCCGCGCCAGCGAGAGTCCGCGGTGAGGTCCATGCCCTGGTGGCAGATGGTAGTAGTCCCCGCCGTGCCAGCCGGGATCATCCGTGACGGCCTTGATCTGGTTGTGGCCTTGCGCGATCATCTCCGCCGTCGTGTACGCGGTACAGCCGACGGCCAGGAGGGACGCGACGCGGCCAGGGTGGGTAATGGCCCACTCCAGCGCGCGGCATCCCCCCATCGAGCAGCCGATCACAGCGGCCCAGCGGCGGATGCCCAGCGCGTCGGCCAGCAGCACGTCCGCGGCGACGGTGTCCCGTAAGGACAGGCGAGGAAACCGGCTGCCCCAGGGGGCGCCGTCCGGGGCGGGTGAGGAGGGACCGGTCGAACCCTGGCAGCCGCCCAGGATGTTGGTCGCCACGGCGAAGTAGCGCGAGGTGTCGATCGCCCGGCCCGGCCCGACCACACCGTCCCACCAGCCCGGAGTCGGATGGGCCCCGTCGGCTTCGCCGGCGACGTGACTGTCGGCGCTGAAGGGGTGCCCGATCCAGATCGCGTTCGAGGCAGCAGCATTCAGCTCGCCCCAGGTCTCGAACGCCAACGTGAAACCCGGCAGGACCTGACCCCCTTCAAGCGCCAGGTCACCGGGGTACCGGAAGAACTGCCGGTGGCCGGGCGGGTCTCCCTCGCGCCAGGCCCCGGTGACCGGCACGGGATCGAGTGGGGCGGACGTGAGGACAGTGCGCGAGGCTAACGGACGATCACCAGCCACCGGAAAACCAGCCCTTCACTCTCGGTAAGCAGCCAAGCGAGAATCGTAGACGAGAGGCGCAGAGGCAACCAGAGCCAGCCGCTGGCACTTCTCCGGTGTTGACGCACTTCAGGGCGAGCGTGTGTGACGCGCGGCCCCGCCGGAACGTCTTGCTTTCGGCGGGACTTGTGCGTGCGGGCCGGGTTGGAGGGCACCGGCTCCTTCGGAGCAGCACTTTCCCGCTACGTGCCGGCCCAGGGCGTGGAAGTGTTCGATGCGAACCGGCCCGACCGGACCGACCGCCGTCAGCGCGGCAAGTCGGACCCGCTAGATGCCCAGAACGCGGCCCTGGGCGGTGCTGAGCGGGCGGGCACGCGCCCGGGCCAAGTACGGCGACGGATCAGTGCAGATCGCCCGGACGTACAAACTCGCCAGAGCCGGCCGCCGCTGCGAGGGCGAGGGGCCCGGCCAGCCGCGTCAGTACCGGGGACCATCGCCAGGACCCCGGCGACGGCGGAAACGGTTCGCCGTGCCCTCATGGCCCTCGTTCACCCTGCCGAAAACAGCGGGACCGTTTGCCGACCTGATTTCCGAGGTGCTGGAGCGGGTCTGGGCCGAAGCTGGGGGCGGGACGCCGCCCCGTGGCCCGACCTGCGGACCGGCCCGGCGGGGAACGCCGGGCCCGGTGCCGCTGCTGGATCGCTGCGTGCCGGTCAGCCGGGGTGTGTGATGTGGATGCGGAACTCGGGTCCGTAACGGTGCTCGCTGTCGCCCGGGATCGGCTTCTGCATCAGGGCTTGTGCGGCCGGCTCCAGCGCGAACATCGCGCCGATCGACTTGCCGAGTGCCTCGTCGCTTCCGTCGCGCCACGCCTCCTCCAGGAGGCTGAGCATCTCGGTGTACTTGTCGTTGAAGGCCGTGATCAGGTCCTGGACGTCGGGTGCGGGGTTGGGCCAGCGGTCCGCCGTGAGCCTGGCCATGGGATACGTCTCGGGGAAGGGGACCAACTCGTCCGAGACCCAGTCCCACCACTCGTCACTCACCTTCTTCAGCCTGCGCCCCTTCCAGATCTCACCGAACTCGTAGTAGTGAGCGAGCTCGCCGGTGGCGGTCGGGTCGTCGGGAAGGTGGCCGGTGCCCTCCCCCTGCTCCTTGATCACCTCGATCGCCTCCAGGATCTCGGCGACCGAGGTGAACTTCTTGAGCGCGTTCCTGCCGATCTGCGACTCCAACTGGTGGCCGTTCCCGAGGGGCGGGTTGACCGTCTCGAACGCGTCCCGGAGCGCGTCGTAGAACTTGCCGATCGTGATCCACGTCTCGTCCAGGGGTGCGAGTGGGTTCTCCGGCATCTCGATCTCCATGAAGACCTTCCGGACGTACTCCTGCGTCAGTCCCTGGAGATACACCTCGATTTCCGGGCGCACATTGCCGGGCAGCTTGCCTGGATACGTCGGGGCCGCGGCGAGGATGTACGGCGTGCCGCCGACTGCGGACAGTATGTTGCACGCCATCCCCAAGTGGTACATCTCGTCGCGGACAACGCTCAAGATGATCTTTCTGGCTTCGGTGTTCTTGGTCTTGATGGACCACATGCCGCACAGGTAGGGCGGCAGGGTCGACAGTTCCAGGGCGATGGCGGTCTGCAGACTGTCCTTGATCCACTTCAGGTCGTGCTCGGCCGCGGGGATCTCCAGCAGCTCGGCGATCGACATCGGCTTGGCGAGGGTGGTCATGGCGGCTCCCGTTCGTCCTTCGGAAGCGGCGGGCAGGCCCCAACAATGCCGACGAAGGAACGCGAGAGCGCACGCCGCTGGGTGCACTATTGATCATTCCCGGGGAATGGATTTCCCTAAAAGGGGATGTACGGGTGAAAATTCACCCGGCAGATTCACCACCTGACGGTACGTCTCCGGCTACGCGGCCGGGGCGACTCGACCAGCCGCCGACGGCAGCGCCGTCTCCGGTTGGCCCTCCCAGAGTCCAGACCACAGGCAGGGAACCCGCAGCCCGCGCTCTCCCGTGTTTGGCGTGAGTCCGGCGCGTTGGTCGTATGCCGCGCCCCGCAGCTGCTCGCCCAGGTGGGCCTCGCCCCGGACAAGGACGTCACGTAGCTGATCACTGTGGGGGACAACCGGAATGTCTGGGTGGTGAGGCGTCCTTCGCCGCGCTGTGCGGGGTCAGCCCCATCGAGCGCTTCTCGGGCCGTCAGCAGCACCGTCGGCTCAGCGCCACATCAAGGAGGGCAAAACCCGACGCGAAATCGTCCGATGCCTCAAACGCTACGCCGCCCGCGAGGTGTTCCACCTGGTCAGGCCCACACAGTCATGACCTCCGCTATAGGGGCTGTTGTGAGATTTGAGAGCGTGCAAGGCGTGAGTGAGCCCTCCGCGCCCACCTCGCAACGCCGCTTCTCCGGGCCAGAAGACCCCGGCCCTGATCACGAGCAAGGCACCGCATCCGTACCAGCAGATCACGGTGAGCTACGGCAAGCCGGGGCACGCGATCGTCCACATAGTCTCCACGAAGAGGCTCTGACCTGCGCAAACCCCGCTTCGGGTACGGTCGGCGGTCACGATCCGACGGCTCTTCCTGACCCGGGTGTAAGGAGCGCGTCAAAGAGTCGGTAGCGTGGCCGGGTGAGTGAGAAGACCCTGCAGCACCGGATCGACGGCCCCGACGATGCCCCCGTACTCGTCCTGGGTGCCGCTCTGGGTACCACATGGCACATGTGGGACCGGCAGATCCCGGAGCTGACCCGCCACTGGCGGGTCATCCGCTTCGACCTGCCCGGCCACGGCGGTTCGCCCGCGCACGCTGCGCCCTCCGTCGCCGAGCTGGCCGACCGGCTGATGGCCACCCTCGACGCGCTGGGGGTGGACCGCTTCGGCTACGCCGGCTGCAACATCGGCGGAGCCATCGGTACCCAGCTGGCGCTCACCCGCCCGCACCAGGTCACCTCGCTGGCGCTGGTGTCCACCTCGCCGCGCTACGGCACCGCCGACGCCTGGCGCCAGCGCGGTGTGGTCATCCGTACGAACGGGCTCGACCCGATCGCCCGCACCGCGCCCGAGCACTGGTTCACCCAGGGCTTCGCCGGTGCCCAGCCCGCGATCGTCGAATGGGCCGTGCAGATGGTGCGGACCACCGACCCCGGTTGCTACATCGCCGCCTGCGAGGCGCTGGCCTCCTACGACGTACGGTCCTCGCTCGGCCGGGTCGGGGTGCCCACGCTCGTCGTCGTCGGCTCCGAGGACCAGGTCACGCCGACCACCGACGCCCGCAGCCTGGTCGCCGGGATTCCCGACGCGAGCCTGGCGCTGGTGCCCGGCACCTCCCACCTGGCGCCCGTGGAGCAGCCGGCGGCCGTCACCGAGCTCCTCATCCGGCACTTCAGCACCGCCTGGCACGACAAGCCGGGTCCCGGTGGCCAGACCGCTATCGGTGCCGCCGCCCCCAAGCCGCAGATCGCGCCCCCGCCGCCCCCGCAGGCGCCGCCCGCCGCCATAGAGTCCGGCCTCGCACAGCCGGAGCAGGTCCGCGGCGCCACCTACGAAGCGGGCATCAAGGTCCGCCGCGAGGTGCTCGGCGACGCCCATGTCGACCGGGTAGAGGCCGCCACCGACGACTTCACCGGCGACTTCCACGACTTCATCACCCGTTACGCCTGGGGCGAGACCTGGACCCGGCCGGGCCTGGACCGCCGCACCCGCAGCATCATCACGCTCACCGCGCTGGTCGCCCGCGGCCACCACGACGAACTGGTGCTGCACGTCCGGGCGGCCCTGCGCAACGGCCTCACTCCCACGGAGATCAAGGAAGTGCTGCTGCACACCGCCATCTACTGCGGTGTCCCGGCCGCCAACTCCGCGTTCGCCGTCGCCCAGCGGGTGATCCGCGAGGAGACCACGCCGGAGGCGTGAGGGGCGGGGCAAGATGGCCCCATGGAACTCACGAAGAAGACGCACGCCTGTGTCCGGCTGGAGAAGGACGGGCGGGCCCTCGTCATCGACCCCGGTGTCTTCAGCGAAGCGGACGCGGCCGTCGGCGCTGACGCGATCCTCGTCACCCATGAGCACATGGACCACTTCAACGAGGAGCGGCTGCGGGCGGGCATGGAGGCCAACCCGGCGGCCGAGATCTGGACGCTGGCCAGCGTCGCCGAGCAGCTGTCGGCCGCGTTCCCCGGCCGGGTGCACACGGTCGGCGAGGGGGACACCTTCACCGCCGCCGGGTTCGAGGTGGAGGTGCACGGCCAGCTGCACGCCGTCATCCACCCCGACATCCCGCGCGTCACCAATGTCGGCTACCTCATCGACGGCGGCGCGGTCTTCCACCCGGGTGATGCCCTCACCGTCCCGGCGGGTCGTACGGTCGACACCCTCCTGCTGCCCGTGCACGCCCCCTGGAACAAGGTCGCCGAGGTCATCGATTACGTCCGGGAGGTCGCGCCCCGGAGGGCCATCGACATCCACGACAGCCTGCTCCAGGACCACGCCCGGCCGATCTACGACTCCATGATCGACAAGCTGGGCGGCACCGACCACGGCCGGCTCACGCCCGGCACCGGCACCGCGCTCGGCTGACGGCCGGACTGTCAGACCCTCGCTGTAGGTTTGCAGACATGCGCATCGCGACCTGGAACGTCAATTCGATCACCGCCCGCCTCCCGAGGCTGCTGGCCTGGCTGGAGAGCTCCGGCACGGACGTGCTGTGTCTCCAGGAGACCAAGTGCACCGCCGAGCAGTTCCCGCACGACGAGCTGCGCGAGCTCGGCTATGAGGCGGCGGTCAACGCCAACGGCCGGTGGAACGGTGTCGCTGTGGTGTCCAGGGTGGGCCTCGACGACGTCGTCATGGGCCTGCCCGGCGGCCCGGACTATGACGGGATGCAGGAGCCGCGGGCCGTCTCGGCGACCTGCGGCCCGGCCCGGGTGTGGTCGGTGTACGTCCCCAATGGGCGCGAGGTCGGCCATGCGCATTACGCCTACAAGCTCGGCTGGTTCGAGGCGCTGAAGACCGCGGTCGCCGAGGACGCGGCGGGCCCCCGCCCGTTCGCCGTCCTCGGCGACTACAACGTCGCACCGACGGACGAGGACGTCTGGGACCCGGCCGTGTTCGTGGACTCCACCCATGTCACGCCCGCCGAGCGCGCCGCGCTGACGGCCCTGCGCGAGGCGGGCCTGTCGGACATCGTCCCGCGGCCGCTCAAGTACGACCGTCCCTACACCTACTGGGACTACCGCCAGCTCTGCTTCCCCAAGAACCGCGGGATGCGCATCGACCTGGTCTACGGCAACGCGCCGTTCGCCAAGGCCGTCTCGGACGCCTATGTGGACCGCGAGGAGCGCAAGGGCAAGGGCGCCTCGGACCATGCCCCGGTCGTGGTGGATCTCGACGTCCAGGGCTGAGCCGACGACAGGCCCCAGGGAAGCGCCCCCGGGGCCTGCCGCCCGCCGCCGTCCGTGCGACGGGCACCGCCGCGTCAGCGCCGCCCCGGCAGCAGCTTCCGGAGGTCCACGGAGTCGCCGAGGGCCTTCAGGCCCGCGTCACCGGGGTGGAGATGGTCGCCGCTGTCGTAAGCGGGCAGCATCCGCTGGGGCCGCTGCGGATCGCGGATCACGGCGTCGAAGTCCAGGGTCGCGTCGAAGACGGCGCCGGCGTCGGCTCGGAGGAAGGCGTTGACGGCCTGGCGGCGGGCCTCCACGGCCGGGGTGCAGTCGGGGTAGCCCTCACAGGGCGCGATGGTCGCCGCCACGACCCGCAGCCCCCGCTCGTGCGCCCGCCGCGCGAGGGCCCGCAGACCGGCGATGACCTCGTCGGACGAGGTCCCCCAGCGCACATCGTTGATGCCCTCGAAGACCACCACGGTCCGCACCGAGGGCTGCGCCAGCACATCCCGCTCCAGCCGGTGCTGGGCACTGACCCCGCCGGCGTCGTTGCTGACCCCGTCGCCCGGATAGCGGTCGGTGACGATGCGGTTCGCCGAGATGCCGTGGTTGAGCACGCCGTAGCGGGGCAGTGTGTACTGCGCCTGGAAGCGGCGGGCGAGCACATCGGGCCAGCGCCGGTTGGTGCCGCTCGTCGACTTCACCCCGTCGGTGATCGAATCACCCAGCGCCACGATCGAGCCGGGGCCGCCCTCGACATCGACCCCCGTCAGGAACGGCCACACGGTCATGGTCTCCGGGAAGGCCGTGCCCCCGGCGTCCGCGGTGCGGTCGCCGCTGCCCGCCGCGCTCAGATACGACAACTGGGCCGCCTCCTGGTGCACCGGCGCCGCGGTCACCGTCCCCGGCAGATGGATGCTCACCAGCAGATCGGTCCCGGCCGGCACGGTGAAGTCGACGGGATCGCTGAACACCTCGGCCCCGGCCGCGATACGGGTCCCGGTCTGCCCCCGCCCGAAGGTCAGCGGTGTCGGCCCGCGGTCCGCCGCCGCCCCCGCGCCGCGCACCGCGATGCTGGCCGCCCCGATGTCCACCGGGGCGCCCGCGAAGGTATTGGCGAGCCGTATGCGTGCCCGGGGCCCGCCCGCGCCGCTGTGCACGACCAGCCGCAGCGTACGGTCCGTCCAGGGCCCGACGGCCCGGTAGCCCGCGGTGCTCGCCGCCCAACTCCCGGTCCTGCGCCCGGTGTCGCGGACCGCCACCGCGAACACATGGAGCGCGCCGGCCGACCCCTCCGCCGTGGGCAGCACCACCGAGGCCACCGCCCGCCCGGCCCGCAGCGGTACGGTCACCGCGTACAGCCGGGCCGGTCCGGCCGACTGCCCGTCCGGAGCGTTGAGGTGCGGCAGCGCCACCGCCTTCGTGCTCAGTGGCCCCGACCGCCAGTCGGGCGCGGTGAGTTCATAGCCGCTGCGGGAGCCGTCCCGGTAGTGCACGGTCCCGGTGCCGGCGGCCGTGCCGCCCGTCCCGGCGACCAGGAAGGTGAGCGCCTCGCCCCGGCCGCGGACCGCCACCGCCTGGCCGTCGGCCACCACGTTGTCCGGCGTCCCGGGTGCCGTCCGCGGCAGGCCGAGCCGCGTCCCGTCGAGGGTCAGCGCGCTCCCCGGCGACCAGCCGGCCGCCGCCAGGTCCTGGGCGGACAGCGAACGGCCCGCACCGTCGAAGTCGGCCGCGCCGGGGGCGGAGTTGTCACTGACCGCCCGGTTGTCGAAGTGCCTGGCCAAGGGCAGCGGGCGGGGCGAGGGCCGGGCCTGGCCGGCCGGTGCGGCGGTGGCCGTGCCGAGGCCGGTGGCCGGCAGTGCGGTCGCGGTGAGCAGCAGTGTCAGGGCGGTGCCCCATCGTCGTACACGCATCGGTCCGTATCCCTCCGGGTGGCGCCAACGGGCGGGTGGTGCACTGCGATCCGGACACCCCCTGGGGACAGGGGCTCCCTGCGGATCCAGCAGATCCGATCCGAGCGCCATGAAGTTAGGGAGACGGAGGGGGAGCGTCAAGGTGACGAACGGGGCACGATGGCGCCGCGCGCCTGTGGCCCCGTCCGCGGGTCGGGTGGGACCCTGCACACCATGAACATGTCTTTTCTGGACAAGTGGCGCAAGCGTCAGCAGGCGCACCGGTCCGTGCCGCTCGCGGAGTCGGTGCGTGCCGATCCCGGGAGCGTCGTCGAGCTGCTGTCCGAGTGCGAGCTGCTGCGGGCCCAGGCCGCCACGGCGGGGGTGGAACTGGACGACTCCGTACGCTCGTTGGAGCTGCTGGACCAGCTCCAGCCCGTATGGCGGGACGATCCGGAGGTGCTGCCCTGGCTCGGCAACGACGCCGGCCTCTACCTGGGCACGGTGCTGGTCCGCACGGTGCGCGGCGCGGTGTGGCATGTCTGGCCGGACGGGCAGCCGGTGGTCCGGCTGGCGTCCGGGCGGGAGATCGATGTGGTGACGGCGGGCCATGAATGGGCCGACACCGGCGCGCCCGAACTGTCCCAGGTCTACGCCGAGGCCGCGGAGACCTGAAGCAGACATCCGGAGGCCGGGCGGCACCCGTTCCGGGTCCGTGGGACGTTCATCGGTAACCCTGATTTATCCGCCCATCTCCGCGCATACGTGCGTGTCAGTGGAGAAGTGCCCCATTCGCCCCGGTAGGTTGCGGGCTCTCCGCTGTACGGATGAGAGTGGGCAGGTCTGCATATGGCCGGTGATGCGCTGATTGAACTGCGCGGGGTCAACAAGCACTACGGAAAACTCCATGTCCTGCGGGACATCGACCTGACCGTCGGCCGCGGGGAGGTGGTCGTGGTCATCGGGCCCTCCGGGTCCGGGAAGTCCACTCTGTGCCGGGCCATCAACCGCCTGGAGACCGTCGAGTCGGGCAGCATCAAGCTGGACGGCAGACCACTGCCCGAGGAAGGCCGGGCGCTGGCCCAGTTGCGTGCCGAAGTGGGCATGGTCTTCCAGTCCTTCAATCTCTTCGCCCACAAGACCGTGCTGGCCAATGTGATGCTGGCGCCGGTCAAGGTCCGGAAGACGAAGAAGGACGAGGCCGCCCGGCACGCCCGTGAACTCCTGGACCGGGTCGGGCTCGCCTCCCAGGCCGACAAATACCCCGCTCAGCTCTCCGGCGGCCAGCAGCAGCGCGTCGCCATCGCCCGCGCCCTCGCCATGGACCCCAAGGCACTGCTCTTCGACGAGCCGACCTCCGCCCTGGACCCGGAGA
Source organism: Streptomyces sp. NPDC029466 (assembly GCF_055574515.1). Taxonomy (NCBI): domain Bacteria; kingdom Bacillati; phylum Actinomycetota; class Actinomycetes; order Kitasatosporales; family Streptomycetaceae; genus Streptomyces; species Streptomyces sp. NPDC029466. The sequence goes on from NZ_JBVHZH010000029.1 coordinate 67,762, forward strand.
TGATCAACGAGGTGCTGGAAGTCATGCGCCGGCTCGCCCGGGACGGCATGACGATGGTCGTGGTCACCCATGAGATGGGCTTCGCCCGTTCCGCCGCCAACCGTGTGGTGTTCATGGACGACGGCCGCATCGTCGAGGACCGCACCCCCGAGGAGTTCTTCACCGCGCCGCGCAGCGAACGGGCCAAGGACTTCCTCTCCAAGATCCTCAAGCACTGAACGGGGGCGCCGCGATGCCGCACAGTCACTCCTCGCCCCTGCGCCGCGCCCTCGTGGCGCTCGCGCTCGCCGTGCTCACGCTGGCCCTCGCCGGCTGCGGCCGGGCCGGCAGCCCGCCGGTCAAGGGCCCCACGGGCAGCGAACTGCCCCGGTACCCGGTGGCCAAGAACTTCTCCCTGCCCCAGTCCCCGACCTGGATGAAGGCCAAGCGCCGCGGCCATCTCATCATCGGCGTCAAGGAGGACCAGCCCTACCTCGGCGAGCGGGACCCGGCCTCCGGCGTCTACGCCGGCTTCGACATCGAGATCGCCAAGATGATGTCCGCGTCGCTCGGCTTCCCGCCCCGCACCATCGAGTTCAAGACGATCGCCTCCGCCAACCGCGAGACCGCCCTCCAGAACGGTCAGATCGACCTCTACGTCGGCACGTACACCATCAACGACAAGCGCAAGAAGCTGGTCGGTTTCGCCGGCCCCTACTACATGGCCGGCCAGTCGCTGCTGGTGCGCGCCGACGAGAAGGACATCAAGGGACCGCAGGACCTGGCCGGCAAACGGGTCTGCTCGGCGGCCGGTTCGACCCCGTACCAGCGCATCCAGACCGAGTACCCCAAGGCGGTCCTGGTCGCCTACGACACCTACTCGGTGTGCGTCGACAACCTGCTCACCTACCAGGTCGACGCGGTCACCACCGACGACGCGATCCTGCTGGGCTACGCCGCCAAGGTGCCCGACGAGCTGAGGGTGGTCGGCAAGCCGTTCTCCGAGGAGCCGTACGGCATCGGCGTCCCGCGCGGCGACAACGCGCTGCGGTTCGCGCTGGACGACGCCCTCGCCGCGGCCGAGAAGAACGGCCTCTGGCTCAAGGCGTACGACGCGACCCTCGGGCTGTCCGGAGTGCCCGCCCCCAAGCCGCCCCCGATCGACCGCTACCCGGCGACCTGAGCCGGCAAGGAACTGACCGATGAACGTTCTCCTGGACAACCTCTCCCTCTACGGGGAGGGCCTGCTGGGCACCGTCGAACTCACCGTCTACGCCTCCCTGCTGGCCCTCGCCCTCGGCTTCCTGATGGCCGCGTTCCGGGTCGCACCGGTCGGTTCGCTGCGGGCCTTCGGCACGGCATGGGTGACGGTGCTGCGCAATACGCCGCTGACGCTGCTGTTCTTCGCCGTGGTGCTGGGGCTGCCGCGGTTCGGCCTGGTGCTGCCCTTCAAGCTGTTCGCCATCCTCGCGCTGGGCTGCTACACCTCGGCCTTCATCTGCGAGGCGGTGCGCTCCGGCATCAACACCGTGCCGGTCGGGCAGGGCGAGGCGGCCCGCAGCCTGGGCATGACGTTTCCGCAGACCCTCGGTGACATCGTCCTTCCCCAGGCATTCCGGTCCGTCATCCCGCCCATCGGCTCCACGCTGATCGCGCTCGCCAAGAACTCCGCGATCGCCGGCGCCTTCAGCGTCGTCGAGCTGCTCGGGGTCTACAAGCCGCTCAACGAGATGGGCTACAGCATCATCTGGACCTTCGTCTGGATCGCCGTCGGCTATCTGCTCGTGACCCTGACCATCAGCGCGATCTTCAACGTGCTGGAGAAGCGCTTCGGAGTCGCCCGATGACCACCGCTCTCTACGACGTCCCCGGCCCGCGGACCCGGCAGCGGCACCGGCTCTACGGCCTCGGCGGGACGCTCGTGATCCTCGCGCTGATCGCCTGGATCATCTACCTCCTCTTCGCCACCGGCCAGTTCGTCGCCGCGAAGTGGACTCCCTTCACCTACACGGGAATTCAGGAGCTGCTGCTCCGCGGCCTGGGCAACACCCTCAAGGCCTTCGGCTTCGCGGCGGTGCTGTCGCTGGCGCTCGGTGCGGTGCTCGCGACCGGCCGGCTCTCCGCGCACCGGATCGCCCGCTGGGTGTGCACCCTGCTGGTGGAGTTCTTCCGGGCGATGCCGGTGCTGGTGATGATCTTCTTCATCTATGTCGCCCTGAAGGTGGAGCCGCTGCCCGCCCTGGTCGCCGGGCTGACCCTCTACAACGGCTCGGTGCTCGCCGAGGTCTTCCGTACCGGCGTCAACTCCGTCGACCGCGGGCAGCGGGAGGCCGCGTACGCCCTGGGCATGCGCAAGACGCAGGTCATGACGCATGTCCTGGTGCCGCAGGCGGTCCGGGCGATGCTTCCGGCGATCATCAGCCAGCTGGTGGTCGCCCTGAAGGACACCTCGCTCGGCTTCCTCATCACCTACGAGGAGTTCCTCCACGGCGGCAAGCTGATCGCCTCCAACCTCGACTACGACCTGCCGTTCATCCCCGTCGTCATGATCATCTCGCCGATCTACATCGGGATGTGCATGCTGCTCTCCTGGCTGGCCAACTGGGTCTCCAAGCGGCAGAAGCGCAACCCCAAGGTCGAGGCGGTCGAGGTGGCCCCGCCGGAGCCGGGCACCTTGCTGCCGGGGGGCCGTCGGCCGCCGGCCTGAGGGCCGGGCCGGCCGGCGGCACCGGCGGCCCCTGGGAGCCGCACACCGCCGCCGGCCCTGCCGGAGGGGCACCCTTCAGTCGCGCACCGGCACCGACACATAGGACGGGTCGTCCGCCGGGGAGGAGAACGTCAGGCGGGCGCCGGACGGGTTGTGCTCGTTGTACAGCGGGTCGACGGTGTCGACGACCACGGCGAGACGGTGGCCGGCCGGTACGTCGTAGGCCGTGGAGAACAGCTCCAGGTCCACGCCGAAGGGCTGGTTGGGGGTCTTGCCGTGGAAGGTGTACGGCGCGTGGGTGACCAGCTTGCCGAGGCCGAGCGGGCCCACGTCGTAGAGGTAGGCGATGGCGGTGCCGCTCTCGGCGGTGCTGGTCAGGGTGGTGTGCAGCCGGGTGGTGCCCCGGACCTGCTGTCCGGTCCCGTAGCGCTCGGACTTCCAGACGGCGGCGAGGGGGCGGGGCAGCAGCGGGATCGAGGCCATCGGCGGCAGCCGGAAGAACTGGTCCATCATGCTGGAGAGGAAGACCAGCCCGCCGTCGGCGCCGGAGTTCCAGTTGGTGTTGATCTGCTTGCTGTCGCCGAGCTCGATCTTCCGGTGCGCGGACGGTACGTCCTTCCAGCTCTTGTAGCCCTCGTACGCGCCGGTGGAACGGGACTTGAGCAGCACCGGCGACTCCCGGTCGATGCCGTTGTCCGCGCCCTTGAGGTAGTGGTCGAACCACCGCTGGGTGTTGTTCCACGTGTCGTTGGGCAGCCCGAACAGCCCGAGCCCTTCGGCCGTGGCGTGATCACCGGGGCGGAATTCCAGTCGCTTGGGGCCGGTCAGCTTCTCGTAGAAGTCGGCGGTCTGGTTGGGCGGGAAGATGGAATCGCCCCAGGCGTTGCCCAGCATGATGGCGGCGCCATTGGCGTTGATCTTGTCGAGATAGGTGGCGGGGGAGCGCTTGCGCCCCCACGCGATCAAATCCTTTTCCTTGTCCAGGTTCGAGGCCAGGAAGTCCTTCATGATGGTGCGGAATTCGGGGCTGGGGCGTCCGGTCAGCGCGCCCGTGCCGCCCAGGAACGCCGCGGCCTGGCGGTGCTCGGTGCGGCCGCTGTAGATCGAACCGACGAGGTCGCCCCAGCCGCTGAGCGCCGCGACCGCCTTGATCCGCTTGTCGAACGCGGAGGCCAGCAGGCTGATCCCGGCACCGTAGGAGACCCCGCCCATCCCGACCTTCCGCGGATCGGCCGGGGTGTGGGCCAGCGTCCAGTCGATGACCTTCGAGGCATCGGCGATGTCCTTCGGACCGGCCGTGTCGATCTCCCCGCCGGACTGCCAGAAGCCGCGGGAGTTGTAGCCGACGACCACATAGCCCGCCTCGGCCAGCTTCCTGGCCTGCGCCAGATACTCGACCTGCGGCATCGACCAGCTCGTCGGCAGCACGATGACGGGGTAGCGCCGGGTGCCGTCGGCGCCGGCCGGGGTGAAGACATTCGCCTTGAGGGTGGTCCCGCCGTCGCCCTCGATGTCGACGAACCGGAGGGAGGCCGAGCCGCCCGAAGTCGCCGTCGTGGGGGCGGATTCCGGGGTGGCCGCCTCGGCGGTGGCCGGGGCGCCGGTAAGAACCGTCGCGGCGAGGACGGCCGCGGAGACGGTGCCGATCGCGACGCGCGGCGTCATACGGGAGGGCGTCATCTTCTGCTCCAGATCTCGACGCGGGCGGCCGCACGCTGTCCGGGGACAGGTGGGGCGTACGGTGCGCCCGAATGTGACTGGAGAGTAAGGTCCGCTGCTTACCTCTGGTAACCCGTCGGTAGGTTACGGCTGGGTAACGCCCGTGATTCCAGGGGGAGTCGGGGTGGGTGGTAGGGGGTGCGCCAGGGAGTCGCCGCCGGGGGCCTTATGGTCCCGGCGGCCGGAACTCCGTTACGCGGCAGCCGATGTCGGCAGGGAGTCGAGGAATTCCGCCAGTACGGCGTTGAAGGCGTCCGGCCGCTCCAGATTCGGCAGGTGGGCCGTCTGCTTGATGACCGCCAGGGTGGCGGCCGGGATCCGTGCGTGGAGGTCGCGGGCGTCGCTCACGGGCGTATAGGTGTCCTCGGTGCCGACCACCACGAGGGCCGGTACCGCTACCCGCGTCAGGAGTTCCCGGTAGTCGGGGCGTTCGGCGCGGCCGCGCAGGGCGGCGGCCGCGCCCTCGGGTGCCGTGGCCTTCATCATCGCCAGGACGTGGGCGGCGGCCTCCGGCCGGTGGGTGAGGGTGTGCGACGACACCATCTTGGCCAGCACCTCCTGTGCGTAGCCGGCCATGCCCTCGCGGAGCAGTCGTTCCGCCATGGCGTGGCGCGCGGCCCGGCCCGCCTCGGTCTCCGCCGCGGCGAAGGTGTCGGCGAGCACCAGGCCGCGTATCCGCTCCGGGAAGAGCCGGTAGCACTCCATGACGATCTGGCCGCCCATGGACAGGCCGCCGAGGACGAAGCGCCCGATGCCGAGCCGGTCGAGCAGGGCGAGGAGGTCGCGGGCGAAGGTCTCCAGCGGGGTCTTGCCGGGGACGACCGTGGTCTCCCCGTAGCCGCGGAGATCCGGCGCGATCACCCGCCATCCGGCCCGGCTGAAGTGCTCGGTCTGCGGGCGCCACATCGAACGGTCGAAGGGGTGGCCGTGTACGAGCACCAGCGGTGCACCGCTGCCCTCGTCCTCGTACGCCACGCTGATCTCTTCGCACCTGACCGAATCCATTGGACCGTCCATCCCCTCTGCTGCGGCTTGACGTCTCGATGCTAGAGAGGGCAGTCTCTCGGTGCAATATAAAAAATGCACTCGGTGCAATGTTTTCCAGTGTCTCGTGGGAGTGACCGATGGACGACTATCGCGCGATCGCCGATGACCTCGCGGCCGATATCGCCGCCGGCCGCCTCCGCCCGGGAGACCGGCTGCCGCCGCTGCGCCGGTTCGCCCGGGACCGGCGTATCGCGAGCTCGACCGCGGCCCGGGTCTACGGGGAATTGAGCCGACGCGGGCTGACGGTCGGCGAGGTCGGCCGCGGGACCTTCGTCCGCAGCGCCGCCCCCGCGGCCGAGCCCGCACTGGCCGAGCCGGGGGAGGCCCGGGTCGACCTGGAGCTGAACTTTCCGGTGCTGCCCGGCCATCCCGCGCTGCTCGCCAAGAGCCTGGGCCCGCTGCTGCGCCCCGAAGCGATGGCCGCCGCGCTCCGTCCGGTGGGGGCCCTCGGCACGGCCGCGGCCCGGCAGGCCGCGGCCGCGCACCTCGCCCGTGGTGACTGGGCCCCCGATGCCCGCCGGCTGCTCTTCGCGGGCAACGGTCGGCAGGCGATCGCCGCGGCGATCGCCGCACTGGTCCCGGCCGGGGAGCGGCTCGGCGTCGAAGCGCTCACCTACCCCGTGGTGAAGGGCATCGCGGCCCGCCTCGGCGTCACCCTCGTCCCCCTCGCCATGGACGAGCACGGCCTGACCCCCGAGGCGCTGCGCACCGCCCCTCCGCTGCGCGCCGTCTACCTCCAGCCTGCCCTGCACAACCCGCTGGGCCTCACCATGCCCGCCCACCGGCGCGCGGAACTCGCCGCGGTTCTGCGGGAGTTGGACCTGCACGCCATCGAGGACGCGATCTACGGATTCCTCCGCAACGACCTGTCCCCGCTCGCCGCCCTCGCGCCGGAGCGCATCGTGGTCATCGACAGTCTGTCCAAACGCCTCGCGCCCGGGCTCTCGCTGGGCTTCCTCACCGTGCCCGAAGGCACCGCACAGGACTTCGCCACCGCCCTCCGGACGGGGACCTGGACCGCCTCCGGCTTCGCGCTCGACGCGGCCACCCGCTGGATGACCGACGGCACCGCGGCGGCCGCCGAGGAGGAGAAGCGCGGCGATGCCGCGGCACGTCAGCGGATCGCCGCCGAACGGCTCGCCGGCTTCCGGATCCGGGCCGATCCGCAGGCATACCACTGCTGGTGGGAACTGCCGGACCCGTGGCGGGCCGACACCTTCGTCGCCGCCGCCGCGCGCCGCGGGATCGCCGTCACCCCGTCCGGCGCCTTCGCCATCGGCCCGGGCCACGTACCCAACGCCGTACGTCTGGCGCTCGCCTCGCCGCCGGTCGACGTCCTGGCCGAGGCGCTCGGCGTGCTGGCCGGGCTGGCGCAGGGGGCACCGGAGGACAGCGGGGCGGAGTGACGGGCGCCGGGCCGCCGGGCCGCCGGGCGGCTCAGGTGCCGCTCATCAGCTGTCCGAGGCCGGTGCGCAGCTCCGCGGTGTTCATCACCGGCTGGAGCGAGACCTTCGCGTGCAGATCCATGAAGAATGATTCCAGGAGCGTCGGCATCTGCGACGACTCCCTCATGTCGAAGTAGAAGTAGGCGGTGCGCTCACCGTCGTCGAGGGTGAAGTAGGCCGCCTCCGGCTGGAGGGCGGCGAGGGCGGTCTCCATGATCTTCGGCAGACTGCCGTTCTGGATGACTTCGTTGCCGGTCTCGGTCGGTATCCGGGCCGTCAGGACCATCCTCATCGGGCTCACTCCTCACATGGAGGGCGTGGGGCGGGTGGCGCGCGGCGGCGAACCGGGAGCCCGGGTGCCCGTCGCGTCCGCGGGAGGCTCCGGTGCACCGCTGGTGTGTGTCCGTCCCTGTGTTCTCAGGATCGCACGGCCCGGGCGCCGGGGCCGGATTCCGGCGCCGGGGTGCGGGTCAGGAGCCGGTCAGCAGATGCTCGGGGCGGCCACTGGGCGGCACCTCCTCGGCCGGCGGCACCGGGCCCGGCGGGGTGCCGTCGCCGAACGGCCGGCCGCCCAACTCCTCGCGGTGGTGCGGCGTCAGCCAGCCGGAGAGGTCCGGCCCGGCCGGGACGACGCCGGTCGGATTGATGCCGGTGTGTACCCGGTAGTAGTGGTGCTTGATGTGATGGAAGTCGACGGTGTCGCCGAAGCCGGGCGTCTGGAAGAGGTCCTTGGCGTAGGCCCACAGCACCCGGTCCTCGGCCAGCTTGAAGCGGTTGCACTTGAAGTGGCCGTGGTAGACGGCGTCGAAGCGGACCAGCGTGGTGAACAGCCGGATGTCGGCCTCGGTGAGGGTGTCGCCGACGAGGTAGCGGCGGTCGAGGAGGCGCTCGGACAGCAGCTCCAGGCGCCGGAACAGATCGCGGAACGCGGCGTCGTACTCGCTCTGCCCGGTGGCGAAACCCGCCCGGTACACCCCGTTGTTGACGTCCCGGTAGACGCCCGCCATGACGATATCGATCTCCTCGCGCAGCGGCTCCGGATACAGATCGGGGGCGCCGGGCCGGTGCAGCGCCGTCCACTCCGTCGCGAAGTCCAGGGTGATCTGCTGGAAGTCGTTGGTGACGAGCTGCCCGCTGGGCACATCGACGATGGCGGGGACGCTGACCCCGCCGGGGTAGTCCGCCTCGCGGGCGTCGTAGGCCTCGCTGAGGAAGCGGATGCCGAGGACCGGGTCGCGGCCGCCCGGGTCCAGGGTGAAGCGCCAGCTGCGGTCGTCCTGGAGGGGGTCGGTGATGGCGAGCGAGAGGGCGTCCTCCAGGCCGAGCAGCCTCCGGGAGATGACGGCGCGGCTCGCCCAGGGGCAGGCGCGGCTGGCCACCAGCCGGTAGCGGCCGGCCTCGACCGGCCAGCCGTCGCGGCCGTCGGCGGTGATGCGGTCGGCGAAGTGGCTCTTGGAGCGCTTGAAGGGCTTCCTGCCGTACGCGACGTTGCCCTCGCTGGTGGCGTCCGAGGTGCCGTCCGTGGGGCCGCCGTTGTTGCCGGCGTCGGGGTGGGGCATCACCGACTCCTTCCGTCTGCGGTTTGCTCCGGTGCTCAGGGCGAGCCTTCCCGGACGGGGGCGGGTATTCCCCCGCGTCAGCCGCCCGGCGCACCCGGCGGCTCCTCGCGGCGCGGGCCACCGGGCGGCCCGGCTCAGCCGAGGTGGGTGAGATCGGGCCGCAGCCGGTGCCAGATCGGGTGCCGCAGCCGGCCGGCCGAGGTCCAGCCGGTGTGCGTGATCTCGGCGACGAGCCGGGGCTCGGCCCAGTGCGCCCCCTGTACGTCCACCGCGTTGAGGAACGGGGACCGGTCCAGCGGGATCACCCCCAGATACCGCGCCAGCTCATGGCGCTCCCGTTCGGACAGCCCCGAGCCCACCGAGCCGACGTAGCGCAGCCCGGCGGGTTCCGCCACACCCGCCAGCACGGAACCGGGCAGTCCGGCCAGCCCGCCATGGCCTTCCGTCCAGCCCCCGATGATCACGTCGAGGGTCAGCAGATGTTTCGTCTTGCGCCACTCGGGTGACCGCACGCCCGGCAGATAGGCCGAGCTCAGCCGCTTCGCCACCACCCCTTCCAGACCGGCCTGCAACGAGGCCTCCCACGCCTGCTGCCCATGGCCCTCCACATAGCCGGGCGCCGACCAGTTCGGGCCGCGGAGCCCCAGCCCGGCCAGCAGGGACCGGCGCTCGTAGTACGGCGATCCGAGCAGTGAGCCGCCCAGATACATCAGATCGAAGAGGACGAGGTGAACGGGGTGCTCCATGGCCAGCCGGGCCGTGCGGCGCGGGTTCACCACGCCCATCCGGCGCTGGAGCAGCCCGAAGTCCGGCCGGCCGCGGGCGTCCAGCACCACCACCTCACCGTCGAGTACCGCGGGCCGGCCCCGCAGCTGCTCACCCAGCGGCGCCAGCTCCGGGTAGGTGCCGGTGGCCTCGTTGCCGGCCCGGGTGACCAGCCGGACGGTGCCGTCGCCGGAGGTGTTGATGATGCAGCGCGCACCGTCCCATTTGGCCTCGAACGCCCAGGCTGCCTCCTCGTGCTCGGCGGGCAGCGGGCCGACCGTGGCCAGCATCGGCCGGATCACGGGGTACGAGGCCGAGCCACGCTCGGCGGACGGGGCCATGGTTCGATCATCGGGCGAGACGAGGGCGTTCGCAGATCGGCGGCCGCCGGGCCCGGCGGTCCTGCCCCGGGGGCTCAGGCGCCGCCGCCCGGCCGGGCCCCGCTCCGTGGGGTGCCCCCGCGCTGCGGTCCCTGCGCGGGAAGCTGCTCCTCGCCCTCTGTACGGATATGCGGCAGGATCCGGTCCAGCCACCGGGGCGTCCACCAGGCCGCCGGGCCCAGCAGCGTCATCACCGCGGGGACCAGCAGCAGCCGGACCACGGTGGCGTCGATCAGGACGCTCACGGCCAGCCCGAGGCCCAGCATCTTCACCACGATGTTGTCGCTGATGATGAACGCGGCGAACACGCTCACCATGATCAGCGCGGCGCAGGTGATCACCCGGGCGGTGATCTCCAGCGCATGTGCCACGCTCGCCTTCGCGTCTCCGGTGCGCAGCCATGCCTCGTGCACCCGCGACAGCAGGAAGATCTCGTAGTCCATGCTCAGCCCGAAGACGATCGCGAACATCATCATCGGGACATAGCTCTCGATCGGCACCGTGCCCGAGACCCCGAGCGCCGGCCCGCCCCAGCCCCACTGGAAGACCGCCACCACCACCCCGTACGAGGCGGCGATCGACAGCACGTTGAGCACCGCTGCCTTCACCGCGACCAGCACGCCACGGAAGACGGCCAGGATGATGAGGAAGGCGAGCGCGACGACCACGGCGATGATCAGCGGAAGCCGGCTGGCGACGATGTCCAGGAAGTCCACCTGGCCGGCGGTCGTGCCCGTCACATAGCCGTGCGCGTCGGTCCCCTTCACGGCCGCCGGCAGCAGGTCGTGCTTGAGGCGGTTGACCAGATCCGTGGTGTCCGCGTTCTGCGGGGCCTGGGTGGAGTACGCGGTCCCGGTCAGCACCGCGCCGTCCGGGGTGGCCTTCAGCGGCGTGATGAAGGCCGCGCCCGGGACGTCCGTGAGCACCTTCTGGGCCTGCTTCGCCAGCATCGGTCGGTCCGCCTGCGGGACCGCGGACTCATCGATGACGAGGGTCAGCGGGCCGTTGGAGCCGGGGCCGAACGCCGAGGACATCAGGTCGAAGGCGCGCCGGTCGGTGAACGACTTCGGGTCCGCGCCGTCGCCGATGTGCCCCAACTGGATGGAGAAGACCGGAATGGCCAGGACGACCACGATGAGCACCCCGCCCGCCAGATACCACCACGGGCGGCGCTCCACCCGCTGCGCGTACCGGTGCCAGGTGCCGTGTGCCTCCTCGCCAGGTTCGGCGTCGGTCTCGGCGATCGGGCGGCGCACCCGCAGCCGGTCGATCCGGCGGCCGATCAGCCCGAGCAGCGCCGGGACGAGGGTGAGCGCGCCGAGCACCGCCGAGACCACGGTGATGGCCGCCGCCAGGCCCAGTTTGCCGATGAAGGAGACGCCCGAGACCCACAGTCCCATCAGCGCGATGATGACCGTGCAGCCGGACACCAGCACCGCCCGGCCGCTGGTGGCCACGGCCCGGCCCGCGCCGGTGACCGGGTCCGCACCGTCCATCAGGTTCTGCCGGTGCCGGGTGAGCAGAAAGAGCGCGTAGTCGATACCGACGCCCAGACCGATCATCGTGGCCAGGGTGGGGGAGACGGTGGCGAAGATGAAGACGGCGGCGATCAGCCCCAGACAGGCCAGCCCGCACAGGGCACCGATCAGCGCGGTCAGCAGCGGCACCCCGGCCGCCAGGACACTCCCGAAGCCGACCAGCAGCACCAGGATCGCCACCCCGAAGCCGATCACCTCGCTGGTCCGGTCGTCGGGCTCCGGCCGGGCCAGCTCGCCCAGCGGCCCGCCGTACTCCACCTCCACACCCGCGGACCGCAGCGGCCGCACGGCCGCGTCGACCCCGTCCAGATAATCCGGCTTCAGGGTGGACGGCTGCACGCTGAACCGCATCGTGATGTACGCGGTCCGGCCGTCGGTGGACAGCGGGCCGACGTTCGGTGTCCCGGGCGGCGGCTTGGCGGGCGGTGCGCCGGGCGGCGGCAGCGGGTTCTGCGCGGACAGCACGTCCGGCAGCTTGCCGAGCGCGGTGACGGCGCCGTCGATGTCGCCGCGGAAGTCCGTCAGCGGCCTGGCCGCGTCATGCAGCACCACCTGGCTGCTGTAGCCCCCGGCCTTCGGCTCGTGCTTCTGGAGCACCTCGCGGCCCTGCGTCGACTGGGCGCCGGGCAGCGCGAAGTCGTCGGAGTACTCCCCGCCGTACGAACGCTGGAGAAACTGCAGCCCGGCCAGGGCCACCAGCCACAGTACGAGGACGACGACGCAGTGCCGGGCACACCACTCGCCGATCCGGCGCAGCGCCCCTTTGCCGCCGGAGGCGCCGGACGCGGCCGCCCCGCTCGGTTTCCTCGGCAACGACATAGGTGCTCCCGATGCGGGCCGGCGCTCCTGGCACATACGGACATGCAGCAGTCAACGCCGGTTCCGCCGCCGCGGCATGCCCACCGGGGAATACGGGTGTCGGCCGAACGGGTGCGCCCCGGTGTCAAGCGCCCGCGGGGGAGGCGTCGTTGCGGAACACCAGCAGATAACGCCAGAAGAGCAGCCGCCGGATCCGGCACCCGGGGAGCAGCACGGCGGCCTCCCGGCGGATGCGGGGCAGCGGCATGTCCGGCGGCGCGACGGGCGGCTTCAGCGGAGTGGCAGCGGCCGGCCGGAGCCACTCCGAGGCGGCGACGGCGAGCCGGACCACCGCGTTCACCGGCGACGCGGCCAGGCCCCAGCACCAGTCGGCCGGCGACCTCTCCGCATAGCAGCCCAGGATGACCAGCACCCCACCCGGAGTGAGCGCCTGGCGCAGTGTGGTGACCGTGTCGAAGGGCAGGTGATGCAGGCTCGCCAGGCAGGAGAAGAACCCGTAGTGCCCGTCGGGCAGTTCCAGCCGGGTGATGTCCGCGTGCTCATAGCGGGGCTGCCCGCCACCGTCCGCGGCGCCACCGTCCGCGGCGTCCCCGGCTGTGGCCCGGGCCTGGGCGAGGACCTCGGCCGACGGATCGACCGCATGGACATCGAGCCCCAGCCCCGCCAGCCGCCGCGCGAACCGGCCGGTCCCGCACCCGACGTCGAGCGCGGTGCGGCAGTCCCGCGGCAGCTGCCGTAACAGCAGCCGGTGGTAGTGGTCGTTGTGGTCGAAAGGCATCCACCGACCCTAGACCCAGCCCCTCGCAGCCTCCTCCGAACCATCCGCTTACCCTGCCCACCTCCAGCTCCTTACGATTCCCTTCGACCGTTTGTGGCCGGCACGAGGTGAGGACCGAGCTGTTGATGAACCATTTCTGGGTGCTTGTGGAGCCCGGTATGTCCCTTGAGTGTTCCGGCTGTTGCTGTCGTACGGGTGCCCGGGCGGAGGGCGTCCGATGAGCCGGGCGGTGCTGGTGACCGGGGCGTCGCGGGGGATCGGGCGGGCGGTGGCCGAGGTCTTCGCCGCGCACGGGGACCGGGTCGCGCTGCATTACGCGTCGCGGCGGGCGGCCGCGGAGGAGGCGTACGCGGGGCTGGCCGGGAGCGGGCATGTGCTGGTGCAGGGGGATGTGAGTACGCCCGAGGGGGCGGCGGCGCTGGTGGACGCGGCGGTGGACGGGCTGGGCGGTGTCGATGTGCTCGTCAACAACGCCGCCGCGAATGTGGCACACCCGCTGGACCGCACCTCGTTCGAGGACTGGCAGAGCGCCTGGCGGCAGGTCGTGGACGTGAATCTGCTGGGCGCGGCACATGTCAGCTACTGCGCGGCGCGGAACATGATCGAGCGGGAGGTGGCGGGGCGGATCATCAATATCGGCTCGCGCGGGGCGTTCCGCGGCGAGCCGGATCACCCGGCGTACGGCGCGGCCAAGGCGGCGCTGCATGCGATGGGGCAGTCGTTGGCGGTGCACCTGGCGCCGTACGGCATCGGCGTGGCCTCCGTCGCCCCGGGGTTCGTGGAGACCGAGCGGGTCGCGGACCGGCTCACGGAGGACGTGCGGCAGCAGAGCCCGTTCGGCCGGGTCGCCGCGCCGGGGGATGTGGCGTCCGCCGTCCACTATCTCGCCTCGCCCGAGGCGCTCTGGTCCTCCGGCGCGGTACTGGACGTCAACGGGGCGTCGCATCTGCGATGAGAATCCGGCGCCGGGAGTCTGCGCTGAGAGTCTGTGCTGAGACTCTGCACTGAGAGGTCTGCGCTGAAACGACCGCGCTGAGAAGTCCGCGCTGAGGTCTGCGCCGGGAAAGGGGAAGCCCCGGCCGAACGGGGGATTTCGGCCGGGGCGGTCTTGGGGGGCGCGGGCGGCGACGGTGGTGGCCTCCGGGCCTGCTGCCGTGCGGCGATGGCCGGCTTTGCCGGCGACGGGCCCTGCGGCGCCGTCGGGACGGCACGCGCTTCCAATTGAACGATAAACCATTGAGTCGGTTTCCGGCGCATCGGGTGACCTCTCTCACCCGTGGCCGGACCCACCGGCCCGCGCGGGCCCCGTCAGGGCTCGATACGGACCGGGCGGTAGCCCTCGTCCAGCAGCCGCGGCAGATACCAGCCCAGCGCCTCGACGGTCTGGCCGCGCTCGCCGCCCCCGTCGTGCGACAGCACGATCGCCCCGGGGTGCAACTGGTCCAGCACGGTGTAGGCGATGTTCTCGGCCCCGGGCAGGGTCCAGTCCTGCGAGTCGACCGCCCAGCCGACGGGGGACATGCCCAGCGCGTTGCAGATGTCCAGCGAGGGCTCATCCCAGTCGCCGTACGGGGCGCGCGCCAGGTCGGGAGCGGTCCCCAGGACATCCTCGATCAGATCGCTGGTGTGGCCGAGCTCGCTGCGGACGGCACCCGGCGGCAGCGTGGTCAGCTGCGGATGGGACCAGGTGTGGTTGGCGACGGCGTGGCCGTCGTCGGCGATGGCGCGCAGCAGGCCCGGGAACTCGATGGCGTTCTCGCCGATCACGAAGAACGTGGCGCGGGCGCCGTGGCGGCGCAGGATCCGCAGGATGTCGGGGGTGTGAGCGGGGTGCGGCCCGTCGTCGAAGGTGAGGAAGACTTCCCGGCTGTCGGTGGACAGATGGAAGGCGACCTCGGGGTGCGGGGGTGAGGCGCCCGGCCCGGAGCGGGAGGTCTCGCCGGCCATCGGGCGGAGCCGGTACGGCCCCGGGCCGCTCGCCGGACCGGCCTGCTCGGCGGACGGCGGCCCGGGCGCGGAGGGCTCCGGCGCGGGCGACGGGGACGGCTGCCGCGGGCCGGGCTCCGGAGCGTCGCCGCCGGAGGAGAACAGGGCCCGGACGGCGGAGAGCGCACCGATCACGACCGCGGCCCGGAGAAACGTCCGCCGGGTGTTCGTGCGCTGATCGGCATCCACCCTTCACGTGCTCTCACGCGGCCCGCGGCGGGCGCGGCAACGACACCGCGGCGGGCGGGTTCCGTACCCGATCGGCTCGCACCCGCCGGCCGGCGGCCGCCGCCGGGGGCACCGGCCGCGCTGCGGCGCGGACCGCGAGCCTCCCTCTCCCGCCGCCGGGTGGCCCATGGTGTGTCCGACGGTGAGCCCCTTCCGCAGGCCGAAGCGGATGAGGGCGGGCCGTCCGCCGGACGGTGCGCGGTGGCGCGCCGCCCGCGCCCGGACCGCCGTCCCCCTGGGGCTCAGGCCGCCGCCCGATGCCCCTTCGGCTCCGCGGCCGTGAGCGCGGCCTTGGTGACATCGGCGACCAGCTCGACGACATCGGGTCCGTACGCCTGCGAGTTGACCACCTTCAGCAACAGACAGAACTGGCCGTCGGTGCCGTGCTTACGCGTCAGCCTGGCCCGGTTGCGGACGAGATGGCGGACCGCGGCCCGGTGGGTGACCGGGCGCTGGCCGGCCGCCAGGAACACCGGACGGTCGCCCTCACCGGCGGTCAGTCGGGCCAGCAGCACATACTCGACGGCACCGGGCTCCATCCGGTACGTGGAGCCGCCGATCGTGAAGGTGCCGCGGTCCATCCCGGACTCGTCTCCCGGGTGCACCGCGACACCCGGCAGCAGATTGGCCAGATGGGCCGCCAGCCGGCGGTGCGCTGTCGGGTCGCCGACACAGAACTCGGTACGCGCCCCGAAGCCCTGGAGGCCGGTGTCGTGCGGGGCGACCTCGGGATGCGCACCGCAGTTCTCGATCACCGCGGCCAGCCCCAGCAGCGCCAGCGCGTCATGGCGCGGGATGCTCCAGTGGGCCGAGGAACTGTCCCGGTGGGTGACCAGCACGCACTCCGAACCGTCCGGCAGCCCGAAGAAGCCTTGCTCGCGGGTGAGCTTCCGGCGGGTCACCGCGGATTGCACGGCCCAGCCCGCCGCCAGGCCCACGATCAGGGCCGCGGCCGCCACGGTCAGGAGCAGCAGGGTGTCGTCCATGGCCGGGGAGCGTAGCGGCATTCCGGGTGTGCGTTCGAGGGCGGGGCGGGCACCTGGGACGGCTTGTCCCGGTCCGTACGGGCATACCTGATCCGTACGGAAAGGGGTGGCTGATCCCTGCCTCCGTGGGGGCCTTGGCGCCCGAAATGCCCTCTGTCGGCGGACTGTTGCCGCGAGTAGGCTCCGGGCCCCTGCCGCCCCCCGCCACCCTCTGGGAGGAAACCCCGGTATGACCAGAGCCCGACGCCTCACCGTCCTGGGAGCGGCCGCCGCGCTGGCCGGCTCCTTGGTGGCGGTCCCGGCCGCCGCCGGATCCCCCGCGCCCGCGCCACCCGCCGCCGACCGGGACGGCGCCACCACCGCCGCACCGGAGAAGACGCCGGTCGCCGTCGGCCACGGCGGGGCCGTCTCCAGCGTCGACCCGGATGCCTCGGCCGCCGGTATCGAGGTCCTCAGGAAGGGCGGCAACGCCGTCGACGCGGCAGTCGCCACCGCCGCCGCCCTCGGTGTGACCGAGCCCTACTCCGCGGGCATCGGAGGCGGCGGCTACTTCGTCTCCTACGACGCCCGGACCCGGACCGTACGCACCCTCGACGGCCGGGAGACCGCCCCGCGCTCCGCCGGCAAGGACCTCTTCCTGGAGAACGGCAAGCCCCTCCCGTTCGACGACGTCGTCACCAGCGGGCTGAGCGTCGGCACCCCGGGTACCGCCGCCACCTGGGACACCGCCCTGCGCAAGTGGGGCAGCCGGTCCCTGCGCCAGGTACTGCGGCCCGCCCAGCGGCTGGCCGCGGGCGGCTTCACGGTCGACGAGACCTTCCGCCAACAGACCGCGGACAACGAAGCCCGCTTCCGCGACTTCCCGGCGACCGCCCGCCTCTACCTCCCCGGCGGCAAGCTCCCGGTGGTCGGCTCGACGCTGAAGAACCCCGATCTGGCCCGTACATACCGGGAGTTGGCGCACCAGGGCGCCGGTGCGCTCTACGACGGCGCGCTGGCCCGGGACATCGTCCGTACGGTCCGCAAACCGCCGGTGCGCGCCGGCTCCCCGCGCACGGTACGGCCCGGTGATCTGACCGCGGGCGATCTGCGCGCCTACCGGGTGCTGAGCCAGGCGCCGACCCGCACCGGCTACCGAGGTCTGGACGTCTACGGCATGGCGCCGTCCTCCTCCGGCGGCACCAGCGTCGCCGAGGCGCTCAACATCCTGGAGCGAAGCGATCTCTCCCGGCTGAGCGAGAAGCGGTTCCTGCACCGCTACATCGAGGCCGCCCGGATCGCCTTCGCCGACCGCGGCCGCTGGGTCGGCGACCCGGCACAGGAGGACGTCCCGACCAAGGCCCTGACCTCCCAGCGGTTCGCCGACGCCCGCGCCTGCCTCATCCACGACGACAAGGCGCTGACCAGCCCGCTCGCGCCCGGCGACCCGCGCCACCCCGCGCGCTGCGCCGGTGCCGGGCGGGCCGCGCCGACGACCTACGAGGGCGAGAACACCACCCATCTGACCGTCGCCGACAAGTGGGGCAATGTCGTCGCCTACACCCTGACCATCGAGCAGACCGGCGGCAGCGGCATCGTCGTCCCGCACCGCGGCTTCCTGCTCAACAACGAGCTGACCGACTTCTCCTTCGCGCCGGCCAGTGCCTCCGTGCACGACCCGAACCTGCCCGGCCCCGGCAAACGGCCGCGCTCGTCGATGTCGCCGACGATCGTGCTGCGGCACGGCCGGCCGGTCGTGGCACTCGGCTCGCCCGGCGGCGCGACCATCATCACCACCGTGCTCCAGACCCTGGCCAACCACCTCGACCGCGGAATGCCGCTGGTCGAGGCCATCGCCGCGCCGCGGGCCAGCCAGCGCAATGCGGCCCGGACCGAGCTCGAACCCGGTCTGTGGAACAGCCCGGTCCGCCGGCAACTCGAAGCGCTCGGCCACGCCTTCAAGGAGAACCCGGAGATCGGCGCGGCGACCGGCGTCCAGCGGCTGCCGGACGGCCGCTGGCTGGCCGCGGCCGAAAAGGTACGGCGCGGCGGCGGCTCGGCGAGGGTCGTGCACCGGTCGTAACGCCCGCGGTACGGGAGCGGGATGTCACACCGCCGACACGGACGGACCGCTGTGTGCCGTCCGTGTGTCGTCGATGTACCGCCCCGCGCGGCGTCGTTGATGGTCACGGCGGTGGCGATTAGCCTCCTGGGACCGTTCGTTCGAATGAGCGGTCCCAGGGAGGGCACGCAGCGTGAGCGTTGACGAGAGCCAGGACAGCGAGACCGGGCAGGTCCCGGTCCGGCACATCGATGCCACGGCGGGCGAGTTGGAAGGCCTCGCCGAGCAGGCGCGGGCGCTCGCCGAGGGCCGGGTGACCTCGACCGCGCTGGTACGGCGGTCGCTGGAGCGCATCGAGGCCACCCAGGGCACCGTCAACGCCTTCCGGCGGGTACGGGCCGAGGCGGCACCGGCGGAGGCCGCTGAGGCCGACCGCAGGCTGGCGGCCGGGGAGCGGCTGCCGCTGCTCGGGGTGCCGGTGGCGGTCAAGGACGACACCGACGTGGCGGGCGAGCCGACCGCGTTCGGCTGCGCCGGGGAATTCCCGCCCAAGGAGCGCGACGCCGAGGTCGTCCGGAGGCTGCGGGCGGCCGGCGCCATCATCGTCGGCAAGACCAACGCCTGCGAACTGGGCCAGTGGCCGTTCACCGAGGGCCCGGCCTTCGGCAACACCTGCAACCCGTGGAACCTCGCCCACACGCCGGGCGGCTCGTCCGGCGGTTCGGCCGCCGCGGTCGCGGCCGGGCTGGTCCCCGCCGCCCTCGGCACCGACGGCGCCGGCTCGGTCCGGATCCCCGCCGCCTGGTCCCACCTCGTCGGCATCAAACCCCAGCGCGGCCGCATCTCCACCTGGCCGGACCCCGAGTCCTTCCAGGGGATCACCGGCATCGGACCGCTGGCCCGTACGGTCGAGGACGCGGCCCTGCTGCTGGACGTGGCCAGCGGCAACCACGACGGTGATCTGCACCGGCCGCCCGCCATCGCGGCCCGCGAGGCCGCCGGCCGCGACCCGGGACGGCTGCGGATCGCGCTGTCCTGGAAGGCGGCCTTCACCTTCACGCCCAAGCCGCTGCACCCCGACGTGCGGGCCGCGGTGACCGGTGTGGCCCGCACGCTGGCCCGCCTCGGGCACTTCGTCGAGGAGGCGGAGCCGGACTACGGGCTGGTCGGGCTGGCCTTCGTGCCGCGCGCCACGGCCGGGGTGGGGGAGTGGGCGGACCGGGTCCCCGACCGTTCGCTGCTGGACCGCCGTACGCGGGAGGCGGCGCGGATGGGGCGGCTGCTCGGCGGGCCCGTACTGCGCCGGGCGCGCGCCGTCGAGCGGCGCCAACAGCGGCGGATCGGCGCACTGTTCGGCCCCTACGACGTCCTGCTGACGCCGACCACGGCCACCCCGCCGCCCCGCATCGGCACCCTCGCCAAGCTCAGCGGCTGGCGTACGGATCAGGCCATGATCGCCGCCTGCCCGTACGCCTGGCCCTGGAACGTCCTCGGCTGGCCGGGCGTGAGCGTGCCCGCCGGGTTCAGCGCCGACGGCCTGCCGCTGGGCGCCCAGCTGCTCGGCCCGGCCCACGGCGAGCCCCAGCTGATCTCGCTGGCCGCCCAGCTCCAGGACGATCTGCGCTGGCACGAGCGGCGGCCGGCCGGCCATCCGGTGCCGTACGAGGGCGTCCGCCCCTGAGCCCGGGGGCGGACGGCGCCGCGCCGACTACGGTCCCGCTCATTGAGGCATCAGCCGCCGTATCAGCCCGGCCGCCGTCTCCAGGGTCTGCCGCTCCTCCGCGGTCAGCCGTATGGGCTGCGGACGCACCAGCTCGGCGCGGGCCGGCGCCGCGATGGTGGCCGGGCCGCCGGTGTGGTTGTCCTTTCGATTCTGCGGTGCGCCGCCGGACGCGCCACGGTGGAGATGGTCTTGCCACGGTCCGTGACGGGGCTTACGGTCACCTCCACACGCGTAGATCGCGGCGTAGATCATGCGCGGGCGCAGGCTGACGCATCGACAAAGGAGCAGCTCATGGCCGATGTTGTGCGTGCCGCACTGGTTCAGGCGACCTGGACCGGCGACACCGAATCGATGATCGCGAAGCATGAGGAGTACGCCAGAGCGGCCGCCGCGCAGGGCGCGAAGGTGATCGGCTTCCAGGAAGTCTTCAACGCCCCGTACTTCTGCCAGGTCCAGGAGCCCGAGCACTACCGCTGGGCCGAGCCGGTGCCCGACGGCCCGACCGTCCGGCGGATGCAGGACCTGGCCCGCGAGACCGGCATGGTCATCGTCGTCCCCGTCTTCGAGGTCGAACAGTCCGGCTTCTACTACAACACCGCCGCCGTCATCGACGCCGACGGCACGGTCCTGGGCACCTACCGCAAGCACCACATCCCGCAGGTCAAGGGCTTCTGGGAGAAGTACTACTTCAAGCCGGGGAACGCCGGCTGGCCGGTCTTCGACACCGCCGTCGGCAAGGTCGGCGTCTATATCTGCTACGACCGCCACTTCCCCGAGGGCTGGCGGCAGTTGGGCCTCAACGGCGCCCAGCTGGTCTACAACCCCTCCGCCACCTCCCGCGGCCTGTCCGCCTACCTCTGGCAGCTGGAGCAGCCCGCGGCCGCGGTCGCCAACGAGTACTTCATCGCGGCGATCAACCGGGTCGGCGTCGAGGAGTACGGCGACAACGACTTCTACGGCACCAGCTACTTCGTCGATCCCCGGGGCCAGTTCGTCGGCGAGGTCGCCAGCGACTCCAAGGAGGAACTGGTCATCCGCGACCTCGACTTCGGCATGATCGACGAGGTCCGGCAGCAGTGGGCCTTCTACCGCGATCGCCGCCCCGACGCCTACGACGGGCTGGTGCAGCCATGACCCCCGACCCCGCGGGCCTGTACGCCCGCCATCAAGCCGTCCTCCCCTCCTGGCTGAGCCTCTACTACGAGCGGCCCCTCGAACTCACCCATGGCGAGGGCCGCCACGTCTGGGACGCCGAGGGCAACCGCTATCTCGACTTCTTCGGCGGCATCCTCACCACCATGACGGCGCACGCGCTGCCCGAGGTCACCAAGGCCGTCGCCGAACAGGCCGGCCGGATCATCCACACCTCGACGCTCTACCTCTCGCGCCCCATGGTCGAGCTGGCGGAACGGATCGCGGCGCTCTCCGGCATCCCCGACGCCCGGGTCTTCTTCACCACCTCCGGTACGGAAGCCAACGACGCCGCGCTCCTCCTGGCCACCACGTACCGCAGCTCCAACCAGGTCCTGGCGATGCGCAACAGCTACCACGGCCGGTCCTTCTCCACCGTCGGTATCACCGGCAACCAGAGCTGGTCACCCACCAGCCTCTCGCCCCTCCAGACGCTCTACATCCACGGCGGGGTGCGCAGCCGCGGCCCGTACGCCGGGCTGAGCGACAGTGCGTACACCGCGGCCTGCGTCGCCGACCTGGAGGACATGCTCCAGCAGACCGCGGGCGGCGTCGCCGCGCTGATCGCCGAACCGGTGCAGGGCGTCGGCGGATTCACCATGCCGCCGGACGGCCTGTACGCCGCGTTCCGCGAGGTGCTCGCCCGGCACGGCATCCTCTGGATCAGCGACGAGGTGCAGACCGGCTGGGGCCGTACCGGCGACCACTTCTGGGGCTGGCAGGCGCACGCCGACAACGGCCCGCCCGACATGCTGACCTTCGCCAAGGGCATCGGCAACGGGATGTCCATCGGCGGGGTGGTGGCCCGCGCCGAGGTGATGGACTCGCTCTCCGCGAACTCCATCTCCACCTTCGGCGGCAGCCCGGTCACCATGGCCGCGGGCCTGGCCAACCTCGGCTACCTCCTGGAACACGATCTCCAGGGCAACGCCCGGCGGGTCGGCGGCCTGCTCATCGAGCGGCTGCGGGCGGTCGCGGCCGGCCTCGATCTGGTCCGGGAAGTGCGCGGCCGCGGCCTGATGATCGGCATCGAACTGGTCCGCCCCGGTACCGACGAGCGCTCGCCGGAGGCCGCCTCCCTGGTCCTGGAAGCCGCCCGCGAACGCGGCCTGCTGATCGGCAAGGGCGGCCAGGGCGGCGCCTCACTGCGCATCGCACCCCCGATGACGCTGACCATCGCCGAGGCGGAAGAAGGCGCGGATCTGCTGGCGGACGCACTGCGGGCGGCGCAGGGGCAGCTGGCTCCGGCGTAGGGGACGGCTGTGGCCGGGGGCTTCGCCGGGCGCGAGTCCCCGGCCCGGCCGATGCCCGCGGGGGAGGGCGGACCGGACGACGCGGGCCCGGACCGGAGCGGCTGACACGCCTCAGGCGGCCCCGGCGGTCTCCCGCACCGTGTCGGCCACCAGGGTGAAGAAGCGGGTGTGGGCGCGCCGGCTGCACGGGGCCTCCGGATTCCACGGCAGCAGCCGGGACCGGGCCTCGATCGCGCGCCAGTGGGCGTGGGACCGGAGCTGTTCGGGCCGGGCGGCATTGGCCCGTACGTCCATCAGCACGATGTCCGGCGCCATCGCCGCGGCGTCCGCCCAGCCGACGGTGGACCAGTTCACCCCGGCGCCCCCGGCCGGCTCCAGCAACCCCACACCGTGCTCGGTCAGCGCCCGCAGATCCGGCCAGGAGCTGGGCCGGGCCAGATGCACCCGCTCCGGGCCCGCGGGCGACAGCGCCAGTACCCGCGGCCGTACGGCGCCGCCGGTCGCCTGCCGCAGGGCGTCCTCCGCGGCGTCCAACTCCCGTGCCCGGACCAGGGGTTCGCCGCGGCCGAGCGATCCGGCGAGCGCCGCGAACCGCTCGCGCACCCCGGCCAGGCTCCGGCCGGGGCCCACCGCGACGGTGGCGACCGGGACCTGTGTCTCCAGCTCCAGGGCGGTCTTCTGCTCCAGCCCGTAGACCTGCTCGCCGTCATAGGTCACGGCCACCACGAGGTCCGGTGCCGCCTCCAGCAGGGTGTCAGGGTGCAGCGCGCCGCCCGAACCGATGTAGCCGATCTCCGCGAGCGGCAGTTCACCGGCCTTGGCGGGGTCGGGGGCGGCGCCGTCGTGCTGGGAACCGAAGAGCCCCACGGGGCGTATGCCGTGGTCCCACAGCGTCGCCCCCGCCTGTATATACGCCACGATCCGCAGCGGCCGGACGCCGGCCACCGCCAGTCGCCCCCGGTCGTCGGAGAACTCCCACGGTGTGCTCTGCTCCATGAGCCCGCCGCCTTTCCGAATCGTCCGTCAGAATGCCGGGCCGCCCGCCAGGTTCGCCCGCCGGTTCGGCGCATACCTGCCCATCGCGTCACTCCCGCACCCCTCCTGCGGGTACTACGCCCCCTGGCCCCGATGCCCCGCGTTGAACCGTCCAGCTGATCGTCGGTGCAACACGAACGTCTCCGCTGATTAACGGTCACGGTATTGCCACCGTGGGTGACATGCTTCTACGGTCTCCTTCTCGACCGTGATCTACGGGTGTAGACCGGTTGTGGCGTGGCGTCAGCGGAGCAGACCTGCCGGGGGGATGGTGCGCGTCGAGCTCCGCCTTCCCGTGCCGCCGATGTCGCTGGTGTGGAAGGGAGCAGGATTGTGAGCCGTACGGTCGTACAGAACGGACTGGTGATCACCGCCGCCGATGAGGTCCACGCCGATGTCCTGGTGGAGGACGGCCGGGTCGCCGCCCTCGCGGCACACGGCAGTCACACGGCGGACGGCTGGGCCGGGGCGGCGGACCGTGTCCTGGACGCCACCGGGAAATACGTCATCCCAGGGGGCGTCGACGCGCACACCCATCTGGACTTCCCCTTCGGCGGGACCTTCTCCTCCGACAACTTCGAGACCGGGACCCGCGCCGCGGCCTGGGGCGGCACCACCACCCTCATCGACTTCGCGGTCCAGTCCCGCGGCAAGTCGCTCCGGGCCGGCCTGGACGCCTGGCACGCCAAGTCCGACGCCCAGTGCGCCATCGACTACGCGTTCCACATGATCCTCTCGGACGTCAACGAGCACACCCTCAAGGAGATGGACCTCCTGGTGGCGGAAGGCGTCACCTCGTTCAAGCTCTTCACCGCCTATCCCGGCGTCTTCTACAGCGACGACGGGCAGATCCTGCGCGCCATGCAGCAGTCCGCCGGCAACGGCGGGCTGATCATGATGCACGCCGAGAACGGCATCGCCATCGACGTCCTCGTCGAACAGGCGCTGGCCGAGGGCCGCACCGACCCGCGCTACCACGGCGAGGTCCGCCGGGTCCTCCTGGAGGCCGAGGCCACGCATCGCACCATCCAGCTGGCGCGGGTGGCCGGCGCCCCGCTCTATGTCGTCCATGTCTCCGCCGAGGAAGCCCTCGCCGAGATCGCCCAGGCCCGCGACAAGGGCCTGAACGTCTTCGGTGAGACCTGCCCGCAGTATCTGTTCCTGTCCACCGACAACCTCGCCGAGCCGGACTTCGAGGGCGCCAAGTACGTGTGCTCCACGCCGCTGCGGCCGCGCGAGCACCAGGCGGCGCTGTGGCGGGGGCTGCGCACCAACGACCTCCAGGTGGTCTCCACCGACCACTGCCCGTTCTGCTTCCAGGGACAGAAGGAGCTCGGCCGCGGCGACTTCTCCAAGATCCCCAACGGGATGCCGGGCGTGGAGAACCGGATGGACCTCCTCCACCAAGGCGTCGTGGAGGGCCGGATCAGCCGCCGCCGCTGGATCGAGATCGCCTGTGCCACCCCGGCCCGGATGTTCGGCCTCTATCCGAAGAAGGGCACCCTCGCCCCCGGCTCCGACGCCGACCTCGTCATCTACGACCCCACCGCCCAGCAGACCGTCTCCGCCGAGACCCACCACATGAACGTCGACTACTCGCCCTACGAGGGCAAACGCCTCACCGGGCAGGTCGAAACCGTGCTCTCGCGGGGCGAACTCGTCCTCGACCGGCGGGAGTTCACCGGACGCGCGGGACACGGCCAGTACATCCCGCGCGGCACCTGCCAGTACCTCATCTAAGGAGTGCCGCTGTGGACTTCGGACTTGTCCTGCAGGCCGACCCGCCCGCTTCCGCCGTTGTGTCCCTGATGCGCCGCGCCGAGCGCAACGGTTTCCGCTACGGCTGGACCTTCGACTCGGCCGTCCTGTGGCAGGAACCGTTCGTCATCTACAGCCGGGTGCTGGAACACACCGAGCGGCTGATCGTCGGCCCGATGGTCACCAACCCCTCCACCCGCACCCCCGAGGTCACCGCCTCCACCTTCGCCACCCTCAACGAGATGTACGGCAACCGCACCGTCTGCGGCATCGGGCGCGGCGACTCCGCGATGCGGGTGGCCGGGCGCCCGCCCAACACCCTGGCCCGGCTGGGCGAGTCGATCGGCGTCATCCGCGATCTGGCCGAGGGCCGGGAGGCGTACGTCGGCGACCACCGGATCAAGATCCCCTGGATCAAGAACGGCAAGCTCCCGGTGTGGATGGCCGCCTACGGGCCCAAGGCCCTGGCCATGGCCGGCGAGCTGGCCGACGGCTTCATCCTCCAGCTGGCCGACCCCTTCCTCACCGAATGGATGATCAAGGCGGTGCGGAAGGCCGCGGTGGACGCCGGCCGCGATCCGGCCGAGGTGACGATCTGTGTCGCCGCACCGGCTTATGTGGGCGACGACCTGGACCACGCCCGCGAGCAGTGCCGCTGGTTCGGCGGCATGGTCGGCAACCACGTCGCCGACCTCGTCGCACGCTATGGCGAGCACTCCGGCATGGTGCCGGACGAGCTGACCGCGTACATCGCGTCCCGGGAGAGCTACGACTACGCCCACCACGGCCGGTCGGGCAACCCCGACGCGGGCTTCGTGTCGGACGCGGTCGTCGACCGCTTCTGCCTGCTCGGCCCGGTCGCCGCGCACAGGGAGAAGCTGCGGCAGCTCCAGGCGCTGGGCGTGGACCAGTTCGCGCTCTACGCCATGCACGACGCCAAGGAATCCACCATCGACGCCTACGGAGCAGAGATCCTTCCCGCGTTCGCCGACTGAACGGGCCCCGGGAGCAGGCGCGTCGCGGCCCCGCGCGCGCCGCCCCGGCCCGTCGGCCGGGCGCGGTGACCGTGCCACCGCCGCGCCGCCCGGCGACCGGCGGCCCGCATCCGGACGAAAGGTCCCCGCATGCCCGCGACCTCACCCGTGCCGCCGGAGCTCCCCATAACGCCCACGGACCAGATCACCGCACCGGACGGCCGCGTCGAACCGGCGCCGGGTGTCATCGCCGCGCACGGCCGGTACGTCAACGCCGATCTTTACCCCGTGCCGCTGGCCGAACGCCGCTGGACCACCTACAACTTCGCCGCCCTGTGGGTCGGCATGGCCCACAACATCCCCTCCTGGACCCTCGCCTCCGGCCTGGTAGCGCTCGGTATGGACTGGAAGCAGGCGGTCTTCACCATCGCGCTGGCGAACCTCGTCGTGCTGGTCCCGATGCTGCTGACCGGGCACGCCGGCCCCAAGTACGGCATCCCCTTCCCGGTCCTCGCGCGGGCCTCGTTCGGACTGCGCGGCGCCAACCTGCCGGCGCTGGTGCGGGCCGCCGTGGCCTGCTGCTGGTTCGGCATCCAGACCTGGATCGGCGGCCAGGGCATCTACGTCCTGCTGGGCAAGATCTTCGGCGGCGACTGGGCCGGGGCGACGGAGATCGCCGGCTACCCCTGGACGCTGTGGCTCTGCTTCCTGGTCTTCTGGGCCCTCGAACTCGCCATCATCCTCCGGGGCATGGAGACCCTGCGCCGCTTCGAGAACTGGGCCGCGCCCTTCGTCCTCGTCGGTGCGCTGGCGCTGCTCGGATGGATGGCCGCCAAGGCGGGCGGGTTCGGCCCGCTGCTGGACCAGCCGAGCGCCCTGGGCTGGGGCGAGGACTTCTGGCCGGTCTTCTTCCCGTCCCTCATGGGGATGATCGGTTTCTGGGCGACCCTGTCGCTGAACATCCCCGACTTCACCCGCTTCGGGGCCGGTCAGCGGGCCCAGGTATGGGGGCAGTCCCTGGGGCTGCCGACCACCATGACGGCGTTCGCCCTGCTCTCCGTACTGGTCACCTCGGGTTCGCAGGCGGTGTACGGGGCGCCGATCTGGGACCCGGTCGCGCTGGCCGGCAAGGCCGACAATGTCTTCGGCCTGCTCTTCGCACTGGTCACCGTCCTGATCGCGACCATCTCCGTCAATATCGCGGCCAATGTCGTCTCGCCCGCCTATGACCTGGCCCATCTGGCGCCGAAATTCATCAACTTCCGTACGGGCGCGCTGATCACCGGTGTGGTCGGCGTGATCATCCTGCCGTGGAAGCTCACCGCCACCCCCGAGCTGTACATCTTCACCTGGCTCGGGGTGGTCGGCGGACTGCTCGGCACCGTCGCCGGCATCCTCATCGCCGACTACTGGATCATCCGCCGTACCGTCCTCGACCTCGCCGAGCTCTACCGCCCCGGCGGCCGCTACTGGTACACCGCCGGCTGGAACTGGCGGGCCGTCCTCGCCTTCGTCGCCGGCGGACTGCTGGCGGTGGGCGGCTCCTACTCGCAGCCCGGCAAGGGGCCTTTCCCGGCCGATGGCCTGATCCCGTTCCTCCAGCCCCTGGCCGACTATGGCTGGGCGGTGGGCCTCGGCGTCGCGCTGGCCCTCTACACCTTGCTCATGACTACGGCGCCCAGGCACGGAAGCCGGGCGGCCTGAACCGCCCCACCGGGGCTCCGGCCCCGCCTATCGGCAGCCCCGGCCCCGCCCCACCGGGGCTCCGGCCCCGCCCTCGCCCGGGTCGGGGAACGTCGGAATACCCCTCGACTCAGGGCAGTTGTCGGCTACAAGGGGGACCCCGGCTGCTGGCCACTACACCCGGCCACTCCACAAGCGCACAGAGGCCCCTCCCGGTATCCGGGAGGGGCATCTGTGTGTCGGCGTAGGCGCTTACGCGGGGAAGTCCCCGGCCTGTACCTCGGCGACGAACGCTGACCAAGCTGCCGGATCGAACATCAGGGCCGGCCCGTTGGGGTCTTTGCTGTCCCGGACGGGAACGGTGCCGTGGGCACCTGCATGAGCCGGGGACCACTCCAGGCAGTTGCCACCGTCTTGGCTGCTGTAGCTGGACTTGACCCATGGGTGTATCAGGGGGGTCACGATGCCTCCATAAGCTGTTGGATCATCCGGGCTGACGTGTCACGCGAGAGGGCTGAAGCGGTGAGTACATCGTAGGACCGGGAGAGGAGCCGCACCGTGGAGGGATCATCGATGATGGTCCCCGATCTGACGCCCTCCGTGTAGATCACGGGCGGGTCGTCCGGGGTGGTCAGGATGGACATGGAACCGTCCATGAGCCCGTGAGTCTCCGCCGATAGCGGCATCACCTGTAGCACGGTGGTTCGCTGGGAGCCGTGGGCGAGCAACGCGGAGAGCTGTTCCCGCATCACGTCCGGGCCTCCGACGTTCCGCCGAAGCACGGACTCACAGATGACCACGGAGAAGTCCGGCGGGGAAGTGCCCTTCAGTACTTCCTGTCTTGCCATTCGTGCCCGGACCAGCGTGGCCACTTCTTCATCACTGGCCCGCGGGTCGCCCTCGCGGAGAAGGGCCCGCGCGTACGGCGCCGTCTGAAGGAGTCCAGGCACCACCGTGGGCGACCATTCGGAGATGCTGACCGCCTTTGGCTCCAGCTCGATTCGTCGGCGGGAATGCACCGGGAACGATTGGGCGGTGATCTCTTCGTAGAGCCGCTTGAACAATCCGTCTGTCGAAAAGACCTGGTCCAGCCGGGCTGGGAGGTCCGGAGGGATCGGCCCCACGCATGTCTCCACGCGGCTGATGGTGCTCTTTGACGTGCGGACCAGCTTCGCCAGTTGCGTCTGGTTCAGCGGCGCGTCCGGGTACAGCTCCCTTGCGCTCCGGCACTCTTCGGCGAATTGCTTGCGTGGTTCGTTTTCGCCCTCGGCGTCCTCTGCGCCCCCGGTAAGGTCCATAACTCCCCCTGACCATTGACCTGGTCACGTGCGGTCGTCGCGTCATTTATGCCGGTCAACTGCATGTGCATACCCAGTCCTGACCAACGCCCAGGTTGGGCGCTGAATCTCCCCTCACACTACCGATTCCTACCCCACCATTGTCACCAACCGGCCACACAAAGTGAGGGGTTCGGATGGCTGAGCAATGTGTACGAGCGGGCCCGGTGTTGGGCGGTCCGATGCTGGAGCCCGTTCCTGTCCCGGGGTGCGACGTGTGCGAGCCCTGCGGCAAGGACCGGGAGATGGCCCGTAGGGCGGGCTGTTCGCTGGAGGTCCGGAGCCTTAACGGGGTGATCGCGGGCCACCCGCACGGACGGGAGGTGAGGGCGTGATCAGGACGGAGGCACCAGCCGCGTTCTACACGTCGCCCCGCGTGGCGTACGGCCGTCTGCGCCCCGGCACGGAGCGCGAAGGGCGACAGCTCCAGGCCCTGGCGAAGCTCCAGCGGGCACGGCTGCGGGGTATGCCGTGAGCTGCACGAAGTGTGCTGACCTGGAACGGGAGTTGAAGGCGGCCGAAAGGGACGGCGACCGGACCAAAGCGGTGGATTGCCGGGTGTTGCTCCGACGCCACCCCGAACACGACGACGTGCCCGTGGAGACGGACGCGCGTCCCCGGAAGGGAAGGCGAGGTGGCAGGAGTGAGTAGGCAACTTGGTGCCCGCAAGCCATGGGGCGACTTGAGGGAGACCAGCACCGTGGGCAAGGACGATCCCAACAAGGACAGACAACAGGTCGAAAAGGCCGACCTGTTGGCCCGGATGCGGGAGCGCATCCACGCCAAGCCGGACGCCGGCTAGCCCCAGAACTCCGCCCCTTTGTCGGATGCCCATTCCGGCGTCCCCCGCGTTGTCGAGTGATCCCGACAGGGGGGCGGGCAAGGCCCCGGGCGACTGTCCTACGGACAGCGGCAGTTGGCCGGGTGAACAAGCACTGAGAGAACACATGGAGGAACCGTGATCACGATCCTTACGCACGACGGTGGCGACAAGCTCCCCGGCGAGCCGTACCCCGGCCCTCATCAGCCCCCGTCCCCCGACGGTGGCCCGGGTCAGCCCAACCCGCCCAAGGGTGCCTGACCCAGTGGCTGCCGACGCACCACAGGAGCGCCCCGGCCTTGACGGGCCGGGGCGTGCCCTCATGACTTCAGGGGCCCTCTCCTCCGACTGGGCACCCTCGTACGCGGCCGTTCCCCGCTCCACCGTCTTGCCGGACCTCATGTGGCCGTTCGACATGGAGGCGGGCCGGAGCGTGGCCGTGGCCAAGGCGGAGGATCCCGTCAAGTGGCAGGAGTGCGCGGACTCCGACGTACCGATCGTCACCCAGTGGGACGACGGCGAGCATGCCGGCACCGAACCGGGTCACGTCCCGACCAGCTCCGCGTCCATGCCTTCGGTCGTTTTCCGGATGCTCCAGGACCTGGACCTCCAGCCTGGCCACAAGGCTCTGGAGATCGGCACCGCCACCGCCTGGAATGCGTTGCTCATGGCCCACCGTGCGGGGCCGGGGTGCGTGACCACGGTGGAGGTGGACCGGGCGGTGGCCACGTCCGCCATGGCGACCGTGGAGCGGCTGGGAATCCCCCTCCACGTCGTCCACGGCGACGGGTTCCAGGGCTACCTGGAAGGGGCGCCGTATGACCGGGTCATCGCTACGTGTGGCCTCCGGTCCATCCCGTTCTCGTGGGTGGAGCAGTGCCGGCCCGGCGGCGTCATCGTGGCGCCGTGGGGGACGAACTACAGCAACGCCGACGCGGTGGCCCGCCTGGTGGTCGCGCCGGATGGTGAGAGCGCGTCCGGCAGGTTCACCGGCCCCGTGGAGTTCATGAAGCTCCGGTCCCAGCGGTTCGTCCCCCGCCCGCACTCCGAGTACGTCACGGGAAGCGTGGCGGACGGAGTCGAGTCCGCCACGACGATCACCGAAGTGGAGTTCGTCGGGGAGCAGTTCGGCCCGGAGCGGTTCGCCATGGGGCTCCGCGTCCCCCAGTGCTCGTACGTCGTGGCCGGCAAGAGCGACGGCGCGCGGCCGGTCTGGTTCTACAGCCTGAGTGACCACTCATGGGCGTGTGTGCTGTTCCGTGACGGGAAGACGGCCCGTGTCTGGCAACAGGGCCCCCGCCGCCTCTGGGATGACGTGGAGAACGCCTTCCGCTGGTGGGTCGACAGCGGGCGGCCGGATCACACCCGGTTCGGCCTGACCGTGACCGCCAAGGGCGAAAGGGTGTGGCTGGACGACCCGGCCGAATCCTGGAGCCTTTGAGAACGGCCCTGCTCGTGCGCTGCCCCCGTGGCGCATGGGCGGGGGCCTTGTCATGTCCGGCTGTGTCCGCCTTGACGTGACCGGGCAGCAGAGAAGTGGGGAAGTTTGGGCAAGTTCCTTTTTTGCCGTGGGACGTTCATAGCAAGCTCTGTCACAGAGATCGTCATCTCCGACCGAGGAGGACATCATGACTCTGCACAAACTCGGCAAGGACCCCGAGAGCCCCAGCGGGGGGTCTCTCACGATCTACCTGGATGACGCAAAAGATGCCTACCTGGTCCAAGGGCTGAAGGTCGAGGACCCAGACCGCCTGACTCAACTGGACCTTCCCACCCATGAGACGGTGGTCGAGATCCCCCGACGCATGGTGCAGTTCTTTTTGGAGGTGAAGGGTGACGCAGGCCCCGACGTTTGATGCCCTGTTCCGCAACTGCCATCGCTCGGCGGTCCACTTGGAGATGCGGGACGGGTACATGAGATCCGATCCCGCCTTCATCGACTGGGCTGCGGGGAAGGTCATCGACCCCGCCGAACGTTGGCGAGGCTGGCTCGACATCGTGAAGGAGGCGACGGGACGAGGAGTATCGGTCCGTCGCGCACGTATTGTCTCGGAGCCTGTCTCCGACTACATCCGTTTCGAGCATTCGGTCACCGACGGGCTCAACATCAACGCGGGAGAAGAAGTGGGCTGGCTGCCCCGCCAGCAGGCGACTGCACTGGCGCTGCCAGGCAATGACTTCTGGGTCTTCGACGACAAGGTGGTGCTGGTCAACCACTTCGATGGTGATGGCGACTCGCTGGAGCACGAGTACGCCGAGGACCCCCAGTTGGCATCCTTCCTCTCCGCAGCGTTCGAAAAGGTCTGGGAGAAGACTGTCCCCCACGCGCAGTACCGGTTGGCGTGACGACGGGACAGCCTGAAGCACCGTGTCCACTCCACCTTCCTCCTCCGCAGTAAGAGAGGCACGAGTATCCTTCGGCCGGCGCCTGCGCGAGATCCGGAAAGACTTCGGGCTCACCGCGCGGGCGCTGTCCGCGCTCGCAGGTTGGCACGAATCCAAGTGCTCGAAGATCGAAAGCGGGACCAGGCCACCGTCATTCGATGACATCCGTGCCTACGCCGATCACTGCGGAGTTCCGCACCTCGCCAACGATCTGATCGACACCGCACGCGGCATCGACGGCATGTACGTCGAGTGGCGCCAACTGGAACGGTCAGGACTGCGCCGCGCCCAGGAGTCGGTGCTTCCTGTCTGGGAACGCACGCTCCGATACCGCATCTACTCCTCGTGGCTCATCCCAGGCCCTGTGCAGACCGAGGCATACATTCGAGCGCTCCTGACCTCGATCCGCGACCGGCGTCAACTCGTCGATGACGTTGAGGAGGCAGTGCGCGTTCGCCTCGACAAGCAGCACATCGTGCACGAGGGAAATCACCGATTCTCGATCATCTTGGAAGAGTCTGCCCTCCGGTACCGGATCGGCGGAGTCGAGACGATGGCAGGCCAACTGGGGCACTTGCTCACTGTCTCAACGCTGCCGTCCGTCAGTCTCGGCGTCATTCCCTTGACGGCTGATCGCTCAGGGTTATGGCCCGTGGAAGGTTTCTTTCTCTTCGATGACGCACAAGCGAACGTCGAGCTGGTCTCAGCTCATCTGACCGTCGTGCAGCGACATGAAATCGGTATGTACGCGGACACATTCGCCACCCTTGCCGAGCAAGCCGTATTTGGGGCAGGGGCGCGCAGCCTCATCACGCAAGCAATTGACGCTCTCGGGTGATGGTGGGCAAGTTCGGGCACACTCGTTGAGTCTCTCTTGCCCGCAGCCGTTGACTGAACCGAGACGACGTGCAAGGCGAACAGCGGAGGGTCATGAGCGCCCCGACTCAGTACACCCAACAATCCGTGGAACTGCCCTTGGACGGGTGGCTGCTGGAAGGGCGCCGAGCCCTAGGCTGCAAACAGTGCGCTGCCTCAGCCGCAAAGCCCATTCAGGCGCTCAAGCGGAAGGACTGGCGGGCCGCATACTCCGCCGCTTGGGACATTCGAAACCACGATCGCGGGCGCGCGTGAACGACGAGCGGGCGGTTCGGTAGCGGGAAGAGGCGCGCCAAGCAGGCCGCCGGCGATATCGGTCGACACCAACGCCGTCCTCTACGTGCCCAAGACCGGACCTGTTCCGCCGTGCCCCTGCCGGTGCTTGACGTGCACGAAAGAAGGGCGCCAGTGACTCCCACCCCGGCCGCAGAAGCCTGGACAGCCGAGCAGCCGGGGTCGCGAGCAAGTGATCCACGGCCGACCCGCTGAGCGTCGCACGTCGGCCTCTACCAGAGAAGGGCAGGAACACCATGGCAGTCGTTTTAGAGCAACCGTTCAAGGCCCGGCAAGGCCGCGACCTCGTCACACCGGAGCTGTTTGAGCGCCTGGTGGACTTCTGCGCCGACGAGTACGGCCTCGAACGCTCCGTCGCAGAGCGCGTTCAGAGCGAGGCCATCGCGATGTGCCACGTCATGGGCATCACTCAGGCCGGTGACGAAATGGCCCCGAGCAAGCAGGTGGATTCCGGCTGGCACACCTTCATGCTTCACACCGAGGAGTACGCCAATTGGTGTCAGGATAACTTCGGCTACTTCCTGCACCACAGGCCCAACAGCAAGATTCGCACGAAGGGCTTGATGGTCGATGTGGTCGGACGCATCAAGGCCCAGGGGTTCGAGGTGGATGAGCGGCTGTGGGGCACCAGGGCCGACTGTAATCCTCCCGCCTGCTGCGGTGACGGTCCCTGCTGCTAGGTAATTCACGCCGGCGCCCGGGCACCTCAGCCCGGGCGCCAGTCATTTCCCAGGAGAGGAAATTCATGCCGGCATCCCATCAGGGCACTGGCAGAGTGACGGCGTTCTCGATGTTCGGGCCGGTTTTCGGCTATGCGTCCACACCCGTTGATGGCCGTCAGACTGCATTTGTCGGACCGCTTACGCCGGGCGTCCGGTGGTCGAAACTGTGGCAAATGGCGAATCGATGCTGTCGCGCGACAGCGCAGGATCGCGAAAAGGCGCAGTGGATCATCACGCAAGCGTCTCGCGCCTTCATCATGCAGGCCGACCTCGTTGTGAAGCTGCCCCATGCGACTTGGCGCATGGAACCCGGAGAACGCCGGATTGATGTTGTTGATTGGTCAAACCACCACGCGCTCGTCGTGGGGAACATGGTCGTACATGCCCTCACGCCGGAGCAGGTCTCAATGAAGCACACCTATTACCCCCACTACTTCGAATGCTGAGGGCGTTGCCGGCACCTCGTCCAACGCCCTGTGCAGCGCCGGGGGTTGTGGGCCCGCATGGATGATCTGCCGGTCGAAGTCGGTCCACTCGGCGGCGTCCGCGACCGCCCGCCGGACCGCGATGCCCACCGCTTCGCTGCTGAACCCGAACAGTGCGGCACCGGCGGGCGGCAACCGCATCGATCCGCGCCGCCAGGGTCCCGGGCCCCGGCGTTCGCCGGTGCCCCCTCCCACGCGCTGTTGATGGCCTTCAGCGCCTCGTCCGGCTCCAGGAAGAAGTCCCCGGCGATCCGGACCCACCCCCTCCCTCGGAACCGCTGCTCACGGGTGCTCCGCCAGCCCTGCCAGCAGCCGGGGCAGCGCACTGCCGATCGGCTCACGGATCACCTCGGCGGCGAGCTCGTCGTACGGGGTCGGCTCGGCGTTGACGATGATCAGCCGGGCGCCGTGCTCCGCGGCCACCCCCGCGAGCGAGGCCGCCGGCTGCACCTGAAGCGTCGTACCGACCGCGAGGAAGACCTCCGCCGCCTTGGCCACGCCCAGTGCCGTACCGAGCACCTGCGGATCCAGCCGCTCACCGAACATCACCGTCGCCGACTTCAGAATCCCGCCGCACACCAGACACGCCGGATCAGGCTCGCCCGCGGCCACCCGCGCCAGCGCCTCCTCCATCGAGGACCGGGCATGACAGCGGGTGCAGGTCACCGCGCGTACCGTGCCGTGCAGTTCGAGCACCTTGCGGTCGGGCACCCCGGCGCGCTGGTGCAGTCCGTCGACGTTCTGAGTGATCACCCGCACCGGGGTCCCGGACCGCTCCAGCCTGGCCACCGCCTCGTGCGCGGCATTCGGCCGGGCCCGGAACGCCGGGCTCTCCTGCCGCATCCGCCACGACCGCCGCCGGATCTCCGGATCACCCATGTACGCGTCGTACGTGACCAGCTTCTCCGCCTCCGGGTCCCGCCGCCACAGCCCGTTCGGCCCGCGGTAATCGGGAATCCCGGAGTCGGTGGAGATACCCGCTCCGGAGAGGATCGCGACGAGGGGGCGGTGGGGCGGCTGGTCGGGGGACGGGACGGTACCGGTCATGGGGTGAGCGTATGCAGTCCTTGGGCCGGTCGTCTTGTCAGTTATCGGTGGCGGGGTGCCAGCCGGGGGCGTACTCCCGGGCGAGTGCGTCCCAGGCGGCGGGGCCGCCGGGGAGGGGCCAGGCGCGGGTGAGGTGAGAACCGGAGTATGTCCGGTGCAGCTCGTGCGCCAGCCGTCGTCCCTGGTTGGCGATCTTGGACGGTGCGAGGGGATCGCCGCCGTCCCGCTGCCGCTGGAGGGCGGCGACGCGTTCCTCGTAGGCGCGGAGATCCGGCCCGGCCAGGAGGGCGTGCAGCTCGGGCAGTCCCTCGCGGTTCAGCCGCAGTACGGGCGGACGGCCGCCCTCGGCGAGGGCGGCCGCGAGCCGGTCATGGCCGTCCAGCAGCACGGCGGTGTCGAGCGCGCTGATCCCCCACAGCACCACGGGTGGCAGCACGCCCTCGCGGTACTGGCGCCGGAAGCCCTTCACCCGTGGGGCGTCCGGGGCGGACAGCGGACGCAGCGGCAGGATGTCGCGGCTGTCGTGCGCGGGGCTTCCGCTGAACCAGGCGATATGGCCGTGGTCCGGATCGTGCTGCGCCAGCGTGTTCCAGTAGGCGTCGACCGCGTCAGCGGACATGCCCGGCCGTAGTTGCCAATCCCCCTCGTGCAGCGGCCCGTTGGTGCTCTCCCGTAGCGCGGTGGCGAAGTGATGCGCCCACCGGGCGAGCCAGGCGTCGTCGTCCGGGCATGCCTCCCGGTACGTACGGGCAGTGTCGGCGCGCAACGGAGGTATCGGCGAGGTGTACCGGCCGGTGCGTGCGTAGTGCACGCCGCGATGGGTGACGCGCTGCCGGGCCAGCAGGACGACCCGGTCGTCCTGGAAGAGCACCAGCCGCCGCCCGTCGGCGACTTCGGCCCGCAGTGGCGGGCGGGCCGGTCCGTCGATGCCCAGCGCCAGCCCGTCCCAGCGGACGCCGCTTGCCGAGCGGGGGAGCGTGGTGCGCTTCACGGGTATCGCCGTCTCGCTTCCTCGGGGGACTCCGGGTGCCGGCGGCTGCCTGGCCCTCGCCCGAGCCTACGGCCATGCCCCGGGGCCGCCCGCCGGCCGGTCCGCGGTGGACCGCATCGGTGATCCCCGTATGGCGCCCGCCGTCTCCGTGACTCCTACGTACGATCGCGAAGGGCCGCCCACCGACCGCGCCCGGGGGCCCGCCCCGCACCGCTCTCACCGCAGCACAGAGGAGTCACCGTGTTCACCACCCGTCCGACCCTCCAAGGCACCTTCGGTATGGCCTCCACGACGCACTGGCTGGCGTCGCAGTCCGCGATGGCCGTCCTGGAGGACGGCGGAAACGCCTATGACGCAGCGGTGGCCGCCGGGTTCGTGCTGCATGTCGTGGAGCCGCATCTGAACGGTCCGGCGGGTGAGGTGCCGATCATCCTGGCGCCCGCGGACGGGCCGGTGCGGGTGCTGTGCGGCCAGGGTCCGGCGCCGGCCGGGGCGAGCGTGGCGCACTACACCTCGCTGGGTCTCGACCTGGTGCCCGGCACCGGACCGCTCGCCGCCGCGGTCCCCGGCGCCTTCGACGCCTGGATGCTGCTGCTGCGCGACCACGGCAGCAAGTCCCTGGCCGAGGTGCTGCGGTACGCCATCGGCTACGCCGAGCACGGCCATCCCGCCGTGGAGCGGATCGGTGCGACCGTCGCGACGGTCCGTGAACTCTTCGAGACGGAGTGGATCTCCTCCGCCGAGATCTATCTCCCGGACGGCCGGCCCGTCGCCCCCGGAGGGCTGCTCAGGAACCGGCCGCTGGCCGCCACATGGCGGCGGCTGACCGCCGAGGCGGAGGCCGCCGCGACCGGTCGTGAAGCGCAGATCGAGGCCGCCCGCCGTATCTGGCGCGAAGGTTTCATCGGCGAGGCGCTCGCCGGCTTCGCGGCCCGCCCCGCCATGGACACCTCCGGCGAACGCCATGCGGGCACCCTCACCGGCGACGACCTGGCCGCCTTCGCCGCCACCTACGAGGCGCCCGTCACCCACGACTGGAACGGCTGGACCGTCGCCAAGGCCGGCGGCTGGTCCCAGGGCCCCGCCTTCCTCCAGCAACTCGCGCTGCTGCCACCGGAGTTGCCCGCGTACGGCAGCCCCGACTACGTCCATCTGCTCATCGAGGGCAGCAAGCTGGCGATGGCCGACCGCGAGGCCTGGTACGGCGACGCCGCCGAGGTCCCGCTCGACGCCCTGCTGAGCGACGGCTACAACGCCGACCGCCGGGCCCTCATCGGCGAGCATGCCTCGTACGAGCTGCGCCCCGGCAGTCCGGACGGCCGCGCCCCGCGGCTGAGCAAGCACGCGGTGGCGGCCGCGGCGGGCACGGACGGCTTTGACGCGCGGGGTGCCTCCGGGCGCGGGGCGGGCGAGCCGACCGTCGCGCACGGGGTGCCGGGAGCGGCCGGTCCGGGCGTACCGGCGGACGTCGCCCCCGAGATCGACCGGAACGGTGCCACCCGCGGCGACACCTGCCATATCGATGTCGTCGACCGCTGGGGCAACCTGGTCTCCGCCACCCCGTCCGGCGGCTGGCTCCAGTCCAACCCCGTCGTCCCGGCGCTCGGCTTCCCGCTCGGCACCCGGCTCCAGATGGCCTGGCTGGAGGAGGGCCTGCCCAACTCGCTCACCCCGGGGCGCCGCCCCCGCACCACCCTCACCCCGTCCCTCGCCCTGCGCGACGGGATCCCGGTGATGGCCTTCGGAACACCGGGCGGCGATCAGCAGGACCAGTGGCAGGTGCACTTCTTCCTGGCCGTGGCGCTGCGCGGAGCGGTCCGTGGCGGCCTCGACCTCCAGGGCGCCATCGACGCCCCGAACTGGCACCAGGACTCCTTCCCCGGCTCCTTCTTCCCGCGCGGGATGCGGCCGGGGAGCGTGACGGTGGAGTCCCGGATCGGCCAGCGGGTCATCGACGAGCTGCGCCGGCGTGGTCACCGGGTCACGGTGGGTGATGCCTGGTCCGAGGGGCGGCTGTGCGCGGTGGCACGGGACCCGGAGTCCGGTGTGCTGTCCGCGGCGGCGAATCCGCGGGGGATGCAGGGGTACGCGGTCGGGCGCTGAGGCGCTGAGGCGCTGAAGCTCCTGTAGCGCTGTGGTCCTGCGGCTCTGAGGCGCTGTACGGGGGACGGGGACGGGGACGGGGGCGGCCGGTGGTCACCGGGCGGCCCGCCCCCCCCCCCGGGCCCCGCCCCCCGCCCCGTGCCCGCCGTGGCATCCGGAATTCACCTGGAGTCCAGTCCTCGTGTCAGTGGCTCGTGTTTCGATGGACACATGATCGAAGCACTTCGTACCCAAGAAGCAGGAGAGACCGCGATTACCCCGATTGCCGCCACCCCGCCCGCCGCGACCCCGGCCCCCGCCCCGGCCCCCGCCCCGGACGGCCCGTCGCTCGACCTCTCGGCCCTGGACCTGGCCGCCGTCGAGGCCGCCGTCCGCCGCGCCGCGGCCGACGAGATCATGCCCCGCTTCCGGCAGCTCGCCGCCGAGGACATCGTCGAGAAGAACGGGCCGCACGACCTCGTCACGGTCGCCGACCGGCTCGCCGAGGAACACCTCACCGTCTCGCTCACGGCCCTGCTGCCCGGTTCCCTGGTGGTCGGCGAGGAAGCGGTGCACGCCGACCCGGGCGTGCTCGACGCGCTGCACGGTGACGCCCCCGTCTGGATCGTCGACCCGGTCGACGGCACCCGCCAGTTCGTGCACGGCGACCCCGGCTTCTGCACACTGGTCGCGCTCGCCCACCGCGGCGAGGTGCTGGCCTCCTGGACGTACGCCCCCGCGCTCGGCCTGATGGCCGTCGCCCGCCGCGGCGCCGGCGCCCGGCTGAACGGCGTACCGCTCCAGGCCGGCAGCCCGTCCTCCGGTGCGGTCCTCGATGTCGCCACCTCCCACTACGACTTCACCGACGACGACCAGAAGCGGGTGCTCGCCACCCTGGACACCGGCGGTATCGCCCCGCGCCCCTGTGGCTCGGCGGGCCTGGAGTATCTGCACATAGCCCGCGGCGAGATCGACGCCACGGCCTTCAGCTGGGAGAACGCCTGGGACCACGCGGCCGGGCTGCTGCTGGTCCACGAGGCGGGCGGCGCCAGCGGCACGGTCGCCGGGCAGCCGTTCCGCATCGAAGGCGGCAATGCGCTGCCCTTCACCGCGGCGCGGGACGCCGAAACGGCGCGGCGTATCCTCGGACTGCTGGCAGCCGCCAACTGACCCTCACCGACGAGGGTCGGAATTGAGGGGAGTGGCGCAGGTGCCGAGGATGCTCGATGCCGTGGTGATCGGAGCGGGACCCAACGGCCTGACGGCGGCCGCCGAACTGGCCCGCCGCGGTATGTCCGTGGAGGTCTTCGAGGCCCGCGACACCATCGGCGGCGGCGCCCGCACCGAGGAGCTGACCCTCCCCGGCTTCCGCCACGACCCCTGCTCGGCGGTGCACCCCACCGGCGTCGGCTCGCCCGCCTTCTCCGCCATGCCGCTGGACCGCCACGGCCTCGAATGGCTGCACCCCGACCTCCCGATGGCGCACCCCTTCCCGGACGGCACGGCCGCCGTGCTCGCCCACTCCGTCGGCGAGACCGCCATGTCCTTCGGGCCGCGGGACGCCGGCGCCTACCGCAGGCTGGTGGCGCCCTTCGTCGGCAAGTGGGACACCATGGCCCACGACTTCCTGCGCACCCAGTGGCTCGGCCTGCCGCAGGACCCGGTGACCTACGCCCGCTTCGGCCTGGTCGGGATCCAGCCGGTCAGCCTCCTCAACCGCCGCTTCCAGGGCGCGAAGGCCCGCGGACTGCTGGCCGGCCTCGGGGCGCACGCCAACGCCCCGCTCAGCGGCATCGGCACCTCCGGTATGGCCCTGATGTTCGCGCTCGCCGCGCACCACAAGGGCTGGCCGGTACCGCGCGGCGGCTCCCAGGCCATCTCCGACGCGCTCGCCGGTCTGCTGCGCGCCCACGGCGGAGTGGTGCACACCGACTTCGAGGTCAAGCGCCTGGACGATCTGCCGCCGGCCCGCGCGTATGTCTTCGACACCT
Organism: Streptomyces sp. NPDC029466; assembly: GCF_055574515.1. Taxonomy (NCBI): domain Bacteria; kingdom Bacillati; phylum Actinomycetota; class Actinomycetes; order Kitasatosporales; family Streptomycetaceae; genus Streptomyces; species Streptomyces sp. NPDC029466. The sequence goes on from NZ_JBVHZH010000029.1 coordinate 108,386, forward strand.
CACCGACCGCGCTCGCCCGGATCGCCGGACTGGGCAACGCCTACCGCGAGGTGAAGTACGGCCCCAGCGTCTTCAAGATCGACTACGCGCTGGCGGCCCCGGTGCCGTGGACGGCCAAGGAGGCACACCGCGCCGGCACCGTCCATATCGGCCCCACCAGCGGTGAGATCGGCGCCTCGCTCAACGCCGCCACCCACGGCCAGGACCCCGCCGTCCCCTTCCTGATCACCGCTCAGCCCAGCCTGATCGACCCCACCCGCGCCCCCGAGGGCAAGCACACCTTCTGGGCGTACGGGCATGTCCCCAACGGCTGGGAGGGCGACGCCACCGAGGTCGTCGAGCGGCAGATCGAGCGCTTCGCCCCCGGCTTCCGTGACCTGGTGCTGGCCCGCGCGGTCGCCGGCCCGCCCCAAATCGCCGCCCGCAACGCCAATTACGTCGGCGGCGACACCGCCACCGGCTCCGCGGCCGGCCTGCGCCTGCTCATCCGCCCCAAGCTCGCCCGGGTCCCGTACGAGACCGCCCACCCCGCCATCTACCTCTGCTCCCAGGCCACCCCGCCCGGCCCCGGCGTCCACGGCATGTCCGGCCACTACGCCGCCAAGACGGTCTGGCGCCGCCTGCGCGCCAACCACCGCTGAGCGACGGGCCGTTCGGCGCGCGCGGGCGGGCGCCCCGTACCCCGCCCCGCTCGTCGTTCCCCGCAGATGCGCGGGACACCGCCTAGGCTCGTCCCCCATGAGCACCTCCCTCACCCTCATCCAGGGCGACATCACCGAACAGGCCGTGGACGCCGTGGTCAACGCCGCCAACTCGTCGCTCCTCGGCGGCGGGGGAGTGGACGGCGCGATCCACCGGCGCGGTGGCCCGGAGATCCTCGACGAGTGCCGTGACCTGCGCGCCGCCCAGTACGGCCGCGGTCTGCCCACCGGCCAGGCCGTCGCCACCACCGCCGGCCGGCTGCCGGCCCGCTGGGTCATCCACACCGTCGGCCCGGTGTGGGCGAAGAGCGAGGACCGCTCCGAGCTCCTGGCCTCCTGCTACCGCGAGTCCCTGCGGGTCGCCGACGACCTGGGCGCGCGGACGGTCGCGTTCCCGGCCATCTCCACCGGCGTCTATAGCTGGCCGATGGAGGAGGCCGCTCGCATCGCGGTGGAGACCGTGCGCGCCACGGAGACGGCGGTGGAAGAGGTGCGGTTCGTCCTCTTCGACGAGCAGGCGTACGCGGTTTTCGCTGCGCTCGTCGACTGACCTGCGGGAACGCCGGCTCAGTCGTTGCCGGGTCCGGTGGTCACCGCACGGTGACGCGGTAGGTGTGGTAGGTCGGACGGCTCGGTGCCGGTGCGGCCGTGGGGCCGGCGGGCGGGGGCGGCGAAGCCGTGGCCGAGTCGTGGCCCTGGCCGATGCAGGCGTGCACGGGGCAGTGGATCAGCCGGATCGTGGTGCTGCCCCGGCCGACGGCCTTGAAGCGGAAGAGCTGGCTGCCGCCGCCTGCCCCGTCCGCCTCGCTCCCCGAGCCCTCCTGATCCTCGCCCGCCGCGCGCACGACACCGGCGGCGGGCTTCGGCTCGGCCACGTACCAGCGTTCGCCGAGCGAGGCGTTGGAGGGCACGGACAGCGTGAACTCCTCGCCGGAGTCGGCCTCGATGGCGGTCTCGTCCGTGTCGTACGTGCTGGGCCTGATGAGACCGCATCCGGTGAGGGCGGAGAGGACGGTGAGCGTCGCGAGGGCGGTGAGTACCGGTGTGAGTACCGGTGTGAGCGCCCGGCGAAGGGCCGCGTTCGGGAGTTGAGTACGCATCATGGATCGCTTCAGTCGGCGGGGCCCGGGAAGTCGTACGCCGAAGCGGCAGCATGCCCATGACATGCTGCGCCGGAGGCGACGCCTGAGTGGAGATCATCTTAGGCGTGCGCCGGGCAGCCCGGCGGCGGGTCGCTGCCGCCGTCCCGCGACAGCGCTGCCGGCCCCCGCCGCACGAGGACCGGGACGGACCGCGCCGCCCTCCCTGGTCACCCCACGTTGATGTCGGATTCTCGCCAGCCGGAGCGCCTCGGCTGAGGAATCCTGAGGTCATGCACACCGACACCGAGCGCTGTCTGCGCGCCGTGCAGTCCAAGGACGCCCGCTTCGACGGCTGGTTCTTCACGGCGGTGCTCACCACCCGTATCTACTGCCGTCCCAGCTGCCCCGTGGTGCCTCCCAAGCCGGAGAACATGCGCTTCTACCCGAGCGCGGCCGCCGCCCAGCAGGCCGGTTTCCGGGCCTGCAAACGGTGCCGCCCGGACGCCAGCCCGGGGTCCCCGGAGTGGAACGAGCGGGCCGACCTCGTCGCCCGCGCCATGCGGCTGATCGCCGATGGCATCGTCGACCGCGAGGGTGTCCCCGGCCTCGCGGCCCGGCTCGGCTACAGCACCCGGCAGACCGAGCGGCAGCTGCTGGCCGAGCTGGGCGCCGGCCCGCTCGCCCTGGCCCGCGCCCAGCGGGCGCAGACCGCCCGGCTCCTGGTGGAGACCACCACACTGCCGATGGCCGAGGTCGCCTTCGCCGCGGGTTTCGCCAGCATCCGCACCTTCAACGAGACGGTCCGGGAGGTCTTCGCGCTGCCCCCGACGGAGCTGCGGCAGCGCGCCCGGCCGGGCCCGAGGGCGACGGTGCCCGGTGCGCTCGCGCTGCGGCTGCCCTTCCGGCAGCCGCTGAACCCCGACAACCTCTTCGGGCATCTCGCCGCCACCGCGGTCCCCGGCGTCGAGGAGTGGCGGGACGGCGCCTACCGCCGGACCCTGAACCTCCCCTACGGGCACGGCATCGTGGCCCTCGCACCCCGCCCCGACCACATCGACTGCCGCCTCTCCCTCACCGATCTGCGCGATCTGGCCGGGGCCATCGCCCGCTGCCGCCGGATGCTCGACCTCGACGCGGACCCGGAAGCCGTCGACGGACTGCTCCGCGAGGACCCGCGGCTGGCCCCGCTCGTCGACAAGGCGCCCGGCCGCCGGGTCCCGCGGACGGTCGACGCGGACGAATTCGCGGTCCGCGCCGTCCTCGGCCAGCAGGTCTCCACCGCGGCGGCCCGCACCCACGCCGGACGGCTGGTCCGTGCGCACGGCGAACGGATCGACGACCCGGACGGCGGCCTCAGCCATCTCTTCCCGACCGCCGCCGCGCTCGCCGGGCTGGACCCGGAACAGCTGGCGATGCCCCGTACCCGCCGGGCCACCCTCACCGGCGTCATCGCCGCCCTCGGCTCCGGTGCGCTGCAACTGGGCGTCGGCAGCGACCGGGACGCCGCCCGGGCGCAGCTCGCGGCGCTGCCCGGCATCGGCCCCTGGACCGTCGAATGCGTCGCCATGCGCGCCCTCGGCGACCCGGACGCCTTCACCCCCACCGACCTCGGGCTGCGCCGCGCGGCCGCCGGCCTCGGCCTGCCGCACACCCCGGCGGCCCTCATCCGGCACTCCGCGCTCTGGCGCCCCTGGCGCGCCTACGCCGTCCAGTACCTCTGGGCGACCGACGACCACCCCATCAATCACCTCCCGACGAACTGAGCCCACCGCCATGACTGTGCACGCACCCGAACCCGCCGCCCCCGTCACCCACACCGTCCTGGACGACACCCCGGTGGGGCCGCTCACCCTCGTCGCCACCGGAGAGTCCCTCAGCGGCCTCTACATGACCGGCCAGCGCCACCGCCCGCCCCAGGAGACCTTCGGCCACCCGGCGGACCCCGGCGAGCCCCCGTTCGCCGCGACCATCGCCCAGCTCCGGGCCTATTTCCGCGGCGAGTTGACCACCTTCGACCTGCCGCTGGCCCTGCGCGGCACGCCCTTCCAGCGCCGCGTGTGGGCGGCGCTGTGCACCATCCCGTACGGCGGGACCGTCTCGTACGGGCAACTCGCCGAGCGGCTCGGCACCCCGTCGGCGTCCCGCGCGGTCGGCCTGGCCAACGGCCGCAACCCGGTCGGCATCATCGTCCCGTGCCATCGCGTCGTAGGCGCCAACGGCAGCCTCACCGGCTACGGCGGCGGCCTCGACCGCAAGCGCCGCCTGCTCGCCTTCGAGCGCACGGAGGACGGCCTGTTCCCGGCGGAGTCCGTCGGCTGACGGCGCTCCGCACGGCCCCGCTCGACGGGACCTCCGCCGGGACGATCCCTAGCCCCCCGTCACCTCACGCACCTCCGCCACCAGCTCCTCCGCCGCGGTCAGCGAGCGGACCAACTCCTCTTCCGCGTGGCCGAGTTCGCCGAGCAGGGCAGCGGCACGGGCGCCGAAGCCGGGTGGTGTCTCCGGCATCGCCGCGGCCGCCGCGAGTGCGCCCTTCTCGTTGAGGCACCAGGTGCGGTGGTGGGCGTGCAGGGCCTGGACGAGGTAGCCGACGGCGCGGGAGAGGCACAGGGCCGAGTGCAGCACGTCCCGGGCCGCGGACGACTTGCCGGCCATCGCCACCGAGAACCCGGCGTCCCAGACCGCGCCGCCGGTCAGTGCCTTGCGCAGGGGCTCCGGATAGTCCTGGGTCTCCTGCCGGAGCCGGGCCAGTTCGCCCCCGGGGTCGGCGAGCACCCGGCCCAGCGCCGCCTCGCCCGGATAGGCGGGGGACCAGAAACCGAGCGGGTGACCGGCCTGTACGCCGATCTCGAAGCGGCCCGCGCGGCACTCCTCCCAGACCTGCCGCACCCGGTCGACGTCCCGCAGGATCCAGTCCACCTGGCGGCCGTCGGGCAGCTCCAGCCAGGCGCCGCCGTTGACCCACGCACCCCAGGCCCCCGGCCCGTACACCTCGACGGGACCGCCGGTCACCTCCGCGGCCAGCGTCTCCAGCGCCGCCAGGTCCGGCTCACCCCGGTAATAGACCCCCAGATCCCAGTCGGAGTCCGGCCGGTGGGTGCCCCGGGCCCGGCTTCCGCCGAGCATCACCCCGATGATCCCCGGCACCTGTGCGATCTCGGCTGCGATGGCGTTCATGGCGGTCATGGCGGTCAGCCTAGGGAGCACGGCCGTACCGGTGTCCACCTCATTTCGACGGGCCGTCAGACGCGTTCGGCGGAACACCGTCCTCCAGTTCTGCCGGGCCACGGCCGGCCGCGCGGGCCTTCAGCGCGGCGTCGACACGCAGCGCCATCTCCCGGCTCACCAGCGTCTGGGCCTCGTCCCAGTGCACCATGCGCCAGGACAGCAGCTCGCTCTCCTGGAGGCGGATCGCGGACAGCTGGGCGGCGTCCAGCACCCCGCCGTCGTAGAGGTACGACACCAGCGGCGGGCGGTTCGTGCCGCGTACCCAGTCGATGGCGAGCAGCGCGCCCGGCTCGATGTCCAGGCCGATCTCCTCGGCGGTCTCGCGGCGGGCGGCCTGCCGGGGCGATTCGCCGGCGTCCGACTCGACGGTGCCGCCGGGCAGGATCCAGGTGTCGCGGTAGTTGGGCTCCACGAGCAGCAGACGGCCCTCCGCGTCGCGGAAGAGGGTGCCCGCGCCCGCGATCACACGGGGCAGACCGGCGATGTAAGCGGCGTAGTCCATGGTCGTCACGGCGCGAGCCTAGACGGCGCGGGTCCGGGGCCGCGCCCGCCCGGCGGATCTTCCAGGGGCGCACACCGGGGGCGCTCGGCGGCACCGCGGACCGGTGTGCCCTGTTCGCCGTGGCGCGTGCCGGATAAGGTCACAGCGGCGCGACTGCCAGTTCGAAAGCAAGGGGAAACACGGTGGCGGACGCATCAAGGACACCCACAGCACATGTGCTGATCGCCGCGGACAAATTCAAGGGCTCGCTCACGGCCGTCGAGGTCGCCGAGCATGTCACCGCCGGTCTGCGGCGCGCGGTCCCCGGGCTGGCGGTCTCGGCCGTCCCGGTCGCGGACGGCGGCGACGGTACGGTCGCAGCGGCCCTCGCGGCCGGTTTCACCCGTTACGAGGCCCGGGTCACCGGCCCGACCGGCGTGCCGGTGACGGCCACTTTCGCGCTGCGGGACGACGGCACGGCGGTGGTGGAGATGGCGGAGGCCTCCGGACTCCAGCACCTCCCCGGGGGCGTCTTCGCGCCCCTGACGGCCACCACGTACGGCACCGGTGAGCTGCTGCTCGCCGCCCTCGACGCGGGCGCGACCTCGATCGTCTTCGGCGTCGGCGGCAGCGCCACGACCGATGGCGGGGCGGGGATGCTCGCGGCGCTCGGCGCGCGGTTCCTGGACGCGGACGGCGAGCCGGTCGCCCCGGGCGGCGGCCCGCTGCGCGACCTGGCCACCGCCGATCTGTCGGGGCTGGACCCGCGGCTCGCGAAGACCGTGATCGTGCTCGCCAGCGACGTCGACAACCCGCTCACCGGCCCGAAGGGCGCCCCGGCGGTCTACGGCCCGCAGAAGGGGGCGAGCGAGGAGGACGTGGCCACCCTGGACGCGGCCCTGGCGCACTATGCCGAGGTGCTGGCGGGTGCGGTGGGCCCCAGGGCCGCGGAACACGCGCTGGCGCCGGGCGCGGGCGCCGCGGGCGGTATCGGCTACGGCGCGCTGGTCGGCCTGGACGCGGTCTTCCGGCCGGGCATCGACGTCATGCTGGACGTCCTGGGCTTCGCCCCGGCGCTGGCGAAGGCCACCTTCGTCATCACCGGCGAGGGCTCGCTCGACGCGCAGACCCTGCACGGCAAGGCGCCGGCCGGGGTCGCCGCCGCGGCCCGTGCGGCCGGTCTGGACGTGGTCGCGGTCTGCGGCCGGCTCCAGCTGCCCCAGGAGGCGCTCGCCGCGGCCGGCATCCGGCGGGCCTACGCCCTGACGGATCTGGAGCCGGACCCGGCCCGCTGTATGGCCGGGGCGGGCCCGCTGCTGGAGCGGGCGGCGGAGCGGCTGGCGCGGGACTTCCTGGTCTGAGACCCGGTGCGGCCCCCGGCGGGCCGCACCCACCGCACACGCCGCGGGGGGGGGGGGGAGGGGGGGGGTGGGGGGGGGGGGGGGGGGGGGGGGGTGGTGGGGGGGGGGGGGGGGGGGGGGGGGACGGGGGGGGGGTGGTGGGGGGGGGGGGGGGGTGGGGTACCCCTCCTCCTCTTTCTCTCCCCCACACGCATACTACAAAGGGAGGGAACGGA